>NZ_MVEC01000019.1:0-184535 GCF_002006735.1 Spirosoma sp. 209 | reverse complement strand
GCGGTGGCAGCTTCGGGGGCTTTGGGGGCGGCAGTTTCGGGGGCGGTGGCGCCGGTGGCGACTATTAAGCTACAGACATACCTGCCAGCGCAGTGATATAGAGGTTCTGAACACGGCCGATCATAGCCCTTGCCGGCTGGCCAGCGAGCGCCTTTTTCCTGATACATCCTACGGCAATGAACCGAACGCTGGCATCCGCCAGGCGCCCTGCTTTTCATCCAATCAGGCAACCGTTCGGCGAAAAAGTACCCTACGCATAGCCGCATGACCTTATTTTTGGCGCCTGCTTAATCTGCGTTTATGGTTCTTTCTTTACGGCGCTATACCCTTCTCCTTTTACCTTTTTATACCCTGGCCCAAACGAATCCGGATATAGCCAATACGGCTCAGTCGGATACCGTTCGGGAAGAGGCCCATACCAACAACCGGGGTGGGCAGGCCGTCATTTTTGCCCCACCCACGCGTCGTCGCAGCGTAGAGGCCGTTGAGGTCGGCACCCGATTACGAATTGACGGTCGGCTTGACGAGGCTGAGTGGCAGCGGGCGCGCCCCATCCGCCGGTTTGTTCAGGTAGACCCGCAGCAGGGCCGGGCCGCCACCTTCGATACCGAAGTTCGTGTGCTGTTCAACCGCCAGTATCTGTACATAGCCGCTGTTAACCGGGATACGGCTGGTCGGCGATCATTACGGACGCCCAACTTTCAGCGTGATTTTCAGTCCAGAGCCCACGACTTCTTTGGCATCACCTTCGATGGGTTCAACGACCGCCGGAACGCCATGGCGCTCATGACCAACGCCTACGGAACCCAGCGCGACCTGCTCAGCTTTGATGATATCCTATACGACACCGATTGGGATGGCCTCTGGAAGGTACGCACTACCCGAACCGACTCGGGCTGGGTGGCTGAACTGCAGATACCCTGGCAAACGCTCCGGTATCCGCAATCAACGGATTCGACCCAGACCTGGGGTATCAATTTTTTCAGAAACCGACGCGCCACGAACGAGCTGTCGGCCTGGTCGGCGTTTCCGCGGGCGTTCCCATCGGGGCTGCGCATGGAGTATGCCGGGCAGGTAACCGGTCTCAAACCACCCCCACCCCGCCCCAACGTTCGCGTTCAGCCGTACGTACTCCTCTCCGACGATGCGTATAACGGCTCCGAAACCAGTAACAACCGCACCACCCGCCTGAAACTGGGGGGCGATATAAAATGGGCCATCAACACCAGCACCGTTCTCGACCTGACGTTCAATACCGACTTCGCCCAGGCCGACGTAGACCGGCAGGTCAACAACCTGACCCGCTTTTCGGTGCTGTTTCCCGAACGGCGGGCTTTCTTTCTGGAAAATGCGAGTCTGTTCGGTGCCGGGCTGTCGGCAGTAAACGGCTTGGGGGAGGGGGGCAGCATGGGCATTCAGCCGTTTTTCAGCCGGCGCATCGGCCTGGCGACCCTGCCCGACGGCACCAGCGCCCCCGTACCCATCGATGCGGGTGCGCGGTTGGTATACCGATCGCTGGAGCGTAACTATGGCGGCATGCTCATTCGACAGCGCGGCATCACGGGCAGCCCCGCTACGGATTTTCTGGTGGGCAGGTATGTCGAAAACGTGGGAAAACAGAACCGGATTGGCGTTTTGGTCACGGGAAAAAACGCCCACGCCACCGACACGACCGACAGCCGACAGGATGGTACAGTCGCGATCGATGGCTTTTTCCGGCTCGGTCAGTCGCTCAATTACAGTGCGATGCTGATCGGAACCCAGTCGTCCGAATCGTCGCCGGCCAAGGGCGGTGGGGCGGGTATGGCAGGCTACAGCCAGTTTTTCTACCGCTCCAACCAGATAGTTGGCTGGCTGACCCAGACCGTTGTGACGCGAAATTTCAACCCGGCCATGGGCTTTGTTTCCCGCTCCGATGTGATCTCGAATTCGTTTGGCGGGTTTCTGGTCAACCGGGCCAGCTGGCTGCCGAAATGGGTACGCAACTTCGAGCCGGGCGCGTTTGCCGAGCTGTATCACAAAGCCTCTACGGGCTATCTGCAGGAAGCACAGTGGAACCTGAACCCGATCTGGTTCACCTTTCAGAACGCGGGCAATTTCGGCCTGTTCGTAAACCCTACGTTCCAGCGACTTGACGATGGCGATTTCCGCCCGCTCGGTCTCGCGATCGCATCGGGAAAGTACCGCTATGTACGGTATTCGGTTCTGTTCGGTAGCGATCCGTCCCGGCGGGTATCGTACAACCTGACGGCTGAAACCGGGCGTTACTATGACGGCCGGCTTAGCTACGGCCGGGCGTCGCTGATTCTGGCCCCTGTTCCGCACGCGGCCTTCACCCTGAGCAGCGAGCTAAACGAGTTTCGTAACGTAGGCGGCTATACCGGCACCATTGCGCTCTACAGCATCCAGAACCGGCTGGCCGTAAACCCCCGCCTGCAACTGATCAGCTTTTTCCAGCGCAATACCTTTACCGACCGAAACGTCTGGAATGTTCGACTGGCGTGGGAGTTTCAGCCCCTGTCGTTCCTGTACCTGGTGTATAACCGCGGAGTCTACGCCGGTTCGGTAGCGTCGGCCGACGGACTTATAGCCCGGCAGCAGGAACGGCATCTGATCGGTAAAATCTCGTATCTGAAACAGTTTTAGACGACCTGTTTTTCGATGAGCAGGATGAACAGGTGAATCACCTTGATGTGGATTTCCTGAATCCGGTCGGCATAGCCAAAATGAGGCACCCGAATCTCGACATCGGCCTGCCCGGCCAGTTTACCGCCGTCTTTACCGCTCAGCAACACCACCTTCATGCCTTTCTGGCGGGCGGCTGCTACGGCCCGGATCACGTTGGCCGAGTTGCCGCTGGTGCTGATGCCCAGCAACACATCGCCCTCGTTGCCCAGCCCTTCGATGAAGCGCGAGAACACGTATTCGTAGCCGTAATCGTTACTGACGCAGGAAAGGTGGCTCACGTCAGAAATGGCAATGGCGGCCAGCGACCGGCGGTCATCGCGGTAGCGGCCCGACAGTTCTTCGGCAAAGTGCATCGCGTCGCAGTGGGAACCGCCGTTGCCGCACGAAATAATTTTTCGTCCGTTTTTCAGAGCATCGCCCATGAGCCGGGCAGCCTGCTCAATAGCCAACAAATGATCAGGGTTAGCTAAAAAGGTATCTAAGACTGACTGGGCTTCGGTCAGTTCCTGGCGAATCAGGTCAAGCATCAGTGTACAGGTTCTGTTTCCAGTGTAACTGGGGTAGTAAGTGACCCCAAAGTTGAGCACTCTTCTCGGAAGCAGGAAACAGAATACCGAAAACTTCTTAAAAGACCCAGTTCCGATACGGCAGATTCCAGCGGAGGGCCAGGCTCGCTACCTGGCTGGTATAGCTGTAAGGGCGGTACTGGCTGTCCTGATAGCGATACAGGAAGCGGGCATCCAGAAAGACATTGTGCCGAACCATATACGAAGCCCGCAGGTCGGCGTAGGTAACGATGGTCTTGCGCCCCTGCCCGATAAAGTTTCCGTCTTCACTGACCCGGTCCGTATAGTCGAGCAGGATATTACCCCCATAATTGCGACTCGGTCTTCCATCAGGCTCAACATCCGGCGGATCTGTTCCGAAGGTCATCAGTCCAAAAATACCGTTAACCGACAAGCGTTTGCGCTGATACCGGGCAATGAACAACTGCTCAATGAAGTTAGCGCCCAGCGGATGAGCCAGCGGCTGGCTAAAGTGGGCGTAGTTGGTTTGCCCGGCACTTACCCTCGGCGAGGCTTCGTGCGAGTAGGTATAGGGTCTGGCCAGATTCAGCTCGGCCTGCAGGTCGAGGTTGGGTACCCCAAAAGCGTCGATGTATTTGGCGCCTAGCTGAAAGGCGTATTTGTTGGTCCAGTCGCCATTGCCAGCCCGGAGTGCGTTGATCCGAAATTCATCGAGCATCAGCTGGCCGTAGACCAGGTAATGCGACAGGAAATTGGCTTTGAAGTCGATACCCAGCAGCGCATTATCAGCACTCCCCTGCCCCGACTCCACATACCGGTACAGAATAATCGGGTTTAGGTAATTTAGATCGATCCGGTCGCGGCTGAATACCGTGGCCTCAAAAACACCCACGTTGATATGGTCATTGATATTGACGCTCAGGTGGTGCATGGTGGCAAATTTGGGCGGAATCAGCCGATCACCCTGCGGCAGGGGGGCCTGGGTGTTCAGCAGATGCGAGAACAGGTTGGTGTACTGAATCCGGCGGCCAAAGCGGGTCGAGAACTTGGCAAAAAGTGCGGGCGGGCTGTTGTCCGACAGGAAGAGCGAACGAAACCCGTTGCCAAAAAAATTGCGGTCGTGCCCAAACTGTATGTTGATAATTTTGAGTGCGTCGAAGGTAATGTACCCCCTGGCCGACAGGTAATCGACTCCGTTCTGCCCAAACCGTTTGATGAAACTTTCGCCCGGAGCCGACCCCTCTATGCCGTTGTCGCGGCTATATCGGTCGCCATAGCGCTGGATGTATTCCGGAAAAATGACCTGGTTGTCCGAAAAATAAGTGTAGAAGCCTAACTTCTTGCCAATCGTTCCGCGCACTTCCAGACCGCGGGTGTTAACAAATAATTCCTGGCGACCGCCGGGTTGTCCGGCTTCTACGGCATATCGATAGTTGACATTCTCCAGCCCCAGGCCCAGATTGAAAACCGGGTTGACATGCAGGTCGAAATCGGGCGTTTGCAGACTGTAGAAATCGGCTTTTTTACGGTAAAAATTTTTCAGGAACGGTTTACGGCTATCGCCGGGCCCGGCGGGCGGCAACAAGTGGCGCGTAAAGGGGTCGGGGTTCAGCGAATCGATTGAGGAACCCGCCAGTTCCCAGCTGTCATCGCGCAGGTAATCGTAGTTAAAATAATCGGTATCTGACAGTTCACGGGTGGGGTGAGCAGCCAGACTATCCGTCAGGCGGATGATACTATGCCGGTTATACGGCTTTACGGAACTGTGAAATCCTTCGGCCCATCGGTTCTGACGAATCTCCAGTCGATCAATCAGATGATAATAATCTGTGTTGAGTGGTACAAACGGACTTTGTGCCCAAACTGAAACAGAAATGAATAAAAAAAAGAAAACGTAAACGATACTACGCATGCATGTTACCGGCTATCGGTCGTTCTGGCTCTCGCTCATGTTCACATTTGACCGTATGAACGGTCAAATTAAACAAATGGCTTGGATATACGACAAGCATCCGGCTAATTTACGCCAAAAGAACCCCCTTCGCCATGTTCGTTTTTACGCAGCAACCCTCGTTAGCTAACCAGTACATAGCCGAACTTCGTAACGTATCCATTCAGCAGGACCGGTTGCGGTTTCGGCGGAACCTGGAGCGGCTCGGCGAGCTGATGGCGTACGAAATCTCGAAAACGCTTTCGTATCATAACGTTGCGGTACAGACGCCCTTAGGTACGGCAAACACACAGGTAATCCGGCAACAGCCGGTGTTAGCCACGATTTTACGGGCTGGCCTGCCGTTTCACCAGGGGTTTACGAACTATTTCGATCAGGCCGAGAACGCATTTGCCGGGGCCTATCGGGGCTATACGCCCGGCGAAGAAGACACCTTCGAGATCGCGATGGACTATATCGTTAGTCCCGACCTGAGCGGAAAAACCCTTATCCTGTGCGACCCGATGCTGGCCACGGGCCGTTCCCTCGAAAAAGTGTACCATGCCTTACTACGCTACGGTATTCCGGCGCAGACCCATATTGCAGCTGCCATTGCCAGCCCCGAGGGAGTCCGTCATGTGCAGCGTCAGTTACCCCAATGCCACCTCTGGCTGGGTGCCATCGACGACCATCTGAACGAGCATGCCTACATTGTGCCCGGCCTCGGCGACGCGGGCGACCTGGCCTATGGCGGTAAGGTATAGCCGAAAAGCCAGCGGGATGGGGGCCAATGAACGTCGCAGTAGCACGCTCATTGGCCCCCATCCCGCTGGCTTTTTACTCAGGTGACGCGCCTATCGAAGATCGACAACTTCAACGCCGGGGTGGCGGGCTTTGTCGAAAACGAAGTAGCTATCGGGCACGTTGACGTTGGGCGTGAACTTCGTAATCGAGTAAGTCGTGCGCTTGCCGTCTTTGTTAATGATTTCCCAGTTGCGCACCGACTTATCAGCTTTGTCGACCGAAATCTGCACCGTAGCAATCGGACTTTTCTTCCGGTTGGGGGTCAGTTCTATCACTTCCAGCGTACGCCCGCCCTGCTTCTGCTCTTTCAGGAACCGATAATCGAAGCCGCGCTTGTAGATCGTGTAGATCTGCGTAGGGTTCAGCTCACTGGTGGCGCTGGCGTCATAATCCTGTACGTTTACTTCGTTCGTTTCTTTCACGTAGGTCGACATCGTCTTGCCGTCGGTGAAGACCTCCTGCCCGCCCAGCACCAGCCGAAACTTATCGTTCTTAACGGTCAAATCACCTTTGTACGAATCTTTGGCACCGCCCCCCACGCTGGCGTAGGTGAAACTGGCCTGGTATGATTTCAGGGCCTGGTATTTCTTGCTCATCGCGTCCAGAATGGTCTGCGCCCGCTTATCTTTCTGAGCCATGGCCGGTAGGGTAAGAACCACGACCAGACTCCATATAAATGCTATTTTTCTCATTGGGTATACGTTAATCAGGGATGCAGGCAGCCGCCTATGCCGGCCACCTGTATAGGCATTAGATCAAACAAATGGACAAACGTTTAACTGTAGGTCAGGTACGGTTTTACGGTACCGGCTTACCAAATGTACTTACTCGCCCTTCAGGCGTTTTAGCATCTCTTCGAGCGTTTGCAGGTCGGTTACGAGCACATCGCGGGCTTTACTTCCTTCAAACGGTCCAACAATACGGGCCGCTTCCAGCTGATCAACCAGCCGACCGGCCCGGTTGTAGCCAAGTTTGAGTTTGCGCTGGATGAGCGATGTGCTGCCCTGCTGGTGGATAACGATAAGCCGGGCGGCCTCATCGAACATAGGATCCCGGTTGTCGAGGTCCACGTCTTTGTCGTCGCCTTGCCCGCCATCGTCGCCGACAAACTCTGGCAGCACATACGCATCGTCATAACCGCGCTGATTGCCGACAAATTCACAAATATCCTCAATCTCATTCGTATCCACGAAGGGGCACTGCAACCGGATAATGTCGGAGTTGGACGACAGCAGCATATCGCCCATCCCTACCAGCTGTTCGGCCCCGCCCGTATCGAGAATGGTCCGCGAGTCGATCTTCGACGTCACCTTAAACGACAGACGCGCCGGGAAGTTAGCCTTGATCAGACCCGTAATTACGTTGACCGATGGCCGCTGCGTAGCCACGACGAGGTGGATACCAATAGCCCGGGCCAGCTGAGCCAGGCGCGCAATGGGTTGCTCTACCTCTTTACCCGCCGTCATCATCAGATCGGCCAATTCGTCGACGATCAGCACGATGTAGGGCAGGAAGCGATGCCCTTTTTCGGGGTTCAGCCGCCGTTTCACAAACTTGGCGTTGTATTCTTTCAGGTTTCGGCAGCCGGCATCTTTGAGCAGGTTATACCGGTTGTCCATCTCGATACACAACGAGTTCAGCGTATTGACAACCTTTTTGGTGTCGGTAATGATCGACTCCTCCGCATCGGGCAGTTTAGCCAGAAAATGGCGCTCGATCTTGTTGAACAGGGTTAGCTCCACCTTTTTGGGGTCGACCAGCACCAGCTTGAGCTGCGACGGATGCTTTTTATAGATCAGCGATGTCAGCAGTACGTTCAGCCCAACCGACTTCCCCTGTCCGGTAGCCCCGGCCATGAGCAGGTGCGGCATTTTAGCCAGGTCGGCCACGTAGATTTCGTTCGAGATGGTCTTACCCAGCACAACCGGCAAATCGAACTTACTGTTACTGAACACATCGCTCATCACCACCGAGCGCATGGACACCATCTCCCGATTCTTGTTCGGCACCTCGATACCAATAGTACCCATCCCCGGCATCGGCGCGATGATCCGGATGCCCAGCGCCGAGAGGCTGAGGGCAATGTCGTCTTCCAGACTTTTGATCTTGGAAATCCGTACGCCTTTGGCCGGCACGATCTCATAGAGGGTGACGGTTGGTCCGATCGAAGCCTGAATCGAGTCAATTTCGATACCGAAGTTTCGCAGGGTTGTCTCGATACGTTCTTTGTTGGCCGTCAGCTCATCGTCCGACACCGACGCTTTCCGGCTATTGGCATATTCGGTCAACAGGTCGATGGTTGGGTACTGGTATTGGGGCAGGTCGAGCGTTGGATCATACAAACCATGAACCGCTACCAGATCATCTTCCTCGAACGGGTCGGGCTCGTAGGTGGGCGCGGGCGTCGCTGCGAGTTCATCGGCAGGCTCCTGGTCGGCGACGGCGTCGCGGTTCTTGATCGTCAGCGTTACCCCGGTCGATTGGGCAATGACTTCGGGAGCCGCCGGTGGTTCACTGACGGGTTTGGGAGCCGATACCGGTGCTACGGGAGCCGGTGGTACGGGGGCGCTGGCCACGGGAGCCGGTACCGGTGGTTGCTCTTCTTCCTCGTCCAGATCGGCTTCGGCCTCAGCCTCGTCCACTTCGGTGTCCTCAAAGGTCTGCAGGGTATCGTCGGCGTAGGGACGAACGCGGGAGGGGTTTTTCCGGGAGAAATCGGGTAGCCGGATCTTGCTGACATCGAAGAAGTAAACGACGAAGAAAAACAGCATGAACCCGATGAAGGCCAGGTTGCCCCAGCCAAACAGGCTGTATAGAGCCACGTTGACTTCGTACCCGATACCCCCACACCAGACACTGGCCGTTTCGGCCGAGTCGGTTACCAGCACCACGTATCCGATGATCAGGCTGGTCCAGACCGCGGCAAAGAGCAGACCGATCGTAGCCCGGTTCAGCGGCACCAGCTCCTGCCGAAACACCAGTTTATAGCCCGACAGAAACACAATCACGGGCAGGGCCAGCGCCCCTACGCCAAACCAGCGAAACACGAAGGCATGAGCAACCGAAGCGCCCACCAGCCCGAGCCAGTTCCGGGTTTCGCTACCCGACTCAGCCAGGGGTCGCGACAGCGCTGAGTCAACCGCACTCTGGTCAGCGTTGCCATGAAGCAGATACGATACAAAGGCAAACAGCAGGCCACCCGCCAGTCCCATCAACAACACCCCCAGCGTCAGGGTCGAACGTTGATCGGTCAGCCAGCGGTCCAGAGCAAGGCCCCAGTTAAATGACGATTTGGGTCGGGGGCGGCTTCCCGATTCACCAGTGCGCCCGGCCGGACGGGGCTCAGGAGATCGGCGAAGCGTATTCTGACGGGGTGAAGTGGTCGGTTGGGCCATGCGTTGGGTAGTAAGGCTGTGTCGGCAGGGGTAAATTTCCGCCTTTTTAACGAAAAATTATGAACTAGCGCGTGAAAAAGGAGTCTACGGTAGAGACGCGACCCATCGCGTCTCTTACGCGCCAGCCAGACCGTCTCCTACACGCTAGCCCAACCGTCTCTTACGCGCCAGCCAGGCCATCTCCCACACGCCATTCCAACCCTACATAACCGCCTGGTAACTAGACCAAACTAGATCTGTCAACCCTAAAAACCACAAAACTTATTGACAATCAGAAGCGGCTGAAACGAGGTGGCTGGGGTAGCCGATGCAAGAGGGTGTTATGTTGTTACTGACGCCTGTAGAGACGTAAAGGGTTGCCGTAACGACGGACCGGTCTCTACAGGAGGCCGCGGTTGATTCGTTTGGCCAGGGCGGGGCCTTCGTAGATGAAGCTGGTGTAGACCTGTACCAGGCTGGCACCGGCGTCTAGTTTCTCGCGGGCGTCTTCGGCCGAAGCAATCCCGCCCACTCCGATGATTGGAAAGGTGCCGCCCGACCGCTCGTGCAGATACCGAATCACGGCCGTAGAGCGCTCCCGCAGCGGTTGTCCACTGACGCCCCCCGCCCCGATCTGCCCGACCTGAGCGGCATCCGTGACGAGGTTGTCGCGGCTGATGGTCGTGTTAGTGGCAATAACCCCCGCAATGCCGGTTTCGGCCACGATAGCGATGATATCGTCCAGCTGGCCGTCGGTAAGGTCGGGGGCAATTTTGAGCAGAATCGGTTTGGGCGCCGGTCGCTGCCGGTTTTCGGTTTGCAGGGCTGTCAACAGATTCGTCAATGGTTCACGTTCCTGCAGGTCGCGCAGGCCGGGCGTATTGGGCGAACTCACGTTAACGACAAAGTAATCGACGGCATCGAACAAAGCCCGGAAGCCCAGCAGGTAATCGTTCAGTGCCTGCTCGTTGGGCGTATCTTTATTTTTACCAATGTTGCCGCCTACGATGACCCGTCGGCCACCCCGGTTCGCCGAAAAATGACGCAGCCGCTCAGCCGCTGGTCCTGCTCCTTTGTTGTTAAAACCCATTCGGTTGATCAGGCCCCGATCGGCTTTGAGCCGAAACAGGCGCGGACGCGGATTACCGGGTTGCGGCCGCGGAGTTACCGTGCCGATCTCGACAAAACCGAACCCCAGATCGCTCAACTCGCTGACCAGTTCGGCATTTTTGTCGAAGCCAGCCGCCATCCCCACCGGGTTCGGAAACGTCAGGCCAAAAACGGTTCGCTCCAGGCGCTTGTCTTCCAGCACATACAGCCGTCGGCACAGGGCCGACAGCCCCGGAATAGCCAGCGCAAACTTCAGGATTGACGTAACGGTATGGTGAATCGTTTCGGCATCGAACCGAAACAGCAACGGCAGGATAATACGGGTATACATGGCTACAAAGGTACCGAACTTACGGCCAACCGACGAAGGGTCGGGGCGGTAAGCCACCTTTTTTACCCATCCTGCCTGGCAAAACCGGCCTACCCGAACAAGCCCGACGAGAGATACCGGTCGCCCCGGTCGCAGATGATGCAAACAATGATGCCCGACTCCAGCTCCTGGGCCAGCCTGATAGCCGACCATACGCAGCCGCCACTACTCATCCCGGCAAAGACCCCTTCTACGTTCGCCAGTTTGCGGGTCATGTCGGTCGCATCGTCGGCCGACACCTCGATTACCCGATCCACACGCTGCGGCTCAAAAATACGCGGTAAATACTCGACCGGCCATTTTCGGATACCCGGAATCGACGAGCCATCGGTCGGCTGGCAGCCAACGATCTGTACGTTCGGGTTTTGTTCTTTCAGGTACCGCGACGTACCCATAATGGTACCGGTCGTACCCATCGACGAAACGAAGTGGGTAACCTGCCCATTCGTATCGCGCCAGATTTCGGGGCCGGTTGTCCGGTAGTGAGCCAGGTAGTTGTCGGGGTTGGCAAACTGATTCAGCATGAAATACCCCCCTTTTCTGACCTGCTCGTCGGCATAGTCGCGGGCGGCTTCTATGGTTTCGGTCAGGATCACGCGGGCGCCGAAAGCCTCCATGGTCAGCACCCGTTCGCGGGTTGAATTTTCGGGCATAACCAGCTCAATCTCGATATCATAAAGCCGGGCAATCATTGCCAGGGCAATACCGGTATTTCCGCTGGTGGCTTCGATGAGTTTGATACCGGGTTTCAGCTCACCCCGCTCCAGCGCCCCCTGAATCATGCTGGCTGCGGCCCGGTCTTTCACGCTGCCGCCGGGGTTATTTCCTTCTAGTTTACCGTAGAGTTGTACGTTGGGATTTGGATTCAGGCGATCTAACGACACCAGGGGCGTGTTACCGACCAAATCAAGCAAAGTAGCCATGCGAACTGATTTATTCTTGTGTTCTAGTCAAGGCTAAAGCGGCTCAATTAGTTCGCCAGCTATCGTTACTACCCGGCGGCATCCTCGTAGCCCGGGCTTATTTAATAAATTTCGGCGCTGGCTAATGGCTTGACAGTGAATTTTGTGTAAACTTGTTTGACAGTGTGCGCGCAACGTACCGAAAGGTCAGTTTGCGTTACCATCCTGTCTATTTATTCACACCATCTTATTGAATAGTATCATGAAATCAACCTTGTTGACCAAGCCGCTGACCAAAGCACATGTCGAAGAAATTGCCGGTCAGTTTGAGATGCCTGATTTGACCCTGCCGTTCTGGGGGTACCGCAAAAAAATGCCGATGCATCGGATTGTCCGGCTCGAAGGCGAAGGCAATTACACCGTTTTTCACTTTGCCGATGGCAGTCAGCTGATGGTGTCGCTGACGCTGAAGAAGATGGAGAGCCGGCTCTCATCGAAAGTGTTCGTGCGACCGCACAAGAAGAACATCATCAACCTGCTGTATCTGGAAGGTATTCACCCTGACCAGCAGCAGTTGAGCGTAAGCCTGATCAACGGGCATCGCGTAGAGGTGTCGCGCCGGAAAGCCAGCCGATTCATAAAACAGGTAAAGGGCTTTCAGCAGGAGCTCGTAACCCTCTCTGACTTCAGGACCAACAGCCGCCTGGCGGCTTAATAGACAGGGGTTTAGCCAACCAGAACGGTGCTAAACCCCTGTTTCTTTTATTTGGCCTGTTTGGCCATTTCTTCATCACGCAGCGGCCGGCGCAGAATCTTGCCAACGTTCGACTTCGGCAGCTCATCGCGGAACTCAATCATCCTCGGGACCTTATAGGGTGTCAGGTTCTCGCGGCAGTACGCTTTTATGGTCTCGGCGGTCAGGGCCGGGTCTTTCCGGACCACGAAAATCTTGACCACCTCCGTCGACTTAGGGTCTGGTACGCCGATACAGGCCACCTCCATAACGCCGGGACACTGAGCTACTACGTCTTCGATCTCGTTGGGGTATACGTTGAAACCCGACACCAGAATCATGTCTTTTTTCCGGTCAACGATTTTGAAGAACCCATCTTCGTTCATCACGCCCACATCGCCGGTTTTGAACCAGCTGTTCAGCATCGATTTAGCCGTTTCTTCGGGGCGGTTGTAGTACCCGCTGAACACCTGCGGCCCCCGCGCCACAATTTCGCCGGGTTCGCCGATGGAAGCGTCGGTACCGTCTTCGCGAATGATTTTCATCTCGGTGCTGGGCCAGGGAATCCCGATCGTACCGACGCGCACCGACCCATCGATCGGGTTCGACGACAGCACGGGTGAGGTTTCGGTCAGGCCGTAGCCTTCGCAGGGGGTGTTACCGGTCAGCTTGGTCCAGCGTTCGGCAACCACCGTTTGCAGCGCCATGCCGCCCGCCGAGGTTACGCTCAGCCGACTCCAGTCTACCTCGCCAATGCGCGGATGATTCAGCAGGCCGTTGTAAAGCGTATTGACGCCCGTAAAGGCCGTAACCTTGTATTTTTTCAGGTCGTCGATAAAGGCGTTCAGATCGCGCGGGTTTGTAATAAGCAGGTTCATAGCCCCGCTTTTCAGGGCCGCCAGCGCGTTGGTTGTCAGCGCATATACGTGATAAAGGGGCAGAGCCGCGACGATAATCCCCTGTCCATCGGGTACGTTGCCGGGCGCCATCCAGACGTGCTGACATTCTACGTTCGAGATGATATTCCGATGGGTCAGCACAGCCCCTTTCGAAACGCCTGTGGTGCCGCCGGTGTACTGCACAAAAGCCATGTCCGTATTCCTGACGTCTACCGGCCGGAACGGCTGCCGACTGCCCCGGCTCAGCGCATCGCCAAACGAAATGGCGGCAGGCAGGTTAAAGGGTGGCACCAGCTTCTTGACGTATTTTACCACCGCGTTCACGATCTGCTTCTTGGGGAAACCCAGCAGATCGCCAAGACTCGTTACGACAACGTGTTCGATGTCGGTTTTGTCGAGAATCTTTTCCAGGTTGGCGGCAAAATTGGTCAGGATCACGACGGCTTTGGCCCCCGAATCCTTGAACTGATGCTGCATTTCGCGGGGGGTATAGAGCGGATTGGTGTTGACCACGGCCAGCCCGGCCCGCAGCGCCCCGAACATAGCCACGGGGTATTGCAGCGTGTTGGGCATCTGAATAGCAATTCGATCGCCCTTCTGCAAACCGAGGTCATTCTGCAAAAACGACGCAAACTGCAGCGACAGCTTATCGAGTTCGGCAAACGTAATCTGCTTACCCATACAGGCATATGCCGGTCGGTCGGCAAACTTCCGGAACGCTTCTTCCATCATAGCTCCCAAAGACGGGTAGGCATCCGGATTTATCTCATGGGGTACGCCTTTAGGGTAAAAGCGACGCCAGGGATATGCATTTATTTCTGTTGACTGCGTATCCATGTGAAGTGGGCTTATTTGGTAGTTCAACAAAAATAAAACGAAAGCAGGAAATCTTTGTTCTGTTTCGGGAATATACCAGCAGTGACAAGGCCATAAAAAGCAAAAACCGCCGATTGTGTCGGCGGTTTTGCGGCTTGTGCTCCCGAAGGGACTCGAACCCCTATCGTCGGTACCGGAAACCGAAATTCTATCCATTGAACTACGGAAGCCTATAATCCCCGGTTTGGGAGTGCAAATATAATAGATTAGTCGACTAGAGCGCAACCCCGACCCGGAAATTCTTTACAACAGCTTCATGGTTTCGTAGTCGCCGACGTGCTGGAGGTACAGAAAATGGATCAGCAGGCCGTTTACATTGTTGACCAGTTTATGCGCTTCGGGCAGGGTAGTTACCGCCGTGGTGATCCGCTCAAACTCCGATGCGTTACCCATGTCTTTGTGGTGGAAAGCCATGATCTGATCACGGGGCAGCTCGCGCTCGATGTAGAAGAAATGCATGGCTTCGTCGCTGGTGCCGGTGCTGGGAAACCAGAGCCGGGGGTTCAGTTTGGTCAGGTCGGCGGCTGTGGCTTCCAGACCGATTTCCTCGCCCAGCTCGCGGGCGGCTACCTCGTCGGGGGCGTCGTCGGCATCGACCATACCGGCTGGGTGTTCGTAGGTATGCGAGCCGTCGGAGATGCGTCGCTGGCGGACGAGTACCACAAATTTTTCGCGGGTGTCCTGGTCAATCAGGCAAACCAGCACCGAGGCTGCGTGGCCTTTCAGAAACAGCGCGGGCGGGATCTTGTCGCCTTCGGGGGTGTCGGCATCTACCTCCAGCATGGCAAACAACACTTCGCCGTTGTGACGGTGGCGGACGTAAAAGTCTTTTACCTCGTTTATGGTCAGCCCGTTACTTTCCATCTGGCTTTTCCAGAAACGGAATTTCGGTGCGTCCTGAATGGCTTCCAGCCTGCGTTTATCACTCATAACAATATCCATCGGCTGACCCTATGCACATGGCCAGCCAATCGGGTAACCGCAAGTTAGCGAGGTTGGTTGTGAAAACAGCCCGTAACGCGCGTTTACGGGCTGTTTTAAGAGAACAGAAGGTCATTTGACTGGTAGCGCCAGACTCCGCAGGTACCGGCCAACGAGCTAGTTTACCTTCAGGCGGACTTTACCGTCGGTCAGTATGATCTCGTCTTTTTTGTCCTGTTTCTTATAGCCATTGCCTTCGGGGTCGATGTCCGAATCATAGCCCGATGCCTTGGTAATGGCTTTATCTTCCATCTTGTTGATCAACCGGCCCATACCGCCGAAGACCGTAGCCGTGGCTTTTTCTTTCCAGTAAGTGCCGGCCAGCTTACCGCTGAACGTAGCCTCCAGAAACCCGTCGGTACCGAGTTTGACACTGATGGTTTCGTCGTTATTCTGCGACTTACCCACGTGGTATTCCATGCGGGGCTCCCGGGTTTCTTCGACGTATTTGATGATGGCAATGCCTTTGTACTTGCCGAAATCTTCGTACTTCTGCCGGTTTTCCTTCGTATCGGGCTTGTCGGCATCAACAACCAGGTAGGTACCGGACTCGAGCGCATCGCGCCGGTCGAACGTACCGAGCCAGATGCGGAGCGATTTGTCGGGCTTGACGGCGTTGGCCGTAACCCACCAGTAGTTGCCGACCCGAATTCGGCGAGGCTGCGTCGTATAGTCTTTCCCATCGACCTTGACGCTGAGCGTATTGTCATTCGCAATTTTTTGGCCGATGGCGGCTACAGCCGTCAGGAGAAAGCAGGCCAGAACATAAACCGTTTTCATCGCACTTGTGTGATTGGGCTATCTTATTTCCCATAAACGTAGGAAAATAAGGTAACCTGTTCCTCACCCTTTTGAGTATGCGGTTTATCGGATCAGAATTACATTACTAACGGCCCGTTCGCCGGTATGAATCCACTGCTTACTGTCTGACGGATAGTTCACAACGCCCTGTTCGGACACTTGCTTTACACCCGGCAAATCGGGCTGGAGCCAGAGCGTCGTTGACCCGCCCCCGTCCAGATTGATCGCGTCGCGGCAGCCGAGCCAGCGCATCAGCCGGGTTAGCTCGTGGAGGTTCATACCCTGTGCGTTGGCGTTGCGCCCGTCGACCGTGGCCAGCACCAGCCGTCGGCCAGGGCCCAGGCAAAGGCAAGTCCGCGGATGGCGATTGTCGTTGAAGGCATTCTTCGCCAGCGGATTCGGCTGGCCGTTCTGGAGCAGCAGCGGGCCGGTTGTCATTACGTTCTCGTCGGGAAGCTGACGATCCCAGCCAGGCTGGTTGCCGCCGTGTACGATACGCACCCGGTTTCGATCAATCGTTATGGCCGACTGCTGATGCTCGGGCATGCTCTTGCCCGACAGCCGGGTGGTATCGATCAGCCGCCCGTCTATTTTGATCAGATCGACCGAGCCTCCCTGCTTCACATCGAAGAACGTCCCGTTCAGCGCTACCAGCGCCCGGTCCCGTTTCCCAAACCAACTCGTTGGCTTCAGGCTGTCGCCCGCCGATCCGAACGCTACAACCGGCCGTCGGCGTCGGTTTTTGAGTACCACCAGGTTGACATTCTGCTTTGACCCAAACAAACTGTCGAACTGCGCTTCCTGCCAGCGGAGGTGCCGGGTCAGGCGCGTAGTACGCCAGCGGGCCTTCGTCACCTGGGTCGAATCGGAAGTTGGCTGGGCATACAGGCTGGCGCTAGTTACCAGCCACATAACGAAAAAGAGGTTGTTTTTCATGATCGGTTGAGATTCAGTTATTGACCTGGGCAGGCCTGAAGGGTTGTTTGGGTCGTTCGTATGATATTAATGGCCCTCGCTTATTTACAGTGTTTGGCATACCGACTTCAGGAGGCATCGTAAAGCACGGTTGCTCAACGTGGAAGCTCCGGGCTATCAAGGGGCAACTGTAAGTTCATACCCTGCTTCGTGGAGCCAATGATCAGCGCTGGCATCCATGCCAGTCTGTAACGGGTTACTTCCTGGCTTTCTGAATATAGTCCGCCACTACCTGTTCCAGAATAGGCAGCGTAACGGTACCCTGCCCGAGTAACGCATCGTGAAACTGGCGGATGTCGAATCGTTCTTTCAGGGCCGCTTCGGCCTGTTTGCGCAGTTGTTTGATTTTCATCTCGCCGGTTTTATAAGCCAGCGCCTGCCCCGGCCACGAAATGTACCGATCAACCTCGGTACGGACTTCGTGGAGCGAAAGCGCGGTGTTTTCGGCCATAAACTGCATAGCCTGCTCGCGCGACCAGCCTTTGGCGTGAATACCCGTGTCGACCACCAGCCGACAGGCCCGCCACATCTCATAGGTCAGTCGGCCAAAGTCGCTGTAGGGATCGGTATAGAACCCCATTTCGCGGCCGAGCCATTCGCAATACAACCCCCAGCCTTCGCCAAACGCGTCGACATACAGAAACCGCCGGAATACGGGCAGGTTGGTCAGTTCTGCCGATAAGGCGGTTTGCAGATGATGGCCCGGTACGGCTTCGTGCAACGTCAGCGCTTCGAGCGTGTAGAGCGACCGGCTGGGCAGGTTGTAGGTGTTGACCCAGTATTGACCCGCCGTTGTACCGCCCAGCGGAGCGCCCACGTAGCGGCCAGCCGTATATTTTGGCGCTATGGCATCCGGCACCGGCGATACGCCATAGGGCTGGCGCGGCAACCGACCAAAGAAAGCAGGTAGCTTATCGTCAGCGCGTTTGGCAATGTAGCTCGCTTCGCGCAGGAGCTGACCGGCGGTTTTCGGGTAAAACTGCTCACTGGTTCTGAGAAATGTCAGAAAGTCGGCAAACGAGCCAGTGAAGTCGGTTTTGGCCATGACCGCATTCATTTCGGCCCGGATTCGGGCTACTTCGGCCACCCCCGTCTGGTGAACCTGGTCGGGGGTCAGGTCAAGGGTAGTATAATACCGCACCCGTTCCCGATAATAGGCTTCGCCGTTGGGTAGGGCATTCGCGCCCAGCGTAGTGCGCAGGTTGGGCAGGTAATCGGCGTCCATAAAGGCGCCGAACTGACGGTAACCGGCAACGGCTCCGTCCATAACCGCCTGACGACCGGCTTGCTTCAGCCGTTCCCGATCAGCAGCCGAAAAGGTGGCGGGCATCCGCTCAAACGGTTTGTAAAAGACCGAACTGGCCGGATCGCTGACGATGTGCGCCTGGTAGGTCGTCTGGTAGCCTTCCATAACGGCCCGGGGCTGGGTCATGCCCAGTTTCAGCCCGTCGCGCAGGAGCGCCACCACCTCGGTCATCTGCGCCGGGAAACCCATCAGCATCCGTATGTATCGCTCGTATTCGGCTACCGTCTGAAACGGGAGCTGAGCAGGTATGAACGACAGGTCGGTATGCGGGCCACCCTCGGCCAGGAGGGGGTTCAGGTACGTTTTCAGTTTGTAGTCGCTGACGTAACTATCGAGCAGATAGATCAGCAGGCTCGCGTTCGTACGGTTGGCAGCGCTAAGCTGGTGAGCCGGCAGCGCCTTCAGCTCGGTCAGCTTCTGCTGGTAAAAGGCATGTCTTTTCTGAAAAGCGGCTTCGCTGTAGGAGAAAAGCCGATCGGGCGATTGGCCCTGACCGGTCATGACAGCCAGCAAAGGTTCATCGGCCAGCCGGAACGCCCATACATCAGCTATCACTTTCGTTACCCGCTGGTCAGGGGTCTGGGCCCAGGCCGGAAAAGCCAGGCAGAGAAAAAGAAGTAGTCGATTGTACATATACGGTGGTGGGTAAGGATAAAAAAGGCCACGGATTCCTGTTATCCGTGGCCGGGTACTTATTTCTGCGTCAGCCCCTGTGCGTCAGGTCCAACGTATCGCTCGAAGAACTCGTAAATACGCAGCAGCCGGTCGATACGCTGCCGCACGTTGCCGGTCCGGCTCAGCTCGTGGGTAGCGCCGGGCATACGCACGTACTCGACCGGACGACCCAGAATTTTCAGGCTCTTGTACATCATCTCCGACTGGATGATACCCGTCCGCAGGTCGTTTTCCCCGTGTTTGATCAGCAGCGGGGTGCGAATGTTCTGCACGAAGGTATACGGTGAGTTGGCGTCCAACACCCTGGCCTCGGGTGTCCAGGGGTAGGCGAAATAGTTCGGAATAAGCCGCCAGGCATTGCCTTCGCCCAGAAAGGTGGTCAGATCATAAACGCCCCGCTGCGCAAACGCGGCTTTGAAGCGGTTGTCGTGCCCAACAATCCAGGCAGTGAGGTAACCGGCGTATGAGCCACCCGTAATCACCTGCCGGGCGGTATCGACCCAGGCTTCGCGGGCCGCGTCGGTAGCGGCCGCCAGCACGTCTTCGGCGGGTCCGGTGCCCCAGTCCTTGATGTTGGCCCGCTGGAAGTTCAGCCCGTACCCGCCCGATCCGCGCGGATTGGCGTAAACGACCCCGTATCCCTGCGCGCACATGTACTGAAATTCGTGCCACATAGACGCTTCGCCCGGTCCCCACATGGCCGTTGGGCCGCCGTGCATATTCAGCAGCAGCGGGTATTTTTTGTCCGCTTCCAGCTGGCTGGGCTTCATAATCCAGTAATCGACGGTTTGCCCGAGCGAGTTCTTGTACGTACGCTTCTCCGGGAAGCTCAGCTGCCGTTGCGCCACCCAGTCGTTATGGTTGGTCAGCTTGACCCCCGCCAGCGTGGGGGTAGCCGCTGGTCGGCTGCTGCCGTTACTGAAATCAGCCTTATACAATTCTGAGGGGTTAGCCACTTCGGTTTTGGCGTATACCAGCTGGTTACCGGCCACGTCAAAATAAGTAACGCCACTCTCGAAGTCCGACAGCTGGGTTACCTGCCGGGTAGACGGGTCGAGCCGGTACAGTGGGGTGCCGCCGTTCGACGACGCGGTGAAGTACAGTACGGCGGTGGCGGCAGCGCCTTTCCGGGCGGCCGGGGTCACCGACCAGGTCAGGCTACCGGGCGCCCGATCGAAGGTGACGAGCCGAATGTCCGACGCCTGGCTGCCGTTGAGCGTAGCCAGCCCGATCTGCCCGAAATTGACGCCTTCTGATGCGCTGACCAGAAACGCCAGCGTCCGGCCATCGGGCGAGACTTCGGGTGAGCCGTAGCCTTTGCCGGCTTCGGCCAGTACGGTGGTGCGGTTGCTCGACCCATCGGCCGGAATAAACACAATGGCATTATCCTGCTCCCGGTCGGGGTGGCGGGTCGAGTCGCGGTCGGTAACGGCCAGAAGCCCCTGCCCGCCGGGGAGCCAGGTGCCGGCCTGTACGGAGGCAAAGCCACGCGTCAGGGGTTTGGGCGTCGCGCCTTCGCGCACGTCGATGACGTACATGTGCGTAAAACTCAGGTCCGGCTCCGTTGTCGACTCCCCCTGAAAGTTGAGTCGGTTGATGACCTTCGCCTTTTTGTCCTCCACATCTTTATTCAGATAGGCCCGGATTTCGGCCAGCGATCCGTCGGGGTTAGCTTTCGTTTTCGGGTCGGCCTTTATGAAGTCGTTGGTCCGGAAACCGGGCTTTTCGAGCGACCAGACGGGGGCTCGGCGGCCCGGGTTCAGCAACGAGTCTTTCAGCATCTCGGCCATCGATACGGTCGACGAAAACGCGATCTGTTTGCCATCTGGCGACCACATCGGCCCCGAAGCGCCGTAGGGCAGGCTGGTTAACTGATAGGCCTCTCCCCCATCCAACGGCATAACGAATACCTGGCTCTTGCCTTTTACGGTTCGCGAGAACGCCACGTACCGACCATCGGGCGACCATACCGGCTGGCGGGCCGACTCGTTGCCGCGCGTCAGGGCTTTGGTATCGCCGGGCTGGAGGCCGGTCAGGTAGATGTGGGTTCGGTAATCGTATTCGTTGGCTTCGGTGGCGGGTTCGGTCGTGGTAAGCGTGTAAACCGCCCGCTTGCCATCCGGTGATAGTTCAATGCCCGATACCTGCCTGATACGGGTAATGTCAGTAACGGTAATTTTGGTCTTTGTTTGGCCCAGGGCGACCTGCGCAGTCAGAAAAACAAAAAGAAGTGTTCGGTTCAGCATAGCCGGTTTTGATAGTCCGGCTAAAGTACAGATTTTGACCGACTGATAGCGTGACAACTCGCTCAGAAAGGCCAATTGGCTCTTTATTGTGCTTTCCCGGTCAGCAGCGGCACGTACCGTTCCTGGATGATGCGGGCGTGGTGAAGGGCATGGCCCACCAGGACGAACCCAAGCGCCAGCGATGATATGGTCTGGTTGTAACAGATACCCGTACGTTGCAGAGCCTCGTCGTCAAAGCTCCTGAACAGGGCCAGGCTCGACTGCCGAACAAGCGCAAACTCATCCAGCAGCGACGACAGCGACCGACGGTTGGCGTTGGCCTGCTGGCCGAACAGTTCTTCGTCGTAGCCAGGCAGCGGAGTTTTATCGTTCCTCGCAAATCGCATGGCCCGGTACGACATGATGCGCTCGTTATCGATAACGTGCTGAACAATATCCCGGACTGTCCATTTGCCGGGTGCGTAAACCTGGTTCCCGAGCGCCAGTAGGGTTTCGGCCGGAATCAGCCCGTCGAACGTAGCGGGTTGAGCGAGGGCGGTCAGCAGGTCAATATCATCGGCCAGGTTGATATACCGGTCGAAGAACTGCGGCATGATGGCAATGTCTGATTTAGTCATGGGCGTCGATAAACGATGGGGCCATAAACTTAGCCAAATTTCCGGAACGTCTGCAGCGCCCGGGTCTGACCAGGTTTATGGCCCCGAAGGCCCATTCGATTGCTAGGCTTTATTTCTTTGCTTTGGCCGCCGGAGGAGCAGGTGCTCCCGTGAGTTCGCCGATCAGCCGGTCCGCTTTGTAGATGTACCGCATGGCCGCTACCATACCGCCCGCGTGGACAGAGATGCTACGATTGCGGTCGGGCACGAAAATAAACTCACCCGGCAGGCTCTCTAGGTTACCGTCGAAAACGAGCCCAACGGCCTCCCGGTTTTTATTGATCATCGGACTACCCGAGTTACCGCCGATGATGTCATTGGTCGAGATAAAACACATCGGCTCTTTCAGCAGCGCCATAGGCGGATTTTTCCAGCGGGCGGGCAGGTTCCAGGGCGCTTTGTCGCCGAATGAGTAGTTGCGGTCGTACAGCCCGGCAAAGGTCGTAATGATCGGCGCCTGGGTGCCGTTATACGGGTATCCGCGCACTACGCCGTCGTTGATTCGCAGCGAGAAGGTAGCATCGGGCGGCACAGCCGGGCCATAGACGGCATACAGCATCCGGCCGAGCTGCCCCCGCAACACTTCCTGCCGCTGGCTGATCTGGCGGGCCTGACGAGCAGCGGCCAGATAGCGCGGAAAGCCAATACGGGCCAGTACCAGCATGGGGTCGTTCGACGCGCCGATGGCGCCGGGCCGCGTACGCAGCTCCTGCACAAAACCCGGATCGTTCAGTTTGGTGGTCTTCAGCAGGTAAGCCGCGGCCTCCTTGGGCGTCCGTCCGTTCAGGGCTGCTTTTACGTACGGGTCGTCAATTCCCAAACCCGCTTGCGCTTCGGTCAGGTGAGCGGCCAGGTAAGCCTCTTCCAGCGCAGAATTCCTGACCACTGGCGATACCACCAGCGAACGGGCCCGCTCCGCATCCTGCGGGCGCGACGTCAGCAGTTCGTTATACTGGGTGAGCACGTTGGCAAAGGTCAGCAGCTCGCCCATGGTACGTTCGCTGGGGCCGAGAAAGTTGGCATCGTTGAACAAGCCCCGCAGCTGGGCCGTATTAGCCGCCAGCTCGTCCCAGGTTTTGAGCTGGTCGGCCGGCAGGTTTTTAGCCTGGGCTGTGGCTTTGAACTGCTTCTCGAACGACGCCTTCCGGGCCATCAGCACCGGGTCGCGCAGCCCGGCCAGTTGACCACCGTAGGCTTTCAGACTGTTTTCATAGCTGAAGATCTCGTTTAGGACGCTATCGTTTTTGGCGGTGGCGTTATAGGCTTGCAGGGCGCTAGACCGGTTCCGAATGAGCTGGATCGTGGCCGGTGTCTGAAAGTCGCGGTCAAACTCAAGCTCGGCCACGGTCTTCAGCCGCTCGGTACGGCCCGGATTACCGATCACGAAGATGGGCTCACCGTCTCGTATCCCGTTGGTATTGAACTTAAAGAAATGACTCGTTTTCAGCGGCTTGCCGTTGTCATACACCCGAAAAAAGGAGCAGTCGAGGGCGTAGCGTGGATAGGTGAAGTTGTCGGGATCGCCCCCGAAAAAGCCCAGTTGCAGCTCGGGCATGAACACCAGCCGCACATCGGTATATCGTTTGAAGCCGTAGAGTGCATAGCGCCCGCCGTTGTAGAACGTAATGGTTTGGAGTTCGAGCCCTTTCCAGTTGTCTTTGCTGGTATACTCGGCCTTTATATCCGAAAATACCTGCTCGCGCGCTTCCAGCTGCCCCGGCCCCGAACTCACCGCGCTCATGGCCTGCTGAACCCGGCTGGTGATGTCTTCGATCTGGACGAGCTGATCGACAAACAGACCTTCGACCGGCCGCTCTTCGGTCAGGGTTTTGGCATAAAAGCCCGTTGCGTTCAGGTCTTCGCCTTTTCGCTGTACGCCCGTACCGGATTCACGCGCGCAGTGGTGGTTGGTCATAACCAGCCCGTTGGCCGACACAAACGACGCCGAGCAGTAATCGGCAAACCGCAGCGAGGCCAGCCGGGCTTCATCAAACCACTTCTGATCGGCCGTGAAGTTGTAGGTTTTCTGAAAATACGCGGTGGGGGGTGCGTCGAATGTCCACATCTTACCCAGGTCGAGCGGCCCACCGGCGGTATCGGCCTGGGTCTCCAGCGCCGACTGGGCAAACGTGGCCGTCAGCAGGCCCGTTAGCAAAAGGCCCGACAGCATAGCCGGGCGTAGGTGTTGTTTTCGCATCAGCAGCATTATATAGGAAAACAAATATAAACACCCGCTGACATGTCTCGACGAGAACGCGCCAGCGGGTGAGTGTAAAGAACGGACTGGATCAGGCTACTTCGTTCTTCAGCATGATCTCGTTCGCTACCTTATCGTCTTTTCGGATAAACGGCCTGATAATAAGCCGCGTACCCCGCTGGTAAGTAAAGAGCCGGTACATCCAGTTGCTGAACACAATCAGCTTGCTCCGGAAGCCAACCAGGTACCAGATGTGTACGAACAGCCAGGCCATCCAGGCAATGAACCCGCCGAGGTGAATATTACCCGGCAGATCGGCCACCGCCCGGCTACGCCCGACGATAGCCAGCGAGCCTTTGTCGAAGTACTCGAAGGGTTCGGTTGGTTCGTTCTTCAACATCCGGCGCAGGTTTTTAGCCAGGTGGTTACCCTGCTGAATGGCGGGTTGAGCCACGCCCGGATGCCCTTTCGGCCATTTTTCGGTCTTCATGAACGCAATGTCGCCGATGGCAAATACGTCGGTCAGGCCCTGCACCCGGTTGATGGAGTCGACCAGAATACGTCCCCGCTCGGTCGACTCGGCCGGAATGCCTTCAATCAGGGCACCCGTTACGCCCGCTCCCCAAACCAGCGTCTGGGTCTTGATCTGCTCCCCGCCTTTGAAAGTAACGGTTTCGCCGTCGTAGCTCTCGACCATGGTGTTGAGCTTGATGATTACCCCCAGTTCTTCGAGGTAGCGCCGGGCTTTCTGGCCCGCTTCGTCCGACATGGGAGGCAACACCTTGCCCATGCCTTCAACCAGGTAGATGTTCATCTGGCTGAAGTCGAGGCCAGGATAGTCGGCAGGCAGCACGTGTTTGCGCATCTCGGCCAGTGAGCCCGCCATTTCGACCCCCGTTGGCCCGGCTCCCGCAATGACGAAGTTCAGCAGACTCTGCCGCTCCGATGGTTCGCGGGTGATGCTGGCCTGTTCGAAACATTGCAGAAACTGGCTCCGGATATTGAGCGCTTCGGGCACCGTTTTGAGCGGAAACGAATATTTCTGGATCTGCTCATTGCCGAAAAAATTCGATTTGGAGCCCGTCGCTACGATCAGATAATCATACGTAAGATCACCAATGAGCGTTGTTACAGTCTTGGCCGCCGGATCTATTTTGTTGACCCGCACCATTCGGTAGTGAAAGTCGGTGTGGTTGTCGAACATTTTCCGGAACGGCTCCGAAATAGCATCGGCCTCCAGACCGGCCGTAGCCACCTGATATAGCAATGGCCAGAAACCGTTGTAGTTCTGCTTGTCGAACAGCACTACCTGCACATCGGCGGTGCGCAGGCTTTTGGCCAGGTTCATCCCGCCAAACCCTCCGCCGATGATCACGACGCGAGGTTTGGTTGTATCGGGTATATTCAGTGATAGTTTATCGTATTGCAGCATCTTGCGTAAATCGTTTTCTTCTGACGGCTCCCGTTGTTACTAGACCTCGTAATCAGCCTTTTTGTTCGGATTTGGAGCCTGAATTGATCCTCTATCTCTATAACAAACTTTTTATTAATAAATGTTAATTTCTGGATGCGCTGATCAGCTCTTACAACCTTCTATCTCGCTTTGGCATCAAAATTGAATCCTTTACCTGTTCATCTTAAGCTTATGCGTTTTCAGTTCTACATTTTCCTTTGTCTGTTTCCCTGGCATACGCTCCTGGCGCAGCCCCAGCCCGGCGGCCCACGGTCGGGCGTTACCGTGAGCGGATACGTGCGCGAAGCCGGTAGTCGGGAAGCCCTGATTGGCGTCAACATTTATTTACCAGGCAGCGCTGTCGGCACCACGACCAACACCTACGGTTTTTATTCCCTCACGTTACCGGCTCAGGACAGCATCAGGCTGGCGTTCTCGTTCGTCGGCTACGAACCCCTGACGCGGGTTATCGGTCTGCGGCAAAATTCCAGCCTCGACGTACAGCTCACCCCCGGTCAGGCCCTGTCGGAGGTAAGCGTTGTGGCCAGCCGCACCGACGAGCGGGTGAGTGAAAGCGCGCAGATGAGCCGGATCGATGTGCCGGTTTCACAGATCAAGAAGATTCCGGCTTTTCTGGGTGAAAAAGATGTGCTTCGCGTGTTGCAGCTGATGCCTGGTGTACAGAAAGGATCAGAAGGGCAAACCGGCATCTACGTACGCGGGGGCGGGCCCGATCAGAACCTGATCATTCTGGACGAAGCCACCGTTTATAATGCCAACCACCTGTTCGGTTTTTTCTCGGTATTCAACGGCGATGCACTGAAAAGCGTCGAGCTGACCAAGGGTGGTTTCCCGGCGCGGTACGGCGGGCGGCTGTCGTCGGTGATTGACCTGAACATGAAAGACGGCAACCGCGATAAACTCCACGGCGAAGGCGGTATTGGCCTTATATCGAGTCGATTAACGCTCGAAGGCCCATTTACGAAGAACAAGAAAGGATCGTTTCTGGTATCGGGCAGACGAACCTACCTGGATGTAGTAGCGGCTCCGCTGATTCGGGCGCAGAGCGAGGGCGAAACCAATGCCGGGTATTATTTCTACGACTTCAACGCCAAAGCCAACTACGAATTCAGCCCAAAAAATAAGGTCTACCTGAGCGGGTATTTCGGCCGCGACCGCTTCTACGCCCGCGATGCCGGCGAAGGAACCGATGTTGGCATTGGCTGGGGTAATGCCACAGGTACGCTTCGCTGGAACCACCTCTTCAACCAGAAACTGTTTTCCAACCTATCGCTCATTTACAGCGATTACGAGTTCAAGATTTCGTCCGATGAGCGGGGCAGTAGCAACAATCTGAACACCTCGCTCCGCTACAGCTCGGGCATCCGCGACCTCTCGGCCAAGCTCGATTTCGATTATTACCCCTCGCCGAAACATTCGGTCCGGTTTGGTACGCAGACTATCTTTCACCGGTTTACGCCCAGCGCCGTGGTGGTACAAAACAGCCTGGTCGACCAGTTTACCCAGAATGTAGAGGCCATTGACGCCGTTGAGTCTGGTGTCTACGCCGAGGATACCTGGCGACCTAATGATCGGTGGCGCGTAAACGGCGGCCTGCGACTGAGCCTGTTTGCGCAGGGAACCGCCAACTACCTGCGACCCGAACCCCGCCTGTCGGCCTCGTACCAGCTGCGGCCGGGCCTGTCGGCCAAGGCTTCGTACGCCATCATGAACCAGTATATTCATTTGCTGAGCAACACCGGCATAGGCCTGCCAACCGACCTGTGGGTGCCTACTACAGATCGCATCGCCCCGCAGCAGTCGAGCCAGGTAGCGGTAGGCATTGCCAATGATTTCTCAGACAATTTCGTACTGGGAAAGGGCTTCGCCCTAACGGTGGAGGGGTATCACAAAACCATGCGGAACATCATCAACTACCGCGAGGGGGCCAGCTTTCTGCTCATCGACGACCCGACCTCGGCCGAACGCGTACGGTGGGAAGACAACGTTACGGCCGGCCGGGGCTGGTCATACGGTGCCGAGGTCCTGCTGCAACGCAAAACCGGTCGGCTGTCGGGCTGGCTTGGTTACACACTCTCCTGGACCCAGTGGCAGTTTGCCGAACTGAACGCCGGGAAGCCCTTCTTCCCCCGCTACGACCGGCGACATGATATATCGGTAGTGGGTATTTACGAACTCAGCAAGCGCGTGACCCTGTCGGGCACCTGGGTCTATGGTACCGGTAATGCCCTTACCGTGCCCGTGGCCAACTACCGCGCCTTCCGGCATCAGCCCGGTCTGCAAACCCTTTTTGGCCCGAACGGAGCCCCGTCGTCGATTGCTCCGCTTTTCGATTACGGAACTGATGTCAGTGACTACGGCCAGCAGAAGAACAGTTTCCGGGCCGAAGCGTATCACCGTTTCGACGTGTCGATCCAGTTTCATAAGCAGAAAAAGCACCACGAGCGCACCTGGGAGTTCAGCCTCTACAACGCCTACAACCGCCGAAACCCGTTCTTCTACCAGCTCGAATCGGTCAGCCAGGGCCAGGGCCAGCTCAGCCGTACGGCCCTGTTCCGGTATTCCGTTTTCCCCGTTGTTCCGTCATTCAGCTATAACTTCAAGTTCTGATCATGAAATTATCTATCTTGTTTTATAGTGGCCTGCTGAGCGTTCTGCTGCTGGCGGGCTGCGACAGCCTCCGGCAGGAAGTGGAACCAAAAGGAATCACGCGGGAAGGGGAAAAACTGGTGGTCACCTGCTTCATTTCACCCCAGGATACAGTACTGGTAGCCCTGGTGACACGCTCTTTACCCGTGCTAGGCACCGCTGATCCAATCCTCACCCCTACCTCGGTCAGGGACGCCACCGTAACCCTTTCGGATGGCAGCCAGACAATCACCATGACCAGTACAATTGGACGGCTACCCCTGATAGCTTACGATTACCGCGCCGACGCCCGTGAGATGCCTATTATAGTTGGAAAAACCTACACATTAACGGTCAGTGTGCCCGATGGTCGGCAGGTTACCGCCCGCTGCACAGTGCCAGGTCCGGTACCCATAGACCAGGTCGTGCTGGACTCCAGCATCACCAACGAGTTTGGCCTGACCACCAAGAATTACCACGCCCGCCTGCGCTGGCGCGACCCGGCCGGCCAACCAAACTACTACCGGGTGGCGGGTGATAACGAGTACACCTATAGAAGCCAGTATGTACCAACGCCGGGTGGGCCCGTCAAAGATACGCTCATCAAAACGCGGTCGGGCTGGACGTTCAACAACGGCTCTACCACGACCGATATTGGCCGCGACGGCCAGGAGATTGTGTCGCAGCGGGCGCGGCTGGCTATTGCCTATTCCTGGATAAACGGTCAGCAGCAGGTAAGTCGGCCTACGGGTCCGATAAATGCCTATCTGCTCAGCGTCGATGAAAACTACTACCGGTACCACGACTCGGTAGAACGCCAGAACGAGGTAGGCGGTAATCCGTTTGCCGAACCCGTACCCATCCAGACCAACGTTCAGGGCGGACTGGGCTGCTTCGGCGCCTACAATCAAGCCAGGGCCTCCGTAACGTTCAGGTAAAAAAAGAGAGCGTCCTGATCGAAAGAATTACCGTTACAGCATTCTTTCGATCAGGACGCCCCCTTCTATTGGCTATCTGGCTTAAACCGCCTGATTGTTCATCACTTCGGTCTGTTTCCGAATCGACTCCATGTGAATGATCTTGTAGATTTCTTCGACCAGCTCAGGGTACAAACCCAGCCGCTGGCCCAGTTCACCACGGGTTTTCAGAATTTCTTTCCAGCGATCGGGCTGAAACAGGGTTACGTTATTGTCACGTTTGTACTCGGCGAGCCGCTCGACCAGCGCCATACGGGCCGCCAGCATCTCAACGATTTGCCGATCTACGTTATCGATATTACGACGGGTCTGGTCGGCTACGCTGTTAAACTCGGTGCTGGGCGACTCAACCTGACGAATTTGCAGGTGGTCGAGCATGTCGCCGAAAGCGGCTGGCGTCAGCTGCTGGGCCGCGTCGCTCCAGGCGTTATCCGGATCGATATGCGACTCAACGATCAGACCATCGTAGTTCAGGTCCATCGCCATCTGCGCCAGTTCGTTTAGGTAAGCCCGTTTGCCAGCCATGTGGCTCGGGTCACCAATGATTGGCAGCTGCGGGAAGATCGACTTCAGTTCGATCGCCATCTGCCACATTGGTACGTTGCGGTATTTGGTAGCCTCGCCCGTAGCAAAACCCCGGTGAATAGCACCTAGCTTCGAAACGCCGGCACCGGCAATCCGCTCGAACGCACCCACCCACAGGGCCAGATCGGGGTTAACCGGGTTTTTCACCAGTACAGGCACATCGACACCCCGCAGCGCGTCGGCAATTTCCTGTACGTTGAAAGGGTTCACCGTGGTGCGGGCGCCTACCCACAGGATATCAACACCATATTTCAGGGCTAGCTCAATATGCTCAGGGGTAGCTACTTCAACCGCAAACGGCAGACCTGTTTCCGCTTTGGCGCGCTGAATCCAGGGCAGAGCGGCTTCGCCCATGCCTTCAAAGCTGCCTGGCCGGGTCCGGGGCTTCCAAACGCCGGCCCGGATAACATGAACCGCATCCAGCTGTTTCAGCTGACGCGCGGTTTCAACAAGTTGTTCTTCGGTCTCGGCGCTGCACGGACCGGCAATAATGAGGGGCTTGCCGTTGGTCTCAATCCACGATTCAAGCGGCTCTACGGCTAAATCGACTTTCATAATGACGCGTAATCTGGAGGTAATATGGATACTCTATCGGGAACTTTTCAATGCAATTTTGTGGTATATTTGCAGAGGGAATCGGCTGTTTGTCAAGCTGGTTCCTTCATTTGTCTTATCACAGGTTAAGTCTCTCGAACAAGTCGCGCCGGTGAGTTTAACCGTTTGACCGAAATTTCGTTTTATATTTCGGTCGTGTTAACCGACACGCACCTAACGCTATGGACGTAGCACCGCCAAAACGGAGCATTAATATGTCGAACCGAAGTAATCTAATGCCGGAAACCGCTGAGCGGGTCGCGGGCGTGAAACTGGACGAATCCCGGCCAGTCTCTTTTGAAGACACTTCGATTGCTTTTTCCTGCCAGTCGAATTTCAAACTTCGAAAAACGTACTGGTTGTTTGCGTTGATGAATAAGGGATGGCTGGTAAATATAGGGACATTTTTTATAAAGATTGCCCTACGCTTACGGCTCCCCATCAAATTCCTCATCAAAAACACGATTTTTGAGCAATTCTGTGGAGGTGAGAGTATCAACGATTCTGAACGTACCATCAGGCATCTCCAGAAGTACCACGTCGGAACCATCCTCGACTATTCAGTTGAAGGGGAAGAAACCGAAAAAAGTTTCGACGAGACAACGCTCGAAATTCTGCGCACGATAGAACGCGCCAGCGAATCCTCCGATATTCCCTTCTCTGTCTTTAAAATCACGGGTATTGCCTCCACTGAATTGCTCGAAGCGATTCAGATCGGCGACTCGCTGGATAAAGACCAGAAAGCTGAATTTGACCGGGTGTTGAAGCGGGTCGATACGCTTTGCCGCCGGGCCCATGAGCGCAACGTACGCATCTTTATCGATGCCGAAGAAAGCTGGATTCAGGACACCATCGATACGCTGGCCTACGAGATGATGGATCGCTACAACCACGAGCGGCCCGTTGTTTACAACACGTACCAGATGTACCGCTGGGAGAGCCTGGAGCACCTCCGGCGCGATGCCGAAGAGGCCCGTGCCAAAGGCTATTACCTGGGTGTTAAGCTGGTTCGGGGTGCCTATCTGGAGAAAGAACGGCTCCGGGCTCACGAAGAAGAATACCAGGATCCGATCCAGCCTACCAAAGAAGATACGGATCATGATTTCAACGCAGCCATTGACTTCTGCCTGGAAAACCGCGACATCGTTTCAATCTGTCTGGGTACGCATAACGAATACAGTTGCCAGTACTGCGTGCAGCACATGAAAGACTACGGCATTGCCCCCGGCGATCCGCATATCTACTTCGCGCAGCTGCTGGGTATGAGCGATAATATTTCGTATAACCTCGCCAATGCAGGCTACAATGTGGCTAAATACGTGCCTTACGGGCCAGTAGAAGCCGTTATGCCTTACCTGTTCCGCAGGGCCGACGAGAATAAGTCGATTGCCGGTCAGAGCAGCCGCGAGTTTATGCTGATCAGTAACGAGTTGAAGCGCCGGAAAGGCTGCAAGTAGTATTTGTACGGTCAGTCAGTGTCTGCCCGCAGCTACTGACTGACCAGCCGCAAGGCTAAACGGGCACAGCAGGGTGGTTTTACGCTCCGGTGCTGTGCCGTACTTTTTTATATGATTCGTAAGAACCCGTTTAAGTTTTTCCTGCTGACGCTGGTGCTGATTGCGCTCGATCAGGGTGTCAAATTAGCCGTTCACCATTATATGGCTCCGGGCTTTGCGGGTCAGATTAAAGTCGTTGGCGACTGGCTGAAACTCCATTACGTACTTAACCCCGGTATGGCCTTTGGTATGCAGCTGGGCTACGAATACGGCAAGCTGCTCCTGAGTGTGTTCCGGCTGTTTGCTATGGTCGGCATCGGGTACTACCTGGTCCATCTAGCCCACCGGGGGGCGCCAAATGGTCTGCTCTGGGCCATGTCGATGATTCTGGCGGGTGCCGTTGGTAACGTGATCGACAGTACGTTCTACGGTGTTTTTCTGAACAATGCACCCTACGGCTCTCCCACCCCCTGGTTCCACGGCCAGGTTATCGACATGATTTTCGTTGATGTATGGGAGGGCTTCATTCCGGAGTGGGTTCCGATCTGGGGCGGTCAGTATTACTCGACCCCTATTTTCAACATTGCCGACTCGTGCATATTCATCGGGGTCTGTCTGATCCTGTTTTTCCAGCGCCGTTTCTTCGGTGAGCCCCCCCTGGAAGATAACCTCCTGCCCACGTCGGGCCCGGATGCTACCGAAGCGGCCGTGCTGCCCATGGCTGAAGTGCAGGATGAAGCCGATCAGCCAACCAGGCCAGTAGCCAGCGACGTAACCGACCAACCGGCTTCCACGGACCCGCTCCCGGACGAAGCCGATCGGCCCCACCCCAAACCGGCTTCGGTAACCCAGGACGAGCCGAAACCGACCGACTAGCCTGTTTTGCGGGCTACTGCGTTTCGTCCAGCGGCTGGAAATCCTTGAACGTCCGCTTGATAGCTTTGTCGTTGGCTTCTTTCTTGCTCTGCCAGTTGGCATCCAGCTCAAGCGCAACTAGTCCGCTCAGACTCATCGAATTACGGAAATCATCGAGCTTTTTCACAAACTCACCCGTCCGGCGGGTCGATTTGAGCGCAAATTCCCGCGCAAACACCTCCCCTTTGTTCTGTAGTTCGGCCCGCTTGCCCAGCACGTAATTGTACCGGTCGAGCAGATCTTTCATCGACTTTCCAATTACTTCAGTGGCTTCGAGGGTGCCCATGGTCAGCACCGCCGTCCCCCCGACGGCCGACACTAACCGACCGTTCTTCTGAACTTCAGGACTGGTGCTGGCCCCGGTTACCGCCGGAGTGACCCCAGTTACCGCTCCGAGCGAAGCGTTGGCTACCGACCGGTTTCGCTTACCACTTTTGGCTTTCCGATAGTCGCGCTTCAGCTGTTCTTCTTTCTCGCCCAACTGCTCAACCAGCCCCCAGGCCTGTACCAGCAGTTGCCGATATTGAGCGTAATAATACCGGTCTTTTTCACCCTCGTTGATGGTATTAAATACGGTGAACGTGATTCGCCGTTCTTCCCGATTCTGCGATTTGTCGAGCACGTAGAAAGTGATCTGGACATCCAGCGAATCGTAGGGATCTTTCACAAAATCATAGTCCGGCTGCCAGATGAACTCATATTGGTTCTCGGTATTCTTGACCAGCGCACTTTTCGGAATGTTCTGATTATCGGAGAGGAATCCGAAGGTTGCCACATCATCTTCGCCGTTGGGGTCCAGCAACGAAAACTTCAGGTTCACGGTCGCATTTTCGCGCATCCGATAGTGCGTCTGCTTCGGGATAACCGCGATATCGGGCGGCAGGTCCATCTGGGTCACCTCAACCTTCAGCCGACCTTTGGTACGGGTTTTGGCCGGCTGGTCCTCTACCCAGAACTCAATATACTGCGGGTTCTGTTTGAGCCGGCTAAACTGGTTGAACGACAAGGTCCAGGACAACTCTCCCTGCGACGTCAGTTTACTCCCCTCGGGCATCTGATCGGGGATCGGAATAAAGACGAGCGGATCGCCGTCATCGTCGCGCACGAAATCAGAGTTGAGGTTATAGGTGTTGGGCGTCCGGTAGCGCACGTAGAAAGGCCGCATAGCGCCCACAACCGGCGGACGGTTGACGTGGAGTACTTTGAACTCAGCCTGCTGGGTAGCGACCTGCCCGCGGCTATTGCGAACCTCGAACGTAACCGGATACAATTTGGCCGACTGCACCCGATCGGTCAGGTCGTAGCTGGGGGTCCAGCTAAAATGGCCGAGCGAGTCGAGCTGCATACCATCCTGCTTGTCAGGTCCGAACGAAAAGACCAGTGTATCCTGAGCTGAACCGGTAGCTTTCAGGTCAAACCGCACGGTACTTCCTTCCGGTACTACGTTCCAGTTGGTCTGTGTTGGTAAAACCAGTTGTATTGATTTGGCATCCTGAGCATGAGTAAAGGCGGCCTGCAGCAGACCCAGCAACCCCGCTCCGATACTGGCAAGACGGTTCATAGGCAATGGATAAATGACAATCTATCTGGAAAAACGTAAAAGTATCACCAGACATTTTGTAATTAGATAAAATTGATATTTTTCTTAGGTTAAACCCCTCTTTTTGAGCCTTGTATTGACTATTTCAAAGAAAAAGTCGAATAAAAAAGGCCTCTCTGATGATCAGAGAGGCCTTTTTTAAAGGTAAAAAGCGACTATATCAGCGTCAGCCTCTATTTGTTTTTCTTGGGAGCCGGGGTAGCCGGTGCTGGTGTATTGGCGGCACCACTACCTGCCGTAGCTGGTTTAGCCGAAGCAGCAGCCTTGGCCGGATCGATACCCATTTTGCGCAGAACCAGTTCGGTAATGTTGTTCTCTTCCGGCGCTACCAGCAGAATAGGGATGGTATTGGCACCGGCATCCAGGTTGAAGACATAGGTATACCCATTGTCCTTGGCCACAGCGTCGATGGCCTTCTGGATTTTCTGAACAACCGGGTTTACCAGCTGCTGGTACTTATTCTGCAGCGACTGTTCGGCCGTACGGCCAAACTCCTGAATGCGCTGCTGCAGGCCCTGAAGTTCGGTTTCGCGGTCTTTCCGAATCACATCCGACATTTGGGCAGCTCCTTTTTCGTAGGCGCTATATTTGTCTTCCAGCTCCTTCTGCATCCGTTTCAGTTCGTTTTCTGACTGAGTCCGCTGAATGGTCAACTGGTTTTGAATGTCTTTTGCTTCGGGCGTTTGAGCTAATACGTAATCAATATTGGTATAGCCCAGTTTCAACGGACCGGGAGCCGTCGCTCCAGCGGCTGGTGCGGCAGTCGTCGGCGTCGTTGTAGCGCTCTGGCCTTGTGCCTGTGCGTTCAGACCACCAACCAGAAGGGTTGCTGCGGCAAACGCCATGACGAGGTTTTTCTTCATCTCAGTTTACTTGTTTGTATTAGTCGGTTTTGTGGTTGTTTTTGCTCCAGGCGTGGTACCGGCGGTTGTTTTACCAGCAGCATCCAGGCCTAATTCTTCCATGACATAATCGGTATAGTCATGGCGCGGGTTGGTGTACAGCATGACAAAATCTGACGCTTTGTCGAACATAAAGTCCAGCTTTCTCTGCACCGCCACTTTCTCTATAGCCCGGTTTACTAACTCCATCGGTGCTTTCATGAGTTCCTTTTTCTTCTGGAAAAGCAGCCCCTCGTAGCCAAACACCTTGTTGTTGTACTCCCGCGCTTCGCGTTCCTTTTCACTCATGATCCGTTGCCGGTCACGTTTCATATCTTCCGTCAGCAGAATCTCTTCGGCCTGGTAGGTACGTTGCAGTTTTTCGATCTCTACGTACTTATCCTGAATGTCTTTCGACCATTTGTCGGTGAACTTGTCAATTTCAGCCAGCGCTTTCTGGTAGTCGGGCATTTTGCTAAAAATGAACTCCGTATCTACGTACCCAAACTTCTGAGCCTGCGCTGGTGTAGCCAGCCAAACGAAGGGCAAAAGTACGAAAAAAAGGGCTTTTCTCATTGCTGTTATCCTAAAATTAGCAAGGGAAGTGATTGATTTTCAGTTTCAATCTCCTGGCCAGCGTCACCTGGTTGTTAGAGTCTGTTTGTTGCCGATGGTTTAACCGATGAGTTCTGTTGGCAACTGGTCTGTACCGCTGCAAAAATCGGGCAACTCCCTTCAAAAGACTCGTTCATAAATTCATATAACGCTGGGCACCCCCCAAATCTTATCTAAACTGCTGCCCAATTGTAAAGTGGAACTGACCCGATGCCTTGTCCTTTACCCCCGGAATCTTATCGAAGCCGTAGCCATAGTCGATACCGATCAGGCCAAACGCAGGCATGAAAATACGGGCGCCAAAACCAACCGAACGCTTCAGATCAAACGGATTATACTGCTTATAGCTCCCCCAGTTATTACCGGCTTCCAGGAAGCCCAGAACGAAGATGGTGGCCGACGGGTTAAGCGAAACCGGGTAACGCACCTCCGCAACGAACTTGTTATAAACGACCCCGCCCCGGCTGCGTTCCTGAGCGGTGGTGTTCCGGTCGTAATCGGCCGTATATACGCTCCGGTCGTCGTAGCCCCGCAGACCGATGATGTCCTGCGCCAGCGCAAACTGACCCTGTCCGGCCAGACCCGATCCACCCAGTACGAACCGTTCGAACGGACCGATATCCGTGCGCCGGTTGTAGCTGCCCAGGAAGCCCATGTGCGCCCGGGTGCTCAGAACCAGCTTACCAAAAATGGTCTGGAACCAGCTGGCGTCGAACATCCATTTATGGTACTCGACGAGTTTATAGCGGTCTTCGGGCGACGAGGCCTCCGAGGTTCCTTTAAATGCTGACCAGGGTGGTGTGAATGTACCGCTCAGCGAGAACGACGAGCCCGAGCGCGGAAACTGGGGGTTATCGATGCTGTTCCGGGCCAGCGTCGTATTCAGCGTCAGGTTGTTAGAAATACCGTTATTGTACCCGATCTGGAAAATATCCAGGTTGTTAAGGTTATACCGCTGGTAAGTAATCGAGTTGCTCAGCGAGAAGTAGTCGTCGGGCACTTTCAGCTGACGGCCCAGCCCGACCGTAAACGCCGTGTTCTGATAGGAGCCAGATGGCGTTTGCCCGCGCAGCGGCTGGTAATAGCTGGCCGGGTTGGTTGGATCAAAGAACGTCTGGTAAACCGTATGGCTGGCGCTGAACGACAAGGCGTTTGGCTTCCGGCCACCGAGCCAGGGCTCCGTAAACGACAGCGAATATACCTGATACTGACGGCCATTGGCCTGAAAACGCAGTTGTACCCGCTGCCCATCACCGGCCGGGAGGGGTCGCCACGCGCTCATGTTCGGGATGTTACGGGCCGAGAAGTTGTTGAACGTCAGTCCGAGCGTACCCACGAAACCGACATAACCGCCCCAGCCACCTGACAACTCGATCTGGTCAGACGGTTTTTCTTCTACGGTATATTCAATATCTACGGTGCCGTCATTCTGTGGTACGGGCGTAATTCCGATTTTTTCCGGGTCGAAGTAGCCAAGGGTGGCCAATTCGCGCTGCGTCCGGATCAGGTTCGTTTTCGAAAACTTCTGGCCCGGCAGCGTCCGGATAGAGCGCATCACCACGTGGTCGCTGGTTTTTGTGTTGCCGTTCAGAACAATGCGGTTGATGCTGGCCTGCTTTCCTTCGTAGATCCGGATTTCGAGATCGATCGAGTCACCGTCGATGGTTTTCTCGATGGGCTGGGCGTTGTAGTACAGATAGCCGTCGTCCATGTAGAGCGAGCTGAGGTCCTGACCGGGGTTTCCGTTCAGCTTCTTCTCCAGATCTTCGGGGTTGTAGACATCTCCTTTTGCCACACCGAGTACTTCGCGCAGACGCTCCGTCTTGTAGAGGTAGTTGCCCGAAAAGTCGATGTTCCGGTAGTAGTACTTACGACCTTCGTCCAGCTTGATGTTCAGCGTGATCGTGTTGCCGCCGTTGTTGATGACCGTATCGTGCTCGATGGCGGCATCGCGGTAGCCGAGTTTGTTGTAGTACTCGATCAGTTTCTGCTTGTCTTCTTCGTACTTCTTGGGAACGAACTTAGACGGGCTGAACAACCGGCCAAAGCGCATCTCTTTGGTCCCCTTCATCTTGAGCCGTACTGCCGACTCATCGACTTCGGTACGACCGTCGAAGTTGATTTTGGCAATTTTCACCTTCTGCCCTTTGTCGACCAGTACGCGCATGGTGGCGTTGTTACGGGCACTATCGGGGATTGTCGTAATTTTTACCTTGGTGTTCAGATACCCTTTGTCGACGAAAAACTTCCGGACGGCCAGCTGGGTGTTTTTCGTAATGGTGTTGGTGACGATCTTACCCAGGTTCAGTTTGATCTTATCTTTCAGCTGGTCCTGCTCGCCTTTCTTAACGCCCATAAACGAGACGCGATACAGACGGGGGCGCTCCTGCACCCGGAACATCAGCGCTACTTTGCCTTCTGCCGCGTTGGTGGCAAACAGCTCCACGTTGTCGAGCAGACCCGACTCCATCAGCTTACGAACAGACGACCCGACGGCCTCGCCCGGAATCCGGATTTTGTCCCCTACTTTCAACCCGGCCAGCGACACCAGCGAGTTGGGGTCGAGGTAGCGGGTACCGGTTACAGTCAGCCCCGCAATTTCATAATCTTTGGGGCTGGCATAGTTGAGTAAATCATCTGTTGCAGCCGCAGGCGTATCGTTACGCCCGACGCCCACGCCAACACGCACCTGCGCCAGAACCGACAGATTGCCTAAACTGCTAAGCAGCAGGCCGATTCCGAGGATGTACTTTATACGGTGTTTCAATTTTGTACAGTTTTCAGTATTCTGTTTACGGCAGGCAAGCACCCGCGCGGCCCGGCCATAGCCTATCATCATTGACCCTATTTGACCAGCTGTTCGCTGGTTTTACCGAAACGACGTTCGCGTCGCTGGTAACTGAGTAACGCTTCGTACAGGTGCTCCTTCCGGAAGTCGGGCCAGAGCACATCGGGCATATACAACTCAGAATAAGCCAGTTGCCAGAGCATAAAGTTACTGATCCGCATTTCGCCACTGGTCCGGATCATCAGTTCCGGATCGGGGATACCACCCGTACTCAGATGACTGCCGAACGTTGCTTCGTCGATGGCTTCGGGGGTCAGCTTGCCGTCGCGCACCTCAGCCGCCAGTTGCCGTACCGCTTCCAGAATCTCCCACCGGCCGCTGTAGCTAAGGGCCAGCACCAAAGTAAGTCCTGTATTGCCCGCCGTTTCGCGCATAGCCTCGGCCAGTTCCCGGCGGCAGTCGCCAGGCAGGCTCTCAGTATGGCCAATGGTAGTTAGCCGCACGTTGTTGTCCATGAGCGTTTTGATCTCTCCTTTGATGGTATGCACCAGCAGGGTCATCAGCGCGTCGACTTCAATTTTCGGGCGATTCCAGTTTTCGGTCGAGAACGCGTACAGGGTCAAATACTTGACGCCCAGCTCGGCACAACCTTCGGTTACTTCGCGAACAGCCTTGATGGCATTCCGGTGCCCAAACACCCGGGCAGCTCCCTGCCGTTTGGCCCAACGACCGTTTCCGTCCATGATAACGGCTATGTGCTGGGGCAGATTGCTCGGGTCTATATGTTCCTTCATCCCAAATGGGGTATTTTAACAACCTTTAACAAGGCCGCGAAGATACGGAATTTTTAGCAGAAGGTCAGTGGTTTAGTGGAGTAGTGTTCAGTCTATACGACGCTATTTGTTGCCACTGCAACCTGGCGTTCGAGGATGGGCAGAAACAGCGATCTGTCGGGAACAGCCTGCCGACTGCTATCTTTAAACCATAAACCAGGGGTGGCCGTTTGACTATCAACTAAGTATACACCCGCTTTTTCTTTATGAACAATTGTGCGCGTACCGGGCCTGGCCCACTGGCAATCATCACCCTGATGCTGTCGATGCTGCTAAGCAGCTGCCAGCAGAACGATACGGAAGTTGCCGTTCCTAAAACCATTACCGATCAGATTCTGGAAGACGGCCAGTTCAGCCTGCTGCGGGCCGCTATCCAGCACGCCGACGTGGGCGACGCCCTGAAGGCTGGAAACCTGACGTTGTTTGCGCCTACTGATGCGGCTTTTCAGGCTTCGGGGCTGGGCAGCGCCAGCGCCATTACGGCTTTGCCCAAGGAACAGGTACGATCACTGGTCCTCTACCATGCTCTTTATGCATCGGTAGCGTCGTCGGCGCTGCCGCAGGGTCTGAATTCGGTAGAAACCGCCAGCCGGGGTGTGGCGTTCGTCAATAAAACAACCACAGGTACGCTTTTTGTCAACAATGCACAGGTAACCCAACCCGATCTGCCGACGGCTAACGGGCTGATTCACGTGATTGACCGGGTACTAACACCATCGACAGGTACGATCCTGGCCACTATCCAGGCTAATCCGAACCTGACGCTGCTCTCGGCGGCCCTCCGCCGGGTAAGCCAGGCCAATCCGACGCTGCTGGCCGCGCTCAACAACTCGTCATCGACGAATCCGGTTACCATCTTTGCGCCTACGGACGCGGCCTTTCGGGCCGACGGGCGATTCGGTACCCTGGCGGCTATCGAAACCGCGAACCCGCAGACGCTGGCCAACGCCCTGCTCTATCATGTCGTTTCGGGGGTAGTTTTTTCCAACCAGCTGCAAACAGGCACGATCAACACGCTGCTGAACAACACCCGGCTGAACCTGGTGGTGTCGACCAGCCAGATCACGGTTCGGGGCACCCGCAACACGACGGCTGCTGTTGTTCAGACCCCGAACCTGCCCGCTACCAACGGCGTCGTTCACACGATCGATCAGGTACTGCTCCCGTAAGTCAACCATTTTAACGAGGAAAACACTCTTGCAAGAAGGCTTAATTATTCGCTCAACCGGTTCGTGGTACGACGTTCGAAACGTCGATGGCCATATTTATCAGGGTCGGCTCAAGGGCAAATTCAAAATCAAGGGACTGAAAGTAACGAACCCCATTGCCGTGGGCGACCGGGTGGTATTCGACGTGGAAGACGAGGCCGAAAATACGGTCATCATCACCGACATCGTCTCCCGCGAGAACTACATCATCCGGCAATCGGTGCACAAAACGGCACACGGTCATATTCTGGCCGCTAACCTCGACCAGGCCGTCTTGCTGGCTACGCTGGCCCTTCCGCGTACGTCGCTGGGCTTCATTGACCGGTTTCTGGTATCGGCCGAGTCGTTTCGGATTCAGACTACGATTGTTTTTAACAAAAGTGATATTCTGAATGACGAAGGACTGGCCTATCAGCAGGAGATCATGGATATGTACAGCCGTATCGGCTACCACTGCCTGTCGACTTCGGCCACCGAAGGCATAGGCGTAGACGCCTTTCGGCAGCTGCTCGACCACAAAGTGACCCTGCTCTCAGGCCATTCGGGCGTTGGCAAGTCGTCGCTGGTAAACGCCATTGCGCCTGATCTGAACCTGCGTACGAACGAAGTGTCGACGTTTGCCAACAAAGGTGTTCATACGACGACCTTCGCCGAAATGTTCGAGATCGCGCCCGATACGTTTATCATCGATACGCCGGGCATCAAGGAGCTGGGGCTGATGGACACCTCGAAAGAAGAAATCAGCCATTATTTTCCGGAGATGCGCAACCGACTGAACCAGTGCCGTTTCCATAACTGCCTGCACCTGAACGAGCCTGGCTGCGCCATCAAGGACGCCGTAGGCGAGGGCGACATTGCCGAGAGCCGCTACATGAGCTACCTGAGCATGGTAGAAGGCGGAGATAACAGACGATAAGCGGGCGGGTGCTCCGGAGCACCCGCCCTCGGGCTCCCGTTTAGTTGGTCATGGCGGCCAGTAGGTCGGCCTGGGTAATGATATGAACCTGTTCTTTCTCGTCACGAACGAGCAGGGCTTTGTTGTCGCGATCGATGAGCGAAGACAGTGCATCGACTGTATTATCGAGCCCTACGAATTTGAATGGCTTATCCATCACTTCGCTGACCGGATGGTCTTTCACCGTTGGGTCGTCGATGAGTCGATTCAGGATCGTGCTGTCGGTCAGACTGCCCACAATATGACCTTCCTCGTCGGTAACCGGAATCTGCGAAATGCCGTACCGGTTCAGCACCTGAATAGCCTGACTGACCGACACGCCGGCGCCGATGGTCGTAAGCTGTGCCTGCCGGTTAGATGTTCCGCCGTTTTTGCTGTGAACAATATCGCGGGCGGTCTTGAAGGCCCGGTCTTCCAGGAAGCCGTGGTCTTTCATCCAGGCATCGTTGTAAATCTTGGCCAGGTACCGCGTGCCATGGTCGGGCAACAGAATTACCAGTACATCGTCGTCGGTGAGGTGGTCTTTGGCCCACTCCAGCGCCCCGTGTACGGCCGTTCCGCACGACCAGCCGATAAACAGTCCTTCTTCCCGCGACAGGCGCCGGGCCATAATGGCGGCATCTTTATCGGTTACCTTGATAAACTGGTCAATTACATCGAAGTCTACGTTCTGCGGCAGTATGTCCTCGCCAATCCCTTCGGTCAGGTAAGGGTAGATTTCGCCCGGATCGAAGATGCCGGTTTCTTTGTATTTCTTGAACACTGACCCATAGGTATCCAGCCCGATGGTCACGAGATGGGGGTTTTGCTCTTTCAGGAACCGGCTCGTACCGCTGATGGTACCACCCGTACCGACGCTGGCCGCGAAGTGGGTAATTCGTCCGTCGGTGTCGCGCCAGATTTCGGGGCCGGTCGTGTCGTAGTGAGCTGCGGTGTTGGACAGGTTATCGTACTGGTTGGGGTAAATTGAGTTCGGGATGTCGTTGTGCAGCTTTTTGGCCACCGAATAATACGAGCGCGGATCATCCGGGGCTACGTTCGTGGGGCAAACGACGACCTCGGCTCCTACCGCCCGCAGAATGTCGATCTTTTCTTTCGATTGCTTGTCGGCCATCGTGAAGATGCACTTATAGCCTTTGGCAATAGCCGTTAGTGCCAGTCCGAAGCCGGTATTTCCGCTCGTCCCTTCGATGATGGTCCCGCCGGGTTTCAGCTCTCCCCGCTTTTCGGCGTCTTCGATCATCCGAATGGCGATGCGGTCTTTTACGGAGTTGCCGGGATTAAAGTATTCGACCTTAGCCAGCACCGTTCCCCGGATGCCTTTCGTCACGTTATTCAGCTTGACCAGGGGCGTGTTGCCAATGGTGTCGACAATTGACTTGTAATAGTTCATGTTGATGCAGTTTTGCTGTACGTATCGGGTTATTTGTTCAATTGGTATCCGGGTGGCCGGAGAATTGGTTCGATTAATTGGGCACCCCGGCATAAATGTCGGAGAATCAATTTGGCCGATTGGTTGCCCCGGCATGAATGCCGGGGCTAATCATGGGTAATATCAATTCAACGACCTCATGTGTTTCGTCCATCAATAGGCCCGGCATTTATGCCGGGGAATCGATTTGGGTACACCCCGCCCCGGCATTGATTCGGCCGATTGGTACCCCGGCATGAATGCCAGGGCTAGTCATGGGTAATATCAATCCAACGACCTGATCTGTTCTGACTATCAATAGGCCCGGCATTTATGCCGGGGAATCAATTCGGTGACGTCCCGAACGCCGGCAAAGTAAATCATTTCATCTGCTCGGCCCGCATCAGGACCGTATTATCGGGGTCGATCACGACCTGGGCGGGCTGGGTAGCCAGCGGTACGGTAAAGGTCTGGGTGGGCTGGTCCATGGTGAGCCGGGCCGTACGCTGAACCTCGCGGTTGCGACTGTCGCGGATGCTGAACGTAAGCGGAACGGTGAAGTACGAACCGGTCGACTGGGCTTGCCGCACATCAATTACCAACGCTTTGCGGGCCGCGTCGTAGCGCGATCCCCACACCAGTTCAGGGTAGCCCGGCTGATGTAGCCACTGCTGAAAAAACCGGTCCAGTTTTTTACCCGAAACCCGTTCCATCACCGCCTGAAAATCGGCACTGCGCGCATTGGCATTCCGGTATTGGGCGTAGTAGGCCCGAATACCCCGCCAGAACGCATCGTCGCCCAGCTCATGGCGGAGCATGTGTAGTACCCAGCCGCCTTTCTGGTACGAGTTGGGGTTCAGCAGATCATTCAGATTGGTCGTGACCGAATCAACTACCGTGCCCTTCGGCTTGAGCGCTGTGTACCGAAAAATCTGCCCTTTATTCTGGTTCAGCACCGCGTTGAGCGTGTCGCGTCCGTAAGCCTGCTCGAGGTAGAGCGCCGAGAAATACGTGGCAAACCCCTCACTCAGCCACAACTGCGACCAGTCGGCCTCCGTAGCTGAATTACCAAACCACTGGTGCGCAATTTCGTGGGCGAGCAGAGCTTCCACATCTGAGTCTTTCCGGCCTACAATGACTTTTTCGTTGTAGAAAATACAGCTCGCGTTCTCCATACCGCCAAACACCGTCGTCGACTGTACGTTGGCCAGCTTCTCGTACGAATACGGGCCGATCTGATTGATAAAATACTGGAGAATATCTTTAGCCGGCCGGTAATCTATGAATCCTTTCTGACTGTCGTTGGGATACAGCCAGCTCTGGACCAGCACACCGCTCACAGCCCCTACGTCTTCAACCGCAAACCGGGCAGCTCCGATCACCATCACTTTGGTCGGTATAGGTGTATTTTCCTGCCATCGGGTACGCTTGCGGGCTGGCCCTCCCCCGGCGGCCGGCAGGGCGTCTTCACCCAGTAGTTTCCCGTTGGCAACAACGCGATAGGTAGCGGGGGCATTGACCGTAAAGGCACAGGTCGCTTTGTCGGATGGGTGGTCAACAACTGGGAGCCAGTGCCGGGCGTTGTTGGGCCAGTTATCGCCGAAGAAGGTCCGTTCACCGAACTTGTTCCGGCTGATGATTAGCCCCTGGGCGGGCGTACCCTCGTAGCGAATAATAACCTCTGTGGGCTGGTTCGGTGCCGGAGGCAGGTTAACAAACACCCGGTCGTTCCGATGGCTGAACGGTGCGGTTTTTCCGTCGGCCAGCCGAACCTCGCGAACCCGCATCCCCAGCGCCGAATCGGCCTTGCTGCTGACCAGGTCGAACCAGACCGACTGCCGGTCGTCGGCACGGGTGAACCGGATCGTGGCTTCGCCCTGGATCTGGTTCGTTGAGTCACTCAGCGTTAATGAGAAGTTATAATGTACTACGTCGACTCCCGGCTGCGTATAACGGGCAGCACTGGTAACAGCCTGTCCGTGCGATAAAAGCGCCGGTATAAGCAACAGCGCAGTCCAAAACCCCTTTTTATTCATTCGTTTTTACTCCTTAATTTCCTGACAAAGTTCAACTAAAACGCCGTTGGTGCCTTTGGGATGCAGGAAACAAACCCATTTATTATCGGCTCCGCGTTTGGGCGTTTCGTTCAGTAGGGTGAACCCTTCGGCGGCCAGCCGCTTCATTTCGGCTGCAATATCGTCTACCTCGAAGGCCAGGTGATGAATGCCTTCTCCTTTTTTATCGAGAAACTTCGCAATCGGGCTGTCGGGGCTGGTGGCTTCGAGTAGTTCGATTTTGGTCTGGTTGACCCGAAAAAACGAGGTCGTCACGCCCTCGGCCTCTACGGCTTCGGCTTTATAGGGTGGTACGTTCAGCAGTTTTGTGAATAAGTCGTTGGATGCGGCCAGGTTGCGGACGGCAATGCCGATGTGTTCGAGATTGGTAACCATGAGTAAAAGACGATTGACAGGTCAGGAATAGTATTCGATACCTGATGGTTAATGAAACTTTACGGATTCTGCAAAAGTTACTAGGTCAGAGTGCGGCCAGCAGCCTGTCTGGCCGATGACTGGTGTTTATTCATCATTATACATTGACTTGCCATGGTTACCGTTTCGGAAATCGCCAAAAATAAAATCATTGAGCTGCGTCAGAAAGATGGCCTTGCCGAAGACTACGCCATCCGTGTCGGCGTTCAGGGCGGGGGCTGCTCCGGTCTGATGTACGATCTTCAGTTCGACGCGACCCAACAACCGACCGATCATGTCGTCGAAGATAAAGGCATCCGGATTCTGGTCGATCGCAAGAGTTTGCTCTATCTGGCAGGCACTGAACTTGACTTTTCGGATGGGTTGAACGGCAAAGGGTTTCAGTTCAAGAACCCCAATGCGAGCCGTACCTGCGGCTGTGGCGAAAGCTTCGCGGTTTAATTGTTTCCCTTCTTTATCAGTTGAAGCCAATCCGTACGCGGGTTGGCTTTTTGTTTATTGTGCCGGAGCGCGCCGGTCAGCCATGGCTTTTTTCCGGTTGGTTTCGCCCATATTTGCCTTATTCTGTACCCAATCCGATTAACTTCATGAACTCTACCTCCGCAAATCATCCCGATGCCAAACCCGTTAGCTACTCACGCACCACGCTGACCGAGCTGATGATTCCGTCCTATGCCAATTTTGGCGGGCGCGTTCACGGTGGTATTCTGCTGTCGTTGATGGATAAGGTAGCGTATGCCTGCGCGGCCAAACATGCCGGTACCTACTGCGTTACGGTATCGGTCGATGGCGTCGACTTCCGGCAGCCGGTCGAGGTGGGCGAGCTGGTATCGCTGATGGCATCGGTCAACTACGTAGGGCGCACGTCGCTGGTTGTGGGTATTAAAGTCGTTGCCGAAAATGTAAAGACGGGTTTCGTCAAGCATACTAATACCAGCTACTTCACGATGGTTGCGAAAGACGATGCCGACAAGCCGACAACGGTACCGCCCCTGCTGCTCGAAACGCCCGACGATGCCCGTCGTTTTCTGGAGAGCAGGAAGCGGAAAGAGCTCCGCATCACCTACAGCGAACATTTCAACAACGCCCGGAACCGCATGCTGCTCAACGAAAACATCAGCCAGCTAACCCAGGAACGCTGTCAAATGACCGACGCCCTACGAGAACAGCTACGCACGTAGAGACGCGACCCCTCGCGTCTCACGCGCGTCAGCAACAAACCATCCGGACAAGTGGTCCAACTACGCGTCCCGGACTACGCGTCCCGGACTACGCGTCCCGGACTACGCGTCCCGGTGAGGACGCGGACTACAACGCCTATCCCCTTCGCATTTTTACAATTGGGCGCGCACCAGTTTGGCGCCGGCTACCATGTTGGCCAGCTTTTGTTTGGCGGCCCAGCGGGCGGTCTGGCTCAACCCGCAATCGGGGGCTACGGCCAGCTTCTCGGCCGGAACGTAGGGCAGGCACTTCCGAATCCGCTCGGCTACGTCGTCGGGGGTTTCGATGTAATAGCTCTTCACATCAATGACGCCTACGGCCACATCGAATTTCTCGGCGAACCGTTCGAGCAGATTTACTTCCGAAAAGTTCAGAATCGTCATCTCGGAATGGAGTTCATCGACGGTCATATCCAGAAAGTCGGGCAGCATGGGGGCAATGGTCTTTTTACCCACCGACCGGCCTTTATAGTTACCAAAACAGAGGTGCATCGACAGCCGGGTCTTTCCGACGCCCGGCGCTACCGTCCGGTTAAAAATATCGACAAACCGCTTCGTATCTTCCCGATAGGCGTAGCATGACATCGATGGCTCATCGACGCAGATTTCCGGAACCCCCAGCGCCACCAGGTCGGCAATTTCCTGGCAGACCAGCGGCAGCAGGGCTTCGGTGACTTCCCAGCGGTCTTTGTACAGACTGCCTGGCAGCAACCGGCCGCTCAGCGTGTATGGACCCGGAATGGATACTTTCAATCCCTGCCCGTCGGGCGCGAGTCGTTTCAGCCGCTGGTATTCTTCCACGACGCCGAGCCCGCGCGGGGCCGTCAGGGCCTCCACGATGTTGTGTTTACCACGCTGGTCGTGGGCCGGCGGACCGTAGCGCCGGAGTTCGGTATCGTTATTCTGGATGCCGTTGATATAGCCGTAGAACGACAGGTTGAAATCGAAACGGGTCTGTTCACCATCGGTGATGACATCGAGGCCCGCCGACACCTGATCATGAATGGACGTCACTACGGCGTCTTCGATCATCTCGTTGATATCGGCCGGACCAAACTGGCTCAGGTTCTGGCTCGAAAACTCCAGCCAGCCCGGAAAAGGCATCGACCCGACAACGGTAGTTTTGATAGGAATGGGTTGCATAGGAAACGAAGAAATGAACGATGAAAAGCGGGAGGCTGGTCGGAGTGCTCCGCACCGCCCCCGTCTTTAGCTAGCTATAATCGCTGATGCGGCTGATTTTACCGTCGCTGAAGGCGAAGATGGTAACGCTCCGCAGCATGAGCGCCTGCCCGGCTTTCAGCCCGTTGGGCAAATCGACGGCTACAATGGCGCTGTAGTCGATTTCTACCGCGGCCGTACGGTCACCGAGGGTCAGTGAACGGATGCGCTGCTCGCGGCTTCTGAAGACGCCCAGCGACTGACGGGCCAGGGCCTCAAACTCGGCCTTGCCGCTGGTAGCCGTGATACCCGACGCGTTCGAGACGTTTTCGAATACGATGATATCGTGCAAAAGGGCCATCATGCCGGCTACGTCCATGGCGTTATAGGCCGTTATGTATTGTCGGATTAACTGTTCCATAGGTTAAAACAAAGTTCGTAACCGCAGTGTCGTACGACCGCTGTTGGAGAGGTAAGTACCGGGCCGGATTTGTTTACTCAGCGCTACCGGTTTCCTGACTGATCAGGTACTCCCACCACAGCATGGTCTCGATACGGTCGAACAGCCGAAACCCGGCTTTTTCCAGCACCCGCTGCGACGCCGTATTTTCCACATCGGTATCGGCCACAACCCGCTGAATACCGGGCTGCTGACCGGCCCAGCCAACCAGACCCTTTACCATTTCGGTCATGTAGCCGCGTCGCTGAAAAGCCGGGTAGGTGCCGTACCCGATCTCGACCGCACCGGTTTCGTCGGGCTCGCCCTTGAATTTGGCATCGGCCACAATCTGCTGCCGGTCGCGGTCGATGGCGATCCAGATCGTATGATACATCGGGTCCAGTCTGGGATCGCTCAGGCGGGGTATCGTGTAATGCCTGATAATACTGAGTAGCGGCTCAGTTACCTTACGGTGTCCTTTCTGCAACCCCAGCGCCTGCTCCAGCCGGTGCCCATCGGCTACGTGCAGCCGAAGCTGATCCAGTGTCAACGGCAACAGAGTCAGGCGGGCGGTCTCCATCATAGCCCGCTCACATAGCTAGGCACCCCGACCTTTGCATACAGCCGGGCCAACCGGTGAGCGTGTTCGTCGTAAGCGCTTTCGAACAGCGAAACGGCTCGGTCGGCCCCGACCAGCACACCGGCACTGAGTACGGTGGGCGGGTGACCCGCTTCGGTTAACAGCCGGGCTACTTCGGCTTTGATGCTATTCACGATAACAGCGCCACCTACCGTACTGCCCGGCGCTACGGGCGTGTCGAGTCCCGGTACGGTCAGCATCGCATCGCCAACGGGGGCGCCCGTGTCCAGAATCAGATCGGCGAAATCGCTGAGTTTTTTACCGTCGGCCCGTTTGCTGGTGCTGGCGTCTGAGTGCGCTTTGGTAACGAGCGCGACAACCCGAACGCCCCGCTGCTGAAACAGCTCGGCCATTTCGATGGGTACGACGTTGCAGCCGCTGGATGAGATAACGAGGGCCGAATCCTGCTCGCTCAGGTCGTAGTTACGCAGGATGCGATCGGCCAGCCCCGGTACGTTTTCGAGAAACATGGCCTGCCGCTGCCCGTTGGCCCCTACAACCAGGTTATGGAAGGTCAACGACAGCTCAACGATGGGGTTAAAACCGGGAAACGACCCGTAGCGCGGCCACATTTCTTCGACCATGATCCGGCTGTGGCCCGATCCGAACACGTGAACCATACGCCCCGCCAGGATGGTATCGGCGTACCAGCGCGCCACCTGCTGAATTGATTCGGTCTGGGCTTCGACCGTGTCGAGAATAGCCCGGCATTTTTGAATGTACTCAACCGTCATGAGAGCGAAATACGGATTGAACCGATAAACCTGATGTATACTAGCCCGATAACTTACAGAATGGGACGAAGCCCTCAGTCGGCCGCGCGCTGAATGGCAAAGCTGGCGGCCCCGATAGCGCCGGCCATATCACCGAAATGAGCTATTTTGATGGGCGTTGTCTGCCCGCCGGGTCGCCATTCATGCAGACCCATAAACTCGGCCAGGGGCCTGAGCAGGTCCTCTTCGGCCTGGGTAATACCGCCCCCCAGCACGACCAGCTCGGGCGAAAAGGCGTTGGTGAGCGCGCAGATGCCGATGGCCAGATGCCGTACCGACGACAGCCATACCCACTGCGCCAGATAGTCGCCCCGCTTATAGGCTTCGAGCAGCTGGTAAGTCGACGTAAATCGCCCCTGCGACCGTTTGTCGATGGTGGCATTGCCGATGGCGTTTTCCAGACTACCGGGCTGACCCGTAATGCTCAGATCGCTTTCGGCGGTGACGGTGATATGTCCCAGCGAGCCGGCTTTCTGGTGGTTACCCTGATACAGTTTTCCGTTGATCAGTATCCCACCGCCAACGCCCGTACCCAGCGTGAGCATCACCACATTTTTCAGCCCTTTGGCCACCCCGAAACGAGCCTCGGCCAGCAGGGCCGCGTGTGCATCGTTAACAACATGCACGGGCGCCTTCAGGAAGTTACTCCACAAAAAACCCTCCAGCCCCTCCAGCCGACCCGGCATGAACGATATGCACTGGTTACCGGCATCGGGCAGACCGGGCGCCGACAAACCAATGGCCAGCACTCCGGTTGTGGCAGCCTCGCGCAGTTCGGCTACCGTTTCGGCAACGGCCTGTTTCCAGTCTTTTTCCCCATTGGTCGGATGATAGAGCTGTTTACCGATCTGGCCGGTCTGCATATCCATCAGCACACCCTTGATCCAGGTGCCGCCGAGGTCGATGCCGATTGCGTTCATAGTTGTCCTTCGCTAACACTCCAGCCGCCGTCAACCGTCAGCACCTGACCGGTTGTGAAGCGCGACTGATCTGACATGAAATAAATAGCGGCTCCGTCCAGATCGTCAGGCTGCCCGATACGACCACCATCGAGGGGTTGCTTGGTTTTGGTAAAGGCCAGGATGGTATCGTCGGTAGCCGCGCGCTGCGCCATGGGTGTTTCGACCAGCGCCGGCGCCAGCACGTTGACCCGAATGTTGTCGTTAGCGTAATAGGCTGCTACCGACCGGGTAAACCCGATCACCCCCGATTTCATGGCCGCGTAGGCGTGGGTACCGAAATGAACCGGCGAGGGATGCGACCCCAGCACCGACCCCATGTTGAGGATGGTGCCGCCCGACCGCTGCGCCCGAAACGCCCGCACGGCGGCCTGATTCGACAGCATCAGCGAGGTAAGGTTCAGATTAACGGTATAATGCCACCCATCGAGGGTCAGTTCGTGCAGGGGACCATCGCCAAACCGGCGTCCGGAACCGCCCGCTACGTGATACAATCCATCGAAACCACCAAAGATCTGCTGACAAAGGGCAATGGCTTTCGGAGCCGTTTGTGGGTCCGACGCATCGCCCGACATCGCCAGTCCGTTACCGTCGAGCTGTTTTTCGGCAGCCGCGCAGCTGTCGGGATTACGACCTACCACAACGACCTGCGCGCCTTCCTGAACAAATGCCAGGGCAGCCGACAGGCCCATACCCGTTGTGCCGCCCACCACTACAATTCGCTTATTTTCTAACCACATTGAGATTCGACGTTGTGCTTGTTGATTTAAGGCCTGCAAGAAACAAAATTGATCGGCTACTGCCAATCCTACGCATCATCCAGACTGTACTTCCCGACGGCTCTATGCAACCCTGGACAAGCGGTATTCTTCGGGGCCCGGTAACAAGTCTGGAGATTGACTTAAGCTACCTGTTCAGATAAGGGCGCTGACCAGAGCCAGCGCCCCTGCTCCTTACGCCAGATCGCGCTCGACGATTTTACCGCCAGCTTTTTCTTTCAGAATGACCTTATGCCGCCCGTCATGGGTGATTTCTTCCTTGATCAGGTAGTGGTCGGCGTCGTAATCCGTCAGCGTCGTCTGCTGCGACAAGCCTTCCTGACCCCGCCATACGGGCAGTTGTACCGGCTCCCACTGTTTTGTTTCGGCCGACTTATAGGCGGCATCCAGAATCGCATTCACGACGTAGCCATCGTAAAACGTTTCGGCGGGTTGGCGCCCTTCTTCGGCTGCGCTGAACATATCGGTAAACATGTGATTATAGCCCAGGTCGTTTACCTCGTCGCCAACCGGGAATAGCCAGCCCGCATTACTCTCGGCCTTCTCGGCTACGTAGTCGGCCGCTTTGCCGGTCGTGAACATCTCAAAGCCGGTTCGTAGAAAGTTATTGATCCAGATGGTGCCCTCGGTGCCCATCACTTCGTCGCGCAGGTCCATACCACCCCGGAATGTCCAGCTCACTTCAAACTGCCCGATGGCCCCGTTCTCGTACTTCACCAGCGCGATGGCGTGGTCTTCGGCATCGATGGGTTTCACCTGCGTAGCGGCCCAGCACATCACCTCGACCGGCCGAACCTCCTTACCGATAAAGTTGCGCGCAATTTCTACGCAGTGACAACCCAGGTCGAGCATACAGCCGCCCCCGGCCTGTTCCTTATCCCAGAACCAGTTGGAGTGCGGACCGGGGTGCGTCTCGCGCGACTTGGCCCACAGAATCCGGCCCAGCGCCCCGTTCTTTACCGTATCGAGCGCCTTCAGAAATTTGGGCGCGTAGCACAGGTCTTCCAGATAGCCCCCGAAAATACCGGCTTCTTCAACCAGCTTCATCATCTGCAGGGCCTCTTCGGCGGTGCGCCCCAGGGGTTTGGTGCAGACAACGTTCTTTTTGTGTTTGGCACATAACGCAACAGCGGGTGCATGCAGGTTATTGGGCAACGCAATACAGACCATCGTCACGTCCGGGTGCGCGATTACCTCCTCCATGTTTGTCGACAGGAACGAGCAGCCGTAATCATCGGCAAATTTCTGAGCGGTTTCTTCACGGCGGGCGTAGATAGCCACCACTTTGTCGCGGCTGCGCTGGCCGTGAAGGGAGTCGGCATAGAAGCGACCGATGAAGCCGCCCCCGAGCATAGCAATTTTTTGCATGAGTCCGAAAAGGGTTTTAAGCGTACTTTCGTCTTTCTAAACGCTGAAACATCCGCTGATTACTTGCCCGAATGCCTGACTTTTTTGACATCGACACGCTTTTCTTTACGCTTTGGGGCTATCCCATGAGTTATCTGGAGTTCTTCGGCGTCGTGAGCGGGGCGGTGGCGGTATGGTTATCGGCGCGGGCCCATGTCTGGAGCTGGCCCATCGGTGCAGTCAGTGTGGTGCTGTTCTTTTTTCTGTTTTACCAGATTCAGCTCTACCCCGACATGTTTCTGCAGGTATTTTTTCTGATCACGAACCTGCAGGGCTGGTGGCGCTGGAAACACCCTAAACCCGACGAAGCCAACCAGCACCAGGAGCTGCGCATCACCCGTATGCCTACGCGTCAGTTTACCGTTTGGGCCCTGGCGGCTGGCGTCGCTACCCTACTGCTCGGTACCTTTGCCAGCAATCTGCACGCCTGGTTTCCCGTGCTGTTCAGCCAGCCCAGCGCCTTCCCCTACATCGACTCGTTTACGACCGTAATGAGCATTCTGGCTACGTTTCTGATGATCGAAAAACGAGTCGAATGCTGGTACGTCTGGCTGCTGGTCGACGCTATTCTGACCTACATCTACTTCGTAAAAGGGGTCAAACTGGTAGCGGCCGAGTATTTCCTGTTCTGCTTCGTAGCTCTGTTCGGCGCCTGGAACTGGACCCGCGAGTATCGTGGCTACGCCCAGCCTAACCCGCTGCATCCCTGACCATTACAACGCTTTACCGCCCAACCGGGTCTGGCTATTACAAAACCCGGGGGATCGGTATATAAAAAATGTACGGGTTGTAATCCGGGGAAATCGGCATATAAAATGCCCGGCATGAATGCCGGTGCTAGTCATGGGTTTAGCTCAATTTCAATCCGGGCCTGTTCTGACCATGCATAGACCCGGGTTTCAACCCGGGAAATCGATATATAAAAAATACCGGGCATGAATGCCGGGCCTATTCATGGGTTTAGCTCAATGCGAACCGCAATCTGTTCTGACCATGAATAGACCCGGCATTCAACCCGGGAAATTGATATATAAAATGCCCGGCATAAATACCAGGAAACCAATGAATAGCCTCAAAACACCCAACCCTATGAAATCGTACCTCTACCTCATCCTGCTTGGTTTCGGCCTCGCCTGCTCAACCGACAACCCCGACCCGGCCGATCAGCTTGCCGGCACCTGGCGACTTATCACATACTGCAAACCCGCTACCAGCTCGACCTGTACGACGGTTACTATTCCGTCGGGAAAGGGTGTATTTATTACCTTTGACCGCAGCGGAGCCTTTACCGAGTTTTACGAGAATACGATTCCCGTCGAATACGGGTTTCTGGGCTGCGGCCCCGGTCGGTATGCGGTAGAGGGCAATGACGTTCGCATTATAGCCGGTTGCATGTCGTCGTCGAACGGGCGGTTGATGCCGTTTACGTTTCTGGCCAGTAACCGCATCGTCATTCGGCCGTTCAGCACCGGCGATTACGTGTTTGTCCGGCAGTAAAACTGGCGTACCCCGCCGACAGAACTAGATTATTTGCATCAGGAGGCATGACAACCGGACTGGTTTTCGGCAAGTTTATGCCGGTTCATACAGGGCATCTGGCACTCATCGACTTTGCCCGCCAGCAGTGCGACCGGCTCATTGTGTCGATGAGCTACACGGCTGCTGACCCGATAGCGCCCGAACAACGGCTGGCCTGGCTTACCGAACTGCTGGCCCCCTACCCAACCATCGAGGTAGTTGCCGAAGCCGACGACTTCCACGACCCGACGCTACCACTCCCTGAAGCCACGAAGCTGTGGGCGGCTTTTATCAAACGTCGGTTTCCGTCGGTCAGCGTTTTTTTCGCTTCCGAAGCGTATGGGCTACCCCTGGCCTATCACAGCGGCCTGCGCTACGTATCGTTCGATCCGGCACGGCAGCAGGTGCCGGTATCAGCCACTCAGATCCGACAAAATCCCGCCCGCTTCTGGGACTATCTGCCGGCCGTAGTGCGCCCGTATTTCGTCCGGAAAATTTGCCTGTACGGTCCCGAAAGCGTGGGGAAAACGACGACCGCCCGGCAGCTGGCACTGGCGTTCGATACTACGTTTGTACCCGAAGTAGCCCGCGATATGATCACGTCCAACGAGTTTACGGCCGATGACATCATCCGGATCGGTTACGCACAGACGGCAGCGGTTCAGGCCGCCCAACAGCGAGCCAACCGGATACTTTTCTGCGATACCGATCTGATTACGACCCAGATCTACTCGGATATCTACCTGCATCAGATACCCCCCGTTCTTTACGAACTCGAAAAGCAGGTACGTTACGATGCCTATGTGCTGCTCGACATCGATGTACCCTGGGTAGCCGACGGTCTGCGCGACCTGGGCCACCGGCGCGTTGACATGATGAACCGGTTTCGGGCGGAGTTAGACCGGCGACAATTGGATTACAAAATCGTAAGCGGCTCGTTCACAGCGCGCTTGCAGACGATTCGTGAACTGGCCAATAAACTACTAGATCGATAAGCCAGCCAGCCTCATAAATTAATCTGCGAGTTTGGTAGATAAATATAAATCTAAAAAAAACAAATAGTACTATTAAAAGAATATTAATGCTTAACCTACTGATAATTATTATCTTAGTTTTTTTGTGATATAATTTTGCGTCAAACCAAACAATGATCTACTATGGCAGTTGCCAAACAGTTTCTAAAAAGTAAGCCTATTGCAAAAGTAACGTTTGAATTGCCCGCCGAAGCCGTCAATGGTGCCAAAACGGTCGCCCTGGCCGGTGAATTCAACAACTGGGATCCCGCTGCCCAGGTGCTGAAAAAGCAAAAAGATGGTTCGTACAAAACCACGGTTGAACTGCCCGTTGGTGGCGAGTATCAATTCCGTTACATCCTCGATGGCACGAAATGGGAAAACGACTGGGCTGCTGACAAATACGTTGCCAGCGGTATTGCGGGTGAAGAGAACTCGGTAGTAGTCTTGTAAAGAGCTAACAAAAAAAGGGCTGCGCTGGCAGCCCTTTTTTTGTTTTCAGCCTAGATGGTAAAGCTGTCTGATTCGAGGTACGCTTTGATCAGCGCGGCTTCTCCGTCTTTGCCCGGCATGGAGTTGCCGTGTTCCATACCGAAGATAAACTCCTTGTTTTCGGCCTTTGCTTTGCGGTAAATGTGTTTGAAAATATTTTTGTAATTGATCTCGCCGGTGGTCGGTTCTTTCCGGCCGGGGTTATCACCAATCTGGAAGTAGGCAATCTCTTTCCAGCACCAGTCGATATGCGGAATGATATGCCCTTCGTTTTTCTGCATGTGGTAAATGTCGAACAGGATCTTGCACGATGGGCTGTTGACACCCCGGCAGATTTCGTACGTCTGGTCTGACGTGCGCAGGAACAGATTGGGCGAGTCGCTCAGGGGTTCCAGCACCATGACCAGACCGGCCGGCTCCAGAATTTCTGCCCCCCGGCGCAGCGCGTCGATGACGTGGCCAGTCTGAATACCGATGGGCAGGTTACGCTCGAAATCGCCGGGCACAACGGTGGTGAATTTGGCGTTAACGCGCTTGGCCGTTTCGACCGCCCGCCGACAGCCGTTCAGGAAAATATCGATATACTCCGGTTTGCCGGCTGCCAGCGTATTCTGCGAGTTTCCACCTTTGTCGAGCACGAATACGCCCATGGTCATACCCAGCCGGGCCATCTCTTTACCCATCTTCTCCTGCATGGCCACGTCGCGTCCCATCATGCCGTTGTCCTCAAGGGCGGTAAAGCCCATATCAGCCATGAACTTAAGCTGATCGATGGGATCTTTCCCGGCGCTGTTCTCGAACATGCCGATATGAGGAGCGTACTTGAGTTTGAATGAATTCTTGGCCAGTAGTGCGGGCTGCGAATGCCAGTTGCCGGCTACAGCTTCTCCAGAAAAAGCGGCCCCTGCCACTCCCAGCGTCGATTTGACAAAATTGCGTCGTTGCATAATAATGATTTAGTGGGATGCCCTGTCGTGTCGACAAAAGCTTATTGTTTTTTCTTTAAACTGGCCAGGTACTCGACCAGGTCAACCAGTTCCTGCGTGCTCATGGCCTCCTGCAAACCCGATGGCATCATCGACGAATCCATTTTTTTCATCGACACCACGTCCGACATTTTGTAGTTCTGCACCACGCCACCCGGAAACTTCATCTGCAGGTCGGTTTCGGTTTTACTCGACACGATGCCCGACAGGGTGCTGCCATCTTTAAATTTCACCTCCCAGCCTTCGTAGCCGAAGCTAACCCCGGCGTCGGGGTGCAAAATGGCCAGGTACTGACCTTCTTTGGGCAGCTTAGAGCCGATTTCGGATAGCTTGGGGCCGAAGTCCATGCCCTCGCCGTTGATCTGGTGGCAGGTCGAGCAGTTGGCCTTAAACACCGTGGCGCCGGTAATGGCGTTTCCGTTCATGGCCAGCAATTCAGTCATAGCAGGCAGTTTACGGCTTCCCATAGCGGCTCCCCCGTCTATGTATTTGGCTGCTTCGTTCCGGATGCTCTTGCGCCAGGCGCCCGACACCCCCTGAACGGCAGCTGCTTTGTAGTCGCCTTTGATGTCGCCGGATTTCAGCAGCGCAATGACGATATCTTCGCCGTCGTTACTTCCCCCCAGCGACCGGGTAGCTTCCCGGCGCAGGGCTACTGCCCGTTTTTCGTCCAGCGCCACCGACTTCAGGATCTCGATCGACTCTTTGCTGCCTACCCGGCGCAGGGCCGTAAGCATACTCAGGGCGGCTTCGGTATCGCTGCCATTGACGACTTCCCAGGCCATAGCACCGCCCCCCTGCTTGAGCAGCTGCCGAGCCGCATCACGCCCCAGACCATCGAGGGGTTTGGCTACCGCCAGTTGCCGCAGTCGGGCGTTTTCGGCTGTGGGCTCATACCGGGATACCAGTTCCATGTACTCCTGGGTGCCGTACACATCGTTCATCAGTTTGTTCAAAGCACTGGTGGCGATGGGCGACGTTTTGACGAAGGCTGGGTCGAGGTGGCGCAGGGCCAGCTTGGTAACGTCGGTAGCCGATGCGCTATTGCCGTTGCTGCTGGCCTGCAGAATGCTGAGCAGCGCGTTCGATTTATCCGTAGCGCCGGGGTTGAAATCAAAGGCTCGGAAGTAGCGAAGCCGCTGTTTCAGCTCAACGTTGTTATCGCCGGCCAGCCTGGCCAGCAGTGGAACCGACGCTTTGGTACGCGCCCGCCAGACAATATCCCGGCCACCGGCGTTGGCCAGCGGATCGTTGTTCATCAGCCCGAGCCAGGCGTTGTAATAGCTATCCCAGTTTCCATCGGCACCAATGCCCAGCGCTTCGAGGTACCAGCGGTCTTTACCGTCGTGTTTGGCGGCCAGCTGGGCCCACAGCGCGGGGGCTTCGGGCGATGCATGCCGACGCAGGGCAATGGCACATTCGCGACGCACCTGCGGATCGGTATCGGCAACGAGTTGCTTTACCGCGGCCAGCGTAGCCTGACTACCCATCTGGCGAGCCGCGCGCAGGGCCGTCATGCGCAGGTTCGGGTCGGTTTCTTTCAGAGCCGCCGTAACGTAGCGGGCTCCTTTATTATCGGGTAGCTTGCTCAGCAGCCATAGCGCGCGGGCTTTTTGACGCGGGTCGGTGGTGGCTTTGTAGAACCGGGCCAGCGACTTCTCGGCTTTTGTACCCTGCGCATGAAGCGCCTGCCTGCCTGCATACCGAACGTTCATATTTGGGTTTTGCAGGGCCTCGATTGCGCCCTCTATAGATGTCACATCTACTTTCGGCATCGTATAGGCCGAGTTGGGGGGCGCTACCCGATAGACCCGCCCTTTGTTGAGATCGCCCGCCTGGTGACCGCCCACACCGGGATCGTACCAGTCGGCAATGATCAGCGAGCCGTCGGGCGCTACGCAGACGTCGGCCGGGCGGAACCACTGGTCGCGCACGCCCTCCAGCACGTTGACGATACTGGCCTTATAACCAGCGCCGTCATTTTCTACCGGATACGACCGAACCACATTGGGACCGGCATCGCAGTGAATGATCTGGTTTTGAAACACCTGGGGCAGCAGCTTGCCTTCGTACACGATAATACCGGTGGGCGAACCGGCGCCGGTCTGGAGCAGGTTCGGTACGGAACCGGGGTCATTCAGGTGCCAGTGCCGCTGCGGAATGGTGGCTTCGAGGTTGGTCCGGTTAGCCTGCCAGCCCGCGCCGGTCATCTCATCCGAATAGCCATAGTTGCCGTATTCCATGACGTAGTTGATCCGAACGCCCTTGTTGCCGTCGTCGTCGTTGTCCGATTGCCAGAGCGCCCCGTAAGAGTCGACCGCCACTTCGTAGTTGTTGCGGAAGTTCTGGCCCAGCAGTTCTACGTTTTTCCCGTCGGGATCGCAGCGGAAGACCATCCCCTGCTTGAAATTCTGGCGATTGATGGCCTTACCCGTGGCTATGTCGATAACGGGGTTGCCGTCTTTGTCCATCAGCTGCCGGCCTTCGTTTCCGAAGTTAAAATACCACTTACCATCGGGCCCGAAGACGAACGTATGCATGCCGTGATCGTGCTGTTCGCCACCAATCCCGGTAAAGAGCAGCTCTTTACGGTCGGCTTTGTCGTCGCCGTTATCGTCGGTCAGAACCCATACGTTCGGGCTGTCCGATACGATAACGCGGTTGCCCTGCACCCAGATACCCAGGGGCGACTCGATGCTGGGGTCCTGATAAAATACCTTGCTGACGTCGGCCTTGCCGTCCTGGTTGGTGTCTTCGAGAATGACGATCCGGTCGCCTTCTTTATGGGTCGGGTTTCCGGTAATGGCAGGCCGGTAATTATACGCTTCGCAGACCCATACGCGGCCACGCGCATCGACGTCGATGTTGGTCGGGTTGGTGAGCATGGGTTCGGATGCAAACAGCGTTGCTTCCAGACCCGATGCGACGTTGAGGCTGCCGACGGCATATTTCGGATCGCGCTTGTCATCGTCGGTCAGCCGGGCAAAGAGGCTGTTGAGATACGTTTCTGAAGCACCGTTCAGACTCCGGTTCTGATAGGCGCTGACCAGAGCCCCGGCTACCAGCAGCCCGGCCGCCGAGAGAGCTACGGTCCGCGGAAAAGAAACAGTTTGTTTACGCATGGAAGGTATCGTCAGTAGATTATAGGTTTACATCTTGCACTTTACCGCCTAAATATAAGGATTTTCCGGGCGAGACGGCGTTCATAACCAGACCACGGCGGCCGGCGCAGTAAAAAGCAGAAAGGCCAAAAAAAATACCGCCAGCCCAACACACATAGTGCATCGAACTGGCGGCAGTAGTACTAGTTGCAGATCGCGCGTCGAGACGGCGTTTGCGGGTTCTTACAAGTGAATAGCCTCACCGTAAGCGGCCTCGGTGGCGTCCTTGATGGCTTCCGACATGGTTGGGTGCGGGTGAACGGCCTTCAGGATTTCTTCGCCGGTGGTTTCCAGCTTGCGGGCGGCTACGACCTCGGCAATCATTTCGGTTACGTTGGCCCCGATGAAGTGAGCACCCAGGAACTCGCCATATTTGGCATCGAAAATTACCTTCACGAACCCTTCGGGCGCACCGGCGGCTTTGGCCTTACCCGAAGCCGTAAACGGAAACTTACCGACTTTCAGCTCGTACCCGGCGTCGCGGGCGGCTTTCTCGGTATAACCTACCGACGCGATTTCGGGCGTGCAGTACGTACAGCCCGGGATGTTGTTGTAGTTCAGCGGCTCAACATGCGGCAGACCGGCAATCTTCTCTACGCAGATGATGGCTTCGGCCGAGGCTACGTGGGCCAGGGCCTGCCCTTTGGTGCAGTCGCCGATGGCGTAGTAGCCCTCGGTGCTGGTGCGGTAGTAATCGTCGGTGACGATCTTGCCCCGGTCGGTAGCGATGCCGGTTTCTTCGAGGCCGATGTTCTCGATGTTGGCGACCACACCCGCTGCCGACAGAACGATGTCGGCTTCGAAGGTTTTCTCGCCCTCCGGCGTTTTAGCCGTTACTACGCAGCCTTTTCCGCTCGTATCGACTTTCGTCACTTCCGAGTTGGTGAAGAGCTGAACGCCCATTTTCTTGTAGTTCTTGGCCAGTTCTTTCGAGATATCCTCATCTTCGACCGGTACGATATTGGGCATGAACTCGATGATGGTCACCTTGGTGCCCATGCTGGCATATACATACGCAAACTCGACCCCGATAGCCCCCGAGCCGATGATCACCATCGAATCGGGCCGCTTCTCGAGCGTCATGGCTTTGCGGTATTCAATCACTTTCTCACCATCGATCGGAGCGGCCGGCAGCTGACGGGCGCGGCCACCGGTGGCAATGATGATGTGTTTTGCTTCGTATTCGGTGGCTTTACCGTCGGCCCCGGTCACCTCCACTTTTTTACCGGGTTTTACTTTCCCGTTCCCGCTGATGACGTCGATCTTGTTCTTCTTCATCAGGAACTGAACGCCTTTGCTCATGCTGTCGGCAACGCCCCGGCTCCGCTTGATAACGGCGCCGAAATCAGCTTCCGACTCGCCCTGTACGGTGATACCGTAGTCTTTGGCGTGCTTGATGTATTCAAAAACCTGCGCCGATTTGATCAGCGCTTTGGTGGGGATACAGCCCCAGTTGAGACAAATACCGCCGAGGCTCTCGCGCTCGATAACGGCCGTTTTCATACCTAACTGCGAAGCGCGGATGGCGGCAACATATCCGCCCGGCCCGCTACCTACCACGATTACATCGTACTGTGAAGCCATTTCTATGAATGAAAAATGTAGACTAAAAAAAGTACCCTGCTCCGGCGTACCGTCTGCAACAATCTCTTGGTTTGAGAACGCAAAGGTAGGGCGAAAAGTTGGTTCGTGCCGGACCCGGCCAGCGGGTCTGTACGAAATCAGCCGGTTTGGGCAATCCATGGCGACCGGCCCGGCCGGCCGCTCCGAAAAAACGCCGTGCCGAGCCGCTGCGTCCTGTTTTCTGGCAACGATCCGCTTTCGGCAGAAACAAGGCCCCCCGCTCCTTTTGTTCTATCTTTGCATTCATGAGCCGACGCACGCTCGCCGGCAGGCGGGTTCAGGTTTGGCTCATTCATTCGTCCATCAATTACGACAAGTTCATGACAACTGACCAGTTGACCGACTTGAGGGCCAGAGTAGAGGCCCTGAGGAGGTATCTTTGACTACGACGCCAAGAAAGAACAGCTAGCCGAACTCGAGCAGCAGACGTTCCAGCCCGAGTTCTGGACCGATGCGGCCCGGGCCGAAGGCGTGATGAAACAGGTACGCGCCCTGAAAGGCTGGACCGGCGGTTACGAGAAACTGAACAGCCAGTTCGGCGATCTCGAAACGCTCTTCGAGTTCTACGAAGCCGGCGACGTGACCGAAGAAGAAGTAGATGCCGAAGGCCAGAAAGTATCGGCTATCCTCGACGACCTCGAGCTCAAAAAAATGCTCGGCAATGAAGAAGATCAGCTCAGCGCGGTTCTCGAAATCAACGCGGGCGCGGGCGGCACCGAAAGCCAGGACTGGGCCGACATGCTCTACCGGATGTACATGCGCTGGGCCGAAAAACACGGCTATGCCCTCAAACAGGTCGACTATCAGGAAGGCGATACCGCCGGCATCAAGTCAGCCACGATTGAGGTCGATGGGCCACTGGCTTACGGCTTTCTGAAGTCCGAGAACGGGGTTCACCGGCTGGTACGCATCTCGCCCTTCGACTCCAACGCCCGGCGTCACACCTCGTTTGCGTCGGTTTTTGCGTATCCGCTGGTCGATGACACCATCCAGATTGAGGTAAACCCGGCCGACATCGACTGGGATACGTTCCGATCGGGCGGGGCGGGTGGCCAGAACGTCAACAAGGTCGAAACAGCCGTTCGGTTGCGGCACCGCCCGTCCGGACTGATTATCGAATGTCAGCAGGAACGGAGCCAGTTGCAGAACAAGGAAGTAGCCATGCGCCTGCTGAAGTCGAAGCTGTACGAGATTGAAGTGCAGAAACGAAACGCAGCCCGCGCCGAAGTAGAGGCCGGGAAGCAGAAAATTGAGTGGGGTTCGCAGATTCGGTCGTATGTACTGGACGATCGGCGCGTGAAAGACCACCGCACCGGCTATCAGACGTCGAACACCGACGCGGTACTCGACGGCGATATCGACCCGTTTATCAAAGCATTCTTGCTCGAACAGGAGTAAGGTACGGCAGGGCGTTTACGGGGTTACCGGCAATCCGGTCTCTAACCTGGCTCGTAGGTAATCCCGTAAACAGCCCGCTACGTACCCGATGAAACTATTGCTCATTATCACCTCGCTATTGCTGGCCTGCACCCGGCCACAACCCGAACCGGCTATGCCTGCCAGCCCCGCCCCAGCCCCGCCTTCGCTTACTTACCTGGCTCTCGGCGACTCGTACACCATCGGCGAAAGCGTCTCGGAGTACGAGCGCTGGCCCGTACAGCTGGCCGACCGCCTGCGCGACGACAGGATAGCTGTGGCCGCTCCCGATATTATTGCCCGAACGGGCTGGACAACGGCCGAGCTTCAGGAGGCTATCCAACAAAGTGGTAATCAGAAAACATACGACCTGGTATCGCTGCTGATCGGCGTCAATAACCAGTACCGTGGCCAAAGTCAGGATCGCTACCGGACTGAGTTCAGGGCGCTGTTACAGACGGCGATCCGGTTTGCGGGCAAGCGGGCCGACCGGGTGTTCGTCCTCTCTATTCCGGACTGGGGTGTTTCGCCCTTTGCCGCCGGCCGCGACAAACTCAGTATTGCCCGGGATATCGACGCCTTCAACGCCATCGCGCAGGATGAATGCCGCCGGGCCAATGTGGTGTACGTCGACATCACCCCCCTGACCCGCCAGGCTGCCGATAACCGCACCGCCTTTGCCTACGACGGGCTGCACTACTCGGGTCAGCAGATGAAGCTGTGGACCGACAAAGCCCTGCCCGTGGCCAAAACTCTGCTGGCCCGGTAGCTGGATTCCGCCCCCATCAGACCAGGTTAAACTTGATCAGATAGTGCCGCACGGTCCGGCCGATGATGATGCTGCCAATTACAGACGGAGCGATCCAGAAGAGCGTACCTATCCATTCGGGTGAGCCAGCCGGCGCAATTCGTCCGATATTGGTAACGACGGCTGCCGTAAATGTGGCAATATAGGCCCCGCCCATCCGGGTAAAATGCTGAAAATACCACTGCATCTTCCGGGCAGGCTGCCGCATGGCCTGCAGGTCGCGCCCCGCAAAAACAAAGGTCAGTACCCCGAAGAAAGAGAACACGATCGGGAAAAACGACGCTCCGTTCAGCATGAGCAGGTACAGCCCGAAGCCAATCATACCGATGCTGACGAGCATGGTCGCGTAGGTCAGCCCCCGGTCGAACGCGCTACTTTGTCCGTCTTTCTGTTTCGTGGCCCGCCAGCCGGTCATGCTCAGGTAGAAGCTGAACACGGCAATGCCGGTCAGGAATAGCCGCATCATCTTGAACGGCTGCAGCACGCAGAGCAGCAGGGCCGTTATGGCTACGGTGATCATGCAGTAGACAAACACAAGACCCGCGCGGTTATGCAGGCGACCTCCCTTCCGGGCAAACATCGGAATCAGCCCAACCAGCAGGGCCGTTATGCCCGTTCCAATATGAATGATCAAAAATAGAGCGAGTACCGTTTTCATGCTGTTCAACTGTTTTTTGGGATGCGATTGACGAAACAAACGTAGGCGGATCCGGCGCGACCGACAAGGCGAAAGGGCCAAACAGCAACGGTTGGGACGTTTGACAAAGAGAACCCATCAGGGGCGGGCCCGGTGCTGGCGGTATACGGCCTTGCGGCCGAAGTAATGAACGTACTGGATGAAGTTGAACTCGATATTGTCGAACAGGACCCGCTCTCCGTTGGCGTTCAGGTGCAGGTTCGGTACCCAGCGCAGGTTGGTCCGGAGCAGGTTCACTTCGGTACTCGTCACCCGGATGTCCCAGCCGAAGATCAGCCCAACGGCCGGTTTGGTTTCCTGGAAGCGCTGTCCGGTATCGTTCATCGACAGGCGTTCGATGGAGAGCGTTGGTCCTACGTACGGCGCAAACCCCAGGTAGTTGAAGAGGTATTTGTACGCTTCGAGCGCAACGGAGTGACGACGGAACCGAACGTTGGCATCGAAGCCGTCGCTGCGGGCGCCCATAGTCCGGTACGACACCCCTACGTTCAGGTCGGCTTTGTGGAAATAGCGACCAGCTGCCAGATCGGGCATGATTCCGCCCAGGGTTTCGCCCTTCAGGTAGGGCCGGTACCGCTCCATGTACGACGAGCGGCTCAGCGGGCGCGGTAAAGCCGCCGACGGGCCAAACCCGGCATACCAGGCGCTGAGCCGCCGGTTCCGTTTCAGCAGTTCATGCTTGATGTTGAGCTGATCGACGGCTTTGGCTTCGGTCAGGTTTCTGTCGGAGTCGATGTAGCGTACCAGGCCTATGTTGACCGAAACCGGGTTGAACGAGGTGGTACCGAAGGCCGTGGGCGAGATGGCGTAGGGCAGCTGGCGGGTGGTCTGGTAATGCACCCCGGCCGTGAACAGGTATTTCGACGTGGTATAGGTCAGACCGGCCTGAACGGGAACAATCATCCGCTGCACTTCCGGATACTTGTAGGCATAGTCGGTACCGGCCGTCTGGTGACCGTACGACAGGAGCCGGAAACTAACGCCCGCATAGGGACTCAGCCGACCCGGCCGCAGCCGAAACGGATAGATACGCGCCCCCGTCTCGACGCCCTGCCGGTACTGCATGGCCGAAAAAACCGACGGCCGGGCCGACACCCGAACCGGCAGCGGAAAGGAGACGTAAAAGTCGGCATGGCCCCAGAAGTGAACACCCCCGATGGTTAGCCGTGGCATGGCGGTCGCCCCAAAATCGGTCGTCCGGCGGTCACCTTCGAGGGTCTGGTAATCGGCCCGGCCGCTCCCGAGCGTTAGCACATCGGCGCCAAAGGTCGTCCAGGCAAAAGAGGTACTTTTCTTTAGATAGGTGGTGGTATACACCGTATCGACTGGCTGGGCCGTCAGCTGGTAAGCGAGCAGAAAAAAAACGAGAACCGTAACGAATCGCATGGCTTGTGCAGAAATAGATCTGACACAAACCTAAAGCTTGTTGGCTGTTTCGGGTAGCAGGAAGGGACAAACAACAGCGTTTGGGGCGTTTGGCAAAGGAATAGCGCCTTTGGGACAAACAGCCGGGACGTTCTACAACGATTTCAGCTCGGCCACGAGCGTATCATTGTACTGGCGCGACACCGGAACCGCCAGCTGCCCACCTGCCAGATGCAGCTTGTAACCCTGCGCGTTGCCCGTAACCCGCTCTACCCGGTCGAGGTTGACCACGTAGGACCGGTGGCACCGAACAATATGGGGAACCTCGATCTGGGCCGCCATCCGGCTCAGGCTACTCCGCAGCAGCACTTTAGCGGGTTTGCTCCGATCGGTATCTTTCCAGTAGACCACAGTGCAGTAGTTATCGCTCGATTCGATAAACAGCAGATCGGCGGGGTCGAGGCTGAGCGTGTCTCTGTCGTTGTCGGCAACGAGCGTTAACGAATGACCGGTCGGCGAGGGCGTGATGGGAGTAATACCCGGCTGAACGGGCGGATGAACCGGCAGCTGGGCGGCCGATTCACTATATTTCTTCAACTGCCGAACGTAGTTGAGCAGTACGACCCCCGTTGTCGGAAAAAGGCCGACCAGGAACGTAATCAGGATCATGCTCACCCAGTTGACCGAGTACGACAAGCCCTCCAGGCGCAGCAGCCACTCCATATACAACCGGTTGGCCAGCGCAATCAGGAGAATATTACCCGTTATGAGCAGAATTTCGCGGCCTACCGTCCAGCGCTCGTCCGAAAACTGACGCGGGAACAGCCGATTCCAGACCGTAAAGTTCAGCGCCGTAACCACGAAGGTGACCAGGCCGAAGCCCAGCAGCTTGAGCGATTTGTGGTCGGTATTCCAGAGGTTGATCCCGAACGGCTCGAACGTCAGCAAAAACAGGCCTACAAACAACCCGATGAAAGCCGCTTTTCGAACCTGCCGACCGGCCGATTCGCTGGATGGATACGGTTGACGGAGGAGATGGAGCATATTGTCCTAGAAAAGCCGCCACCCGGCAATCTGCTCGATAAACTGAGGCAGTACAGCCGGGTAAACCACGATCATGAACAGAATACCGAACAAAGCCCCGTAAAAGTGAGCGTCGTGGTTGATGGTCCCATAACCGCGCCGGGCTTCGTAGTAGGAATAGGCCAGGTAGAGCCCGCCGAAGATGAAGCCGGGAATGCCGATGGGAATAAAAAACATGGAGATCGGCATCAGTGGCCGGAACAGGATAGCCGCAAACAGCACCGCCGACACCCCACCCGACGCCCCCAGCGCGTTATAGCCCGGATCGTTCCGGTGCTTCAGAAAGCTCGGAATATCGGACACCAGTATTCCGATCAGGTAGAACCCCACCAGATACAGCGCCCCACTGCCCGGAAAAAGCACGTCGAACACCTGCTCGATAAACCCGCCGAAGAAGTACAGGCTGATCATGTTGAACAGCAGATGGCTCCAGTCGGCATGCAGAAACCCCGATGTGATGAGCCGATAATACTGCCCCCGGCTGGCTACGCGGTAGGGATTCATAATCCAGCGATCCATCAGGGCCGGATTGTTCCAGGCAGCCAGACTGATGCCAACGGTAACCAGAATAATAAGAAGGGTGGTGCTCATGGAGGTTTGTTAACTTTCGCGTTCGACCAACTGCCGCGCAAACTGACTTAATAACGATTTACGGGCGGGGTCGGCGTTGATCTGCTCGAAATTGGTGAAACCGCGCTCAAAATAGGTGTTGATTCGGGTTTCCGTAATCTCCCGAATACCCAGTTTGTCATAAATCGCCGTGACGGCCTGTACCTTCTCAGCCTTGTCGAAACGGGTTCGGGTCAACCAGCTGGTGAGTTCATCGCGGACGTCGCCCTGCGCCTGCTCCAGGGCTTCGATGAGCAGAAACGTTTTCTTATTGGCAATGATATCGCCCCCGACCTGCTTGCCAAACTTGGCTGGATCGCCGTAGACATCGAGCAGATCGTCTTTGAGCTGAAACCCGATACCGATGTTGACGCCCCCTTCGTAGAGATGCTGGTTCGATTCGGAGTCAGCGCCGGCAATGAGGCCGCCCAGCTCCAGCGCATAGCCCAGCAACACCGAGGTCTTGAGCCGGATCATATCGATGTATTCGGCTTCGGTCACATCCCAGCGGGTCTCGAAATTCATATCCATCTGCTGGCCTTCGCACACCTCGGCGGCCGTGCGGTTGAACCGGCTCAGCACCGCCTTTATTTTATCGGCATCTACGTGCAGCAGCAGTTCATAGGCGTTGACGAGCATCACATCGCCCGACAGAATAGCGATATTATGGTTCCATTTCTCATGCACGGTTGGCTGGCCCCGCCGAATGGGAGCCTGGTCCATAATGTCGTCGTGCATCAGGGTGAAGTTATGGAACACCTCTACTCCCAGCGCTGGCCGAACGGCCTTCTGCCAGTCGTCAGTGAACAGATAAGCTCCCATCAGCGTAAGCAAAGGCCGCATCCGTTTGCCACCCAGGCTCATGATATAGCGGATAGGGTCGTAAAGTTCGGGCGGGTACTGACCGTATTGAGTGCGTTGAAGTTCTTGTTGGATCGCGTCAATGAAAGCAGCGGGACTCATGCAAATGGGTTTTGGGCCAAAAATAAGGCAAAAGCCCCCAAAAGCCTAACCGCTGGGCGGGCGGGGTCACCGTCCAAACTTTTGCCGGTAGTTTTGATAGAGTGGGGTCGAAAGTACGTAGACAACCCGGCCCGAAACCACCCAGTATCCGTCGTTTCTGGTGCTGTTTCCACGCTGCTCGCCGGGCCGATTCAGCGGCCATCCGATCTCGGCCCGCCGGTCGGCCAGCACCGCAGCCAGTGGCGTCAGGGTAGTTCGATCCACGTAAACCGTACTGACATCGTCCAGATAGTCGCTCAGCACATGCGTATAAGTACCCTCTATTTGAAACCGGATTCGGTTGTTGCTGTACACCGGCATACCCATCCCGTAGCGAATGATTGGCGGAAACAGATTGTAGCTGACGCCTTCGGTTCGTAGCTCGGCCAGACCATACGATTTGCCTTCGAAAGTCGTTCGGGGCCGCATGTAGGTAAGCCCCGCTCCCAACAGCGCGTAGGGTGCATGGCCCATCGTAGGATGATCGATCGGCCAGAGATCCAGCTGAACACCCGCCCAGATGTCGGGGTTAAGGCTGAAAAAAGACAGGTTATTATAAAAATTACGCGTGTCTTTCTGGCTTCCGTAGATGTAGTAGATCTGCCCTTCGGCCCGTAGCGACAGCCGGTACGACAGTCGGTAGGTAATGGCTCCGTTGATGGCAGCGCCCAGCCGCAGGTGAGCCAGATTACCCGATTCGTTCAGGTCACCGGCATAGCGGGTAGCGCCCAGCCCCGCACTGATCTGCCAGCTGCCGGGCTTATCTTCCCAGTAACGGGACTTCTGAGCCCGGCAGTTCAGCGAAATAGTCAGCTCCAGAAACAACACCAGGCCACAAAACAGTCGGAACATACGCGCGCGGTACGGAAGTAAAAATCCTTCGTATGACGCACGATGCCGGTGAAGTAACCGCTACAGCTCGCCGATGTCTTCGTTCCAGAGCGTGGGCTTGTCGGCAATGAACTGCTCCATCATCTGCACACATTCGGGCAGATCGAGGTCAACGACTTCAACGCCATGCTCCTCCATGAAGGCGCGCGCGCCGGCAAACGTCCGCGACTCGCCCACGATCACTTTGGGAATCTTGAACTGCACGATCGTTCCGGCACACATGTAGCATGGCATCAGGGTCGAGTAAATTACCGTATCGCGAAACGGCCCCACCCGACCGGCGTTGTTGAGGCAGTCCATTTCGCCGTGCAGAATGGGGTTGTCTTCCTGCACCCGTTTGTTATGCCCTGAGGCTACCAATGAGCCATTCTTAACCAGCGCCGACCCGATTGGAATACCGCCTTCGTTCAGACTTTTGCGGGCCTGGTTAATGGCCTCCTGCATGAATTCATCCATTTTGATTGCGCTTTACATGAAAAGCCCGGTCAGCCTGCGCTAACCGGGATAAAAAGTATCAGCCTGCCTTACCGCCGTCCGCGACCGCCCCGCCGGTTCTGGCCTTTGGCCGCCGGCGCGTCGCTGCGACCCGAACTACTGCGCCGGGACGAAGAAGCCGACGACCGACCGTCCGAGTCCCGTTTGCTGTCGGAGCGCCGACCCGATGTTTTACCACCGGTGGCCCGGCTGGCGTTGTCGCCAACGAGTACGAAATCCATACTCCGGCGGGCCAGGTTGGTTTCTTTAACCCGTACCTCTACCGCATCGCCGAAGGTGTATATTTTCTTGTTCCGCTGGCCAACGATCCGGTAGTTCTCCTTGTCGAAATCGTAGAAATCGTCGCTCAGGTCCTGCATCCGCACCAGCCCTTCGCAGTTGTTCTCGGTGATCTCGACGAAGATGCCGAACTCGGTAACGCCCGAGATCACGCCCGCAAACGTCCGGTCCGGCTCCATCCGGCTCATGAACTCGACCTGCTTGTATTTGATGCTGGCCCGTTCGGCATCCGACGCCATTTTTTCGCGGGCCGAGGCATGTTTACACTGGTCTTCGAGCGTGTCGCGCTCAACCGGTTTGCCTTTGTCGAGGTAGTGTTGCAGCAACCGGTGGGCCATCATGTCGGGGTAGCGCCGGATCGGCGACGTGAAGTGCGAATACCGCCGGAAAGCCAGACCGAAGTGGCCCAGATCTTCGGTACTATAGCGCGCTTTCGACATGGTCCGCACCGCCAGCTGCGATAGCATACTGGCTTCGGGTTTGCCTTCGATACTGGCCATGAACTGATTCATGGAGTTCGAGAGGTGCTCTTCGTCTACTTTCAGTTTGAAGCCCAGCCGACCGGCAAAGTCCGCAAACTGCCGGAGTTTATCTTCATCGGGGCCTTCGTGTACGCGGTAGACCATGGTGTTCTCATCGCCTTTTTTGTTCAGCGAGTGGACAAACTCGGCTACCCGTTTGTTGGCCAGCAGCATGAACTCCTCAATGAGTTTGTTGGTATCCTGCCGCAGTTTCGGATATACCGACAGTGGTACGCCGTTCTCATCCAGTTTGAAGCGAACCTCTACCGTTTCGAAGTTGATGGCGCCCCGTCTGAAACGTTCGGCCCGCAGCTTGTAGGCCAGCTCGTTGAGCAGCTGCAGCTCGGCCAGGTAATCGCCGTTGCTGTTGTTCAGGATGTCCTGCGCTTCTTCGTAACTAAACCGCCGGTTCGAGTGGATAACGGTACGGCCAAACCACTCTTTTACAATATGGGCATCGGGCGTAAGCTCGAATACCGCCGAGAACGTCAGCTTGTCTTCGTTGGGCCGGAGCGAACACAGGCCGTTAGACAGCTTTTCGGGCAGCATAGGCACCACCCGGTCCACGAGGTAGACCGACGTTGCGCGCTTGAACGCTTCTTCTTCGAGCTTCGAACCGGGCCGCACGTAGTGGGTTACGTCGGCAATGTGTACGCCGATTTCGTAATGTCCGTTGTCCAGGATCTGCACCGACAGCGCATCGTCAAAATCTTTGGCATCGACCGGGTCGATGGTGAACGTTGTCACCTCGCGCATGTCGCGCCGTTTGGTCAGGTCTTTCTTTAGGATTTTGGTCGGAATGGCTTCGGCCTCCTGCTCCACATCGGCCGGGAAATGAATCGGCAGCCCGAACTCCGCCAGGATGGCGTGCATTTCGGTGTTGTTCTGCCCCGCCACGCCCAGCACCGTGACGACCTCGCCCTCGAACCGCTGTTTGCTACTGCCCGGATCGGGAAATTTGGTGAGCCGGACAATGACTTTTTCGCCATCACTGGCCCCGCCCAGTTTTTCTTTCGGGATAAAAATGTCGTCGTAGATCTTCTTGCTGTCGGGAACGACAAAGCCGTAGGTGGGCCATACGTCGATACGACCAACCAGCTCGGTACGGCCACGCTCGACTATACTGACCACTTTGCCTTCGATCCGCCGGCGCGAGCGCCCGCCCGATCCGTTGCGCGAATCGGCGAAGCGAACCACCCGAACCCGGTCACCATCGACGGCGCCGTTCAGGTCATCGGTCGATACCCAGATATCATCGTCGCGATCGCCCCGGCCGCCCGTTGGCGACTCGGCAATGACGAACGCAAACCGCGAGTTAACATGGTCGACTACGCCTTCTACAACGTTGGCGTCGGCATCGGCCCGGTAGGTGTTATCGGGCTGGCGAACAATGGCGCCCTCGTCGGTCAGTTCGCCGATGAGGCCGTGCAGAATGAGTTTCATCCGCCGGTCGCCGATGTCGAAATGCTCGAGCACCTGCTCCTGCGTAAACGACTGCTGATCGTTAATCTGGAAAAACGCCATCAGGTCGTTTTTCATCTCGTCCAGAAAGCTGTCGGCCTGTTGAATAGGCCGGGCTTTGCTTTGTTCCGAACCTCGCTCGCGGGCACGTGGTTTCGTGTTGTCACCGCGGTCGGGCCGGGTGTATTTATTTTGTTTTGGTTTTCCGTTTCTCATGTAATATGCTCTGCCTGAAGGGCGAGCTTAACTAGTTAAACACAGAGCGAACGCATTGGTTTTAAGCCGGTACAGAAACGGCCGGTCGCCCTGCGTTCTTCTCTTCTGGTGGCTGATGTCAGTCACTATTTACAATATGCTCGTCGGCCACGAGCGGGGCACCCACCATGCGCAGATAAACCTGTACGAGCATGACCACCGAATCGCGGGCATACTGTTCGATCCGGGGCCAGTCGTGTTCGCGGTAGTAGACTTCGCTGGTGCGGTCGCCCATCCATTCGAGCGGTCGGCCGGGTACGTCCAGCACAGCCGCCAGCAGGTCGAGCGGTACGAAATGCCGTTTATCGCCAAACTGCCATTGCTCCAGGGTATCGCGGTGCGGTATTTCCCAGGGCTTCTTGCCGGCAATCTGCAAAGCAGGCGGCAGCGGCAACCCGTTCACCATCAGTCGCCGGCACAGGTAGGGGAAGTCAAACTCCTTGCCATTATGCGCGCAGAGCACCAGTTCGCCGGGTGGGTATCGGTTTACGATGGTCAGAAACTCGTTCAGAATGGTTCGCTCATCGTCGTTGCTGAGCAGTTTGACTTTCAGGTTGGGCTGATCGGCATCGTTGAAAAAAAGACCGCCCACACCGATGCAGATAATCTTGCCGAACTCGGCGTAGAAAGCCGCCCGCCGGTCGTACCAGCCCGCTGCCGACAATTCATCTTCGGCCCGGAAATGGCGGCTTTTTTCTTCCCACTGCCGTTGCAGACGCGGATCGACCGCCAGCAGCGATGGCTCGCCCGCCACGGTTTTCAGATCGATGAATAAAACGTTTTTGAGTCGGCGTTTCCAGGAGACGGCTTGCGGCATCGGGGTTCAGGGTTGTCGGGTCATCGTGCCCACCGCAGCAGGCTGGCCATCATTCGTGCAGGATTCCCTCCAGCCCCAGGGCTGGCACCGTAACGAGGTTATCCTCAACGATGCTATCGGGAACAAAGATGAATTTCTTATCGAATATCTGATTATCAATGTAGTAACTCACCCAATATTCATTGTTCAGATGAAACACATCGGGCATGATGGTTTCAACGACTTCGTGCGCACCGGGCTGTACCTCCACGAAGAAGTGCCGCAGAGTAGAGGTTTTCTGCTCCTCATCGTCTTTGAGCCCGTATCCTTTGGAGGTTACGAAAACCGTCCGGATCGGCACGTCGTTCTGGTTGATTAAAAAAACCTGCCAGTCATACCCGCCGGCTATGTTCTCTTTGCGGGCAATCACAATCTGTACGCCCTCAACGGGCAAAAAATTAATATCTTTTTTCATTACCTGGTTTCCTGAACACAGCCAGCCGGTGCGGGTACATGCCTCACAACGGGCCGGAAACGGCGGTTACCGTTTCGTTCGGCTGCGTTTTTTCCTGTTGAATCAACTCCATCTCAAATAAATCGGCCAGGTGCTGTTTCACCCGACCGGCCACTTCGTTGAGCGGTACGGTATGCCCCAGTTCGGCGGCCAGCGAGGTTACGGCCTTATCGCTGATGCCACAGGGGACAATATGGCCAAAATACGACAAATCTGTATTGACGTTCAACGCAAATCCGTGCATCGTTACCCAGCGGCTGGCTTTTACCCCCATGGCGCAGATTTTTCGCGGCCGTGGGCCCCCGTCGTAGTCGAGCCAGACGCCCGTAAGCCGGTCGGCGCCTACCCCTTCTACCCGGCCCGCCCGCAATCCGTAATCGGCCAGCGTCCGGATGATGCTTTCTTCCAGCAACCGCATATAGCGGTGAATGTCCGTAAAAAAGTTGGCTAAATCCAGAATAGGGTAACCAACCAGCTGGCCGGGGCCGTGGTAGGTAATGTCGCCCCCGCGCCGGATTTTAAAGAACGTAGCGCCGTAGTCAGCTGCCAGCCGCTCTTCATCGACCAGCAGATTATCGATACTTCCGCTCGTTCCCAACGTATAGACATGGGGGTGTTCGCAAAACAAGAGGTAGTTGGGCGTGGACACCTGCTCCGTATCGGGGCGTTCGCGGTTCTGCACTTTCTGCGCCACGATCTGCGCAAACAGGCGCTCCTGTTCGTCCCAGGCAGCCTGATAATCAATCAGTCCCAGATTTTCTACGACAACTTGCTTATTGATGCGTGTATTCATTCTTTTACGCGGAAGTCTGCTTCCACCTCCTCAAATAACACTAGAATCGGCCTCTTTCGTTCGATTTCCCGCCCGTAACTAACCCCTATCCCATGGCACAGCACAATGAAACCGGTAAACAGGGCGAAGCCGAAGCCGCCCGCTATCTTCTGGACAACGGCTATCAGATTGTAGCCACCAACTACCGGCACCAGCATGCCGAGATCGATCTGATTGCCCGCAAAGACAAGCTGATGGTATTCGTGGAGGTCAAGACCCGTACCAATGTCAGCTACGGTAACCCGGAGGAGTTTGTCAACTACACCAAAGCCCGGCTCGTTATGAAAACAGCCGAGCACTACATCTTCGCTCAAAACTGGCCCTACGACGTCCGGTTCGACATCATAGCCGTCACCATTGCCGCTAACGAGGTCCGAATCAAACACATAGAAGATGCGTTCTGCTGATGGGGAAACAGGCCGTACGGGTTACCAGAAACCCGTACGGCCTGAGCGGTACGCTGCAAAACAACAATTCCATAACAAGCGTTGAGACCTCAGGGGCGACTTCGGTTTTGTAGTTTTGCATCGTATCTTTATCAACATAAGCACCACCATCATGTACGAGAAGAATATAGGCACGAAACAGAAAGCATTACGCGTCAACCTCGATCGGAAGATATACGGCTCGTTTGCCGAAATCGGTGCCGGTCAGGAAACAGCGGCCATGTTTTTTAAAGCGGGCGGCTCGTCGGGTACCATCGCCAAGACGATGTCGGCCTATGATATGACCTTCAGCGACTCGATCTACGGCGTTGAAGAAAGCGGCCGCTACGTGGTTGAATCGCGGCTGGTGAAAATGCTCAATAAAGAATACAGCCTGCTGGAAAAACGCCTGGCCGAAAAACGCGGTCCCGATACGACTTTCTTTGCCTTTGCCAATACCGTGGCGGCTCTCAACTTTCAGAAAACCAACGACGCCCACGGCTGGATTGGCTGCCGGTTTCAGCTGACGCCCCAGTCGGGCTACAACGATGTGATCATTCACGTCCGGATGCTCGACAACGAGAACGTGCTGCAGCAGCAGGCGCTGGGCGTAATTGGGGTCAACCTGATTTACGGCTGCTATTACTACGCCAAATCGCCCGAAACGCTGGTGCTCTCGCTCATGGACGACCTCGCGCCCGAACGCATCCAGATCGACATGATCCGGTTCAGCGGGCCCGACTTTGCGGAGGTCGACAACCGGCTGATGAGTCTGCATCTGGTCAAAAACGGCTTCACCGACGCGGCCCTCTTCGGTCCCGACGGGCAGGTACTGCAACCTTCCGAGGCTCTTTACAAGAAACACATCCTGGTCATGCGCGGGCGGCTGCGGCCACTCACCAACGTTCAGCTCGACATGATCGAAAACGGGCTGAAACAGTTCAAAGCCGAACCCGACGTCGACGAAAGCAAGGTCGTGTCGATGGCCGAGCTAACCCTGCATAACCTGAAAGCCAGCGACCAGGGCATCGACGAGAAAGACTTCCTCGACCGGGTCGACATTCTGTGCTCGATGGGGCAGGCCGTGATGATCTCCAACTACCTGGAATACTACCGGCTGGTGGCGTATCTGGCGCGGCTCACCCGGCTCAAGATCGGGCTTACGGTCGGTATCCCGAACCTCGAATACATCTTTGAAGAAGGGCACTACGAGTTTTTGCCGGGCGGTATCCTGGAAGGCTTCGCCACCCTCTTCAGCCGGAAGGTGAAGCTGTTCGTTTACCCGACCCTGCGAAACGACGCGGTTTATACCTGCAACGACTTTCAGCTGCCCCCTACGCTGGAGCCGCTGTACCAGTATCTGGTTCGGAACGATAAAATCGAAGACATCCGCGACTATAACGAAGCGAATCTGCACATCTCGACCGACAGCGTACTCGAAATGATTCAGCGGGGCGAAGACGGCTGGGAGTCCATGGTACCCGACCGGGTGGCCCAGCGCATCAAAGACAAATGCCTGTTCGGATACCCCTGCGAGGTCGAATATATACCCATTGGCCAGCAGGTACGCCAGCAGCAGAGTCTGGTCGACTAAAAACAACAAGCGAGGGGGGCAGAAAATGATTTCTGCCCCCCTCGCTTGTTCCAGCGCGTTCGGTCAATGATAGCGTTGCGCCACCTGCGCCCGCATCTGCTGCGTTAATACAATAATCAACGCGCCCAGTACGATCGGGAAGACGCCGATAAACCCGAGCGAATTATCGAATCCGGCGGGCCGCAGCAGCAAGGTAAAGGCCAGGGCACCGGCGGTCAGCACGTTGAGGAAATGGACCAGGCTGGTTCCGCTAACGGTACCGGCTCCGCGTGCGGCCAGGAACGAGTACATAGCCTGAACGGCCTGCAGAAACGCATACATCATTGCCCAGAAGCCGAGCACGTCGACAAATCCTTTGATGGTACCTTCCGAAAAAACGAAGATCGCTACCCCAAAGGCAACGTCGGTAATGCCGTGTAGAATGCCCCAGAGGTTATTTTTCTCATCGCGCTGATTCGAGAACGAGAAAACCAGCTGGCAAGCGCCGGCCAGTACGGCCAGCACGCCCAGAATATGACCCGACTGGGCCGAGTACGAGCTGGCGAAGAAAAACATAGTTGCCCCGATGAGGACATATAAAACGCCCCGGCCAATCATCAGCCACCAGCGTTGTGTGTGATTCGTGTTCCGTTCCATAGCGTTGAGCGAACAGGGTTGAGAACCTGTTTCTTCCGACTTAACCTATTGAAAAAGGCGATTGTTTACGAAAACAACGAAAACAAAAAGCCCCATTCGGTTACGAACAGGGCCTTTCAGAAACAGGAGCGGGAAATGGGTCTCGAACCCACGGCCTGCAGCTTGGGAAGCTGCCGCTCTACCAACTGAGCTACTCCCGCGTGGAGCTTGTGTGAACAAAGTTGGTCATTTCGTTAGAAAATGTCAAGGGGTTTGCTTTACATTGCTCAACGGTCAGCTCGCTGAACGGGGCCGCTGCCCCAACTACGGTTGCCTCATCAGCGCTGACGGCTGATTAAACCCTTCATCTATGCTTACTGAACCTACGCATAAACCTTTCATTCCCGCTTCTGAATCGCCCGCCGAGTTTACCCTGAAAGCCATCATCACCGGCTCCGTATTCGGGGTGCTGTTCGGAGCCGCTACTGTTTACCTGTCGCTGAAAGCTGGGTTGTCGGTCTCGGCCTCTATTCCAATTGCGGTACTTGCCATCTCGCTGGGCCGGCGGTTTCTGAACACGACCATCCTCGAAAATAACATCATTCAAACAACGGGTTCGGCCGGCGAAAGTATTGCCTCCGGCGTAGTTTTCACGATGCCGGGCTTTCTGTTCCTGACCGATGGCATCGGCACCGACTTTTTTAACTACTGGACCATTCTAACCCTGTCGATTCTGGGCGGACTGGTGGGGGTACTGATGATGATTCCCCTGCGCCGATCGCTCATCGTGCAGGAACATGGCACGCTACCCTACCCCGAAGGAACGGCCTGCGCGTCGGTACTGATGGCGGGCGAACGCGGGGGCGACTTTGCCAAAACCGCTTACCAGGGGCTGGGCGTGGCACTGCTCTATGCGTTTCTGCAAAAGGTGCTGCACGTTATTGCCGAAGTACCCGTGTGGGCCACCCGACAAACGAACCGCTACTTTCCATCGGCACAGGTAGCCGGTGAGATTACGCCGGAGTACCTGGGGGTTGGGTATATCATTGGCTTTCGGATTTCGGCTGTTCTGGTTGGGGGTGGCATTCTGGCCTGGCTCGGCCTGATTCCGTTGCTGGCATCGGTCGTACCGGGCGATACCATTGCGCTACAGCTTCAGAAACTAGGGTACCTCACCGACCTGCAAACGGCAGGTGGACCGGGCGGCTGGAATCCGCAGACCCACACATTTTCCGACACAGCAGCTGCCATCTACCGGGCCTACATCCGTCAGATCGGTGCCGGCGCCGTTACGGCCGGTGGGTTCATGACGCTGCTGAAAACCATACCAACCATTGTATCGTCGTTCCGCCAGAGCTTTAGTGGGGTGGGTAGCGGCAGCACGACGTCGAATCGGGCCACTACCCTGGCCCGCACGGAGCAGGACCTGAGCGTTCGGGTGGTGATCATTGGCAGCGCAATACTGATCGCGCTGATGGTCGTTCTGCCACAGATTCCGGGCGACTCGGTGCTGACGAAGTTGCTCATTGCCGTGCTGGTGATTGTCTTTGGCTTTTTCTTCGTTACCGTAGCCAGTCGGATTGTAGGTCTGATCGGGTCGTCGTCGTCGCCGGTGTCGGGTATGACCATTGCCACCATCATGGGCACGGCCCTCGTCTTTATCGGCTTCGGCCTGACGGGGAATCTGTACGAGCCGGCGGTACTGGTTGTGGGTAGTATGATCTGCGTGGCGGCTGCCAATGCCGGTGCTACCTCGCAGGATCTGAAGACCGGCTACCTCGTCGGCGCGACTCCCCGCTACCAGCAGCTGGCCCTGTTTATCGGCGTCATCGTTTCGTCGCTGGTGGTTGGCGCTACCGTAAAGATTCTCGATACGCCCACGCCCGACCTGGTTGCGCAGGGCATCACCCACGCAATCGGCTCCGACAAGTTTCCGGCTCCACAGGGTACCCTCATGGCCACGCTCATCAAAGGATTGCTGTCGTTCAACCTCGACTGGCAGTTTGTGCTGGTGGGCGCCTTTACCGCTTTTGTGTTCGAGCTGGTGGGCGTAAGCGCACTGGCGTTTGCCGTGGGCTTGTACCTGCCCCTGTCGACAACCCTGCCCATTTTTGCGGGTGGTCTGGTCAAGGCTATTGTCGACTGGAACGCCAAACGCAGCGGCACCGTCGATGAAGACCCCGATCTGGGCAAAGGGAATCTGTTCGCTACAGGTCTGGTGGCCGGTGGCGCGCTGGCGGGGGTGGCGGTGGCGCTGCTGTCGGTCAACGATACCATCTTCAACAGCCTGGCGGGCCTGACGCTCGAACCGGCGCTGACGGGCGTGCTGGGCGAAGGCGGCTACCTGCTGCTGGGGGCGCTGGCATTTGTGGGGCTAGCCCTGCTGTTAGGACGTGTGGCCACAAAGCGCTAGCTTTCCGACCACAACCCTATCTTCCTCATGACTAACAACTTATCCCGTTTTTTCTACCGCATCGCGTCCTGGAAAACGCTCTTACTGGCGGTTGTTCTGTACGTACCTTTTCCGGCCTATGTGTTCAAGAGCCTGGAAGAACGCATGAACACGCTGGCCGGTCGGCCCATCGGCCCGATTGATCTGCTTACCGGCTACGATCCCGACCGCATCCGGCAGATGGTAGCGGCATACGGCCCCGAAGGCCGGGATATCTACGCCCAGGGCGAGCTTACCGCCGACCTGGCGTATCCAGTCATCTACACGTTTCTGTTCTGTATCATCCTGTCGATGCTGTTCCGGAACCGGCCCTACGCTCCCTTTCGGCGGGTAAACGTGCTGCCGCTCGGTATTATGGGGTTCGACCTGCTCGAGAACGCCTGCATCGTGTACCTGCTCTGGACCTACCCGGCCTCGTCGGCCACGGTTGCCTCGTTCTGTTCGGTCTTTACCAACCTGAAATGGGGCGTGTCAATGGTGGTGCTCGGACTGGTGCTATACGGACTGGCGCGTCAACTGACTGGTAGCCAGGCCCGCCTGTCCGATCGGGCGTAGATACCACACGGCAGGCGGTTCCCGAAAACGCACGCGTCGACGCTGGCTAAATAGTATAGCTGTTTATGGATCGCATGTTGTACATTGGCAGCGTATCCGATTAACGAACCCCATGAAACACATCCTCCAGCCCTTATTACTCGTATTGGTGCTGACTGTTCTCAGCAGCCACCGACCAGCTACCAGCGTCAGCCAGCTGGTTACCGAATGGCAACGCGCTCGGGAGTATACCAAAGAATACCTCGACGCGATGCCCGAAGATGGGATTGCCTACAAGCCAACCCCCGAGATTCGCAGTTTTGGGGAGCAGATGCTTCATCTGGCCAGCGGCAACTACCTCTTCGGCTCTACCGCTACCGGCAAACCCAACCCGATGGCGGGCAAATCCATGGAAAAAATGGAGGAGCTGAAAACCAAAGCGGCTCTGACCAAAGCCGTGCTGGATAGCTATGATTTCGTCATTGACGGCTTAAAGGGCATGAGCGACGCCCAACTAGCCGAATCCATCAAATTTGGGAAGAACGAACTGTCGCGGGAGCTGGCTTTTGCCAAAGGTTTCGAGCATCAGACCCACCACCGGGGCCAGGCTACAATCTACATCCGGATGAAAGGCATCAAGCCGCCCAACGAGAAACTGTTTTAGCCACGATCACTAGCGGGAGCCGGTAGCAAACCGGCTCCTGCTGTCTTTAAGAAGTCAACCACTGCATAACCCCTGGTTGCCCATTCCCCATGAACGGCTTTCGCACCCGTATGCTCCTCGTATTTTTTGCCAGCTTCCTGCTCGGCGGACTGAGTACCCAGGCTCAGACAGCGCCGACCAAACCGGGTACGCTGGCCGACATGGCACTGCTGGAAGGGCATTGGCAGGGCCGTTTCAACGATGGCCCGATCGAAGCCTCCTGGACAGCCCCGGCCGGGGATAATATTGTCGGCTACATCCGGATGATGAAAGACAACAAGGTGACGCTGTACGAACTCTTTGCTTTCGAGCAGACCGAGCGCGGCCCTGTTGCGCTGGTAAAGCACTTCAAGCCGGGCCTGATCGGCGTTGAAGAAAAAGACAAGTCGGACCGTTACGGGTTCATCAGCGCCGAGAAAGACCGCGCCCTCTTCGAGAAAGAAGACGGCTCCATTCGGATTATTTACGAAAAACGTGGCCCCGACCAGCTCGTTATCCGGCGGGGCGAGTCGAAGAACGGCACTTGGGCGTTTAGTGATCTGTTCGTGTTCAACCGCGTCCGGTAAGCTACGATCGGAAACGGCTCGCTACTTGATCTGACCGGCTTTCCGGAGGAGTTCAACCACCTTATCGACGGGCAGGGCCTCTACCCGGTGCCCCTGATGACCGCTGAGCGTTCGGGCCATAAACAGGGAGTTGATGATAGCCTCTTCGGTCGCTTCGATAGCCGCCATGAACAGGGGCGATGTAGCGTCGTTCCGCAGGAGTTTCATTTCGTCGAAGTTGCTGGCCGTTTCGTGCGGTATCCGGTAGGCCGTTGATACGGCAATGACGTAGTCGCCACTGCCGTTGGAAGCGATGCCACCCGTTTGGGCCAGCCCCATAAACGCCCGCTTGGCCAGTCGTTTCAGGTTGCGGGCGTCGAGGGGCGCGTCGGTCTGCACCACCATCATACACGACCCGTCCAGTTTTTCCCGGTACGAATACTTACCCAGTTCAACGCCCACCGGCACGCCCCCGATCTGTAGCACACCGCCAAAATTGGTCTGTACCAGTACACCTACGGTATAGCCCCCAAGCGAGGCCGGCAGCTTGCGCGATGCGGTACCGATACCGCCTTTGAAGCCGAAGCAAACCGTTCCGGTACCCGCCCCGACGTTGCCTTCTTCGACCGGGCCCGTTCTGGCGGTGCGCAAGGCGTCGAGTACATGCTGTTTACTGACATGCCGCCCCCGGATGTCGTTCAGGAATCCATCGTTGGTCTCGCCCACTACCGGGTTGAGCGACTGGACCTGGGCGTTTCCGGGCTGCGCCAGCGTATGGTCAATGACGGCATCGGCCGCTACAGGTACATTCAGCGTATTGGTCAGGACAATGGGCGTTTCGAGCGTACCAAGCTCCTCGACCTGACTGTATCCGGTCAGCTTACCGAACCCATTGCCGATGTAGATAGCCGCCGGTACTTTCTGCTGGAACAGGTTCCCGTCGTGGGGCAGGATAACCGTAACCCCCGTTCGAACGTTCTGGCCCTGCTGCAGGGTAACCTGCCCCACCCGAACGCCAGGCACGTCGGTAATTGCATTCAGCGGACCCGTTGGCATAACGCCAAAGCGGATGCCGTACTCACGGGGCCGTTTGGCTGACTGAGCCAGCAAGGTGCTTACCGATAGAACAACAGCAAGGAGGAACAGACAGGCGGTTTTCATGCTTAAAAATAAGCCGGAAGCGCACACAACCGACCGCCGTGCGGTTTATAACCGCGGTTTTTGGCACAAACGACCGGCGCTATTTCTGTGGGAACCACTTTATCGCCAACTTGGCATCTGATCTTTCCCGACTGATTATGACACCGTATACCATTCCTGCCCAGACCCGAATTGGGCATGTTCATCTTAAAGTAGCTGATCTGGAACGGTCGCTGGCTTTTTACCGGGACCTGCTGGGGTTCTCGGTCACCCTGCTTTATGGCGATCAGGCTGCGTTTATTTCAGCTGGCGGCTATCATCACCACATCGGCCTCAACACCTGGTACAGCAAAGACGCACCACCCGCCCCAACCCGTAGCGCCGGCCTGTTTCATACCGCTATTCTGTATCCGACCCGCCGGGATCTGGCCGTTGCGCTCAAACGACTGGTCGATGCGCGCTACCCGCTGACAGGTGCCTCGGATCATGGCGTCTCGGAAGCGCTCTACCTGAACGACCCCGATCAGAACGGTGTAGAACTGTACTGGGATCGCCCCATGGAGCAGTGGCCTCAGCGGCCCGATGGCTCGCTGGACATGTATACCCGCTCGCTCGACCTGAACAACCTGCTGGCCGAACTACGGTAGGCATTGCGCAGCCCGATTTTCTGGCTCAGGCCGTTGATTCCAACCTGGGCCACTGCATCGATCTGGCATCGGCCCGGCCCTTAGGAACGCGCCCAACACAGTAAGTAACGGTTTACAACATTTCAGGAATCAGCCGGTTGTACGAAGACATTTGTATACTCGACGTGATTCTATGAAACAATATGTTATGCCCGCGCTGCTGAGCCTCTGTCTGGCCGCGGGTTGTCAGCAAAAAGAAAATGCCAAAGGGGTAGACACCGGCAATCTGGACAGTGCTCAGGCCAAAGAGTCGATCTCGACCATCGGGAATCCGGTACTGCTCTACACCCTGCCCGATAAATACAACACCCCCGATGGTATGGCGCTGGGGCCCGACGGTACTGTCTACCTGTCAGTACCTAACCTGGCCGATAACAGCTCTCCCGGTGTGCTGGTAAAATTCGCGCCCGACTCGGTGCAGTTCGTCACCAGCCTGCCTGCGCACCCCGATACCAGGCACGCAGCCCCCATGGACCTGGCTTTCGGTCCTGACGGGAATCTGTATTATGCCGAAAATCAGTATGAAAACGACAAGAATTTCAAGTCGCGGCTGATGCGGATTCGGATGAAGGGCAACAAAGTGCTGAGTGTCGATCCGGTCGTGACGGGGTTCGGGCTGGCCAATGCTGTTGTCTGGAAAGGCAATACCATCTACGTTACCGACAGCCAGTGGGACATGCCTGCCGATGATAAGGGCAGCGCCGTACTGAGCTTTACGCTCGACGAACTCAACCGGGGCGTGGTAGCCCTGAAGCCCAAAACGGCCGACCCGCACGTGCTGGCTATGTTTACGACCAAGGTGAACGAGACGGGGGTCGACAACGGAGCCGACGGGCTCGACTACGACAGCCAGGGGAATCTCTATACGGGTAGTTTTGGCGACGGCACGCTGTACAAGATGACGCTCCGGCCCGATGGTAAACTGGCGTCGAAAGAAGTGGTGAACGTGAGCCAGCCTATTTCGTGCGTCGACGGCCTGATTGTTGACCGGAACACGAATATACTGTACCTGTGTAACTCCCGCGAGAATGCCATCCAGTCGGTCAATCTGGCAACGGGCCAGGTAACTACCCTGGTTCAAAATGGCGATACAGACGGGAAAGACGGGCGCATCGATCAGCCCGCCGAGGTTCTGCTAAAAGGAAACCGACTGTACATCACCAACTTCGACAAGCCCGAAAAGAAATTCGTGAATACCAAAGCCGATGATGTACATACCATGTCGTATATCGATCTGCCGAAGTAACTAACCTTATAATTCTTTCAGCACCAGTTTGCGCCAGCGAACCTTGATGCCACCGCCATCGTGGATTTGCAGGGCAATGGAGCCATTGGCCGCGCCAATTTTTTCATCGTGCCGGTCAACCATGGCCTTGCCGTTGAGGAAGGTCTGTACGTGATCGCCCTCGACCCGGATGCGGAGCGTGTTCCACTCGCCGGGCTTCAGAATGGTTTCCTTTTCGGCCGGGATCTGCTCCAGCCAGCCCCGGCCGTAGGATTCGTAGATGCCGCCCGTGTCGTGATCTTTGGGCGCTACCTCGACCTGCCAGCCGCTGATCTTGGTACCCTCGACGGTTGACCGGAAAAACACGCCACTGTTGCCGTTGGCTTCCTGCTTGAACTGAACCGACAGGTCGAAGTTTTTGTAGAACTGCTCTGTAGCGAGGTAGCCATACTGTTTGTCAGGCCCGCTTTCGCAGATGAGCTCTCCGTTCTCGACATACCACTTTTCAGTGCCGTAAATTTTCCAGCCCGTCAGGTCTTTGCCGTTGAAGAGAACAACTTTTTTGGTTGGCATCGTAAACGCCATTACGGCCAGTACGGCCCCCACTAACAGAAAACGTGTCATACGAATAGAATTGGTTAATAAAAAACGGTGCTGACCGAATCCGGACCGCAGCGCATCCGCTCATGCATCCGAATCCGGTCAACACAAAACTAAGCCATTATCGACAGTCTGTTTTTGTCAATACGTACCGATAACCCTGATCCGGTGCTTTTAATACCCACTTGCCTCCTTCCTCCACCCGCTCGCCTTCGCGCCACATGATGGAGTCGCCCTGCATTTCGAAATCGATGAGATAAGGCTGGGTGACGCCTTCTCCCGAGCGTTGCCAGTCTGCTTTAATGGTTTTGTTTACCATCGTGCCCTTGATCGAACCCCGTGCCTGGTCTTTTTCATAAGGTAGAACGAGCAACTCGCCGGTCACGTCTGAGCCGTTGATGGTCAGTTGCAGGGTAGTTGTATCCCGGCCTGTTACCTGCTGATAGCACTGGCTGGCGCTGAGGCCCGCGTCGTTGGCCTGGGTAGCGGTCGAATCGGCGGCTGCCGATTCGGTTTTGCGGCCCGTACAGGCGTTTAGATTAACGATGGTAACGAGGAGTACGCAGAGGGTTCGCATAAGAACGAGAGTTGAGTTGGGTTTACTGACGAGCCATAATGACGCATACCGGCGCCGGAACCGACACCGATTGCCCCGTATAAGTCAGCTTGCCCGTTTGACGATCGCGCCGAAAAATGGTAATGTTATCCGTATCTTGGTTGGCCACGAACACAAAGTCGCCCTTCGGATCGATCAGGAAGTTACGCGGAGTTTTCCCTTCAACGGGCTGATCGGCCACTTTCGTCAGTTTCCCGTCGGCCCCGATCGAAAAAATAGCCAGGGTGTTGGCGCCCCGATTCGACTGATACAGAAACTTTCCTGATGGGTCGATGTGAATATCGGCGCTGGTATTGTTACCGCTGAAACCCTGGGGCAGCGTTGGTATACCATCCTGGATCAGCGTAAGAGCCCCGGTTTTGGCATCGCGGCTGAACACCGCTACCGACGATATCATTTCCTCGACCAGATACGCGTACCGGCCGTTAGGATGAAATGTGAAATGACGCGGTCCGGAGCCGGGCTCAACCGTTACGAAGGGCGTTTGCGCTGGTTTCACCGTGCCGGCTTTCAGGTCAGGGGCAAAGATGTGGAGTTTGTCGGTACCCAGATCGGCCACGTAGACGAACCGATTGTCGGGCGCGATGGTAGCCGAGTGAACGTGCGCTTTCTCCTGCCGTTTGGGATCGGGCCCGGTACCGGCGTTCTGCACACTATCGGTCGGGGCGCCCAGGGTTCCATCGGCTTTGATTGGCAATACGGCCAGGCTCCCTCCGCCGTAGTTTGAGACGAAAGCGGTTTTGCCGGTCTGGTCGATGCTGATGTGGCAGGGGCCCTTACCCAGCGACGACTGGCTGTTGACGTACGTAAGCTTTCCCGTTGCGCGATCGACCTGGTAGCTGCTCACGGCTCCGGTCGGTCCCGCATCGGCGGCTTCGTTGACCGAGTAAAGAAACTGGCCCGATGGGTGCAGCGCCAGAAAAGAGGGGCTTTTGGTATTCGATACCGACTGCACGGGCTGCATGGTGCCGGTCTGCCGATCAAAGCTGAACACATAAATTCCTTCACTACCGCGAACGGAGTAAGTACCGACGTACATTATCTCCCGGCTGCCTGACTGTGCCATAAGAACGGAGCCTGTACTGGCCAGTAAACCAGCCAGGCAAAGTAAGTGTCTAATCATGATTCTGAGAAAAAGGTACCTGCAAAAGTCAGCATTGCCGGCAAACTACCAACATCTTTTAGTAAATGGCCCCTATGGGCTGACTGGCAGACGCTTCGCGTGAGCGGCCATGTCTACGGTTTTAGCTTACCCAGTGCGTTCTGCAAAAAAGATGTAGACACATGAGGAAAATTTTGAGTTGATTTCTTTTAGATAAAAATGATGTGTTAACGTGGTTAATCAGAATCACTTACTTTTGTAGGATGATTTGCGTGTTGACCCGATTGATACCAGTCAAACCTAACTTTTCGTTCTTCGATAAAACTCCACTTACTAGCATGAAACGAGTACTGATTCTTTTTGCGGCCGTAGCTATGCTGTCGTCCTGCAACAGTAAGAAGCGGCTGGCCGAAATTAAATCTCTTCAGGAAGCCCGTGACAAAGCTGTTGCTTCGCTCAACGACTGCGACCAGCGTACAGCCGACCTGCGCAACCAGCTGTCGGCCAAAGACAACGACCTGCAGGGGAAAGATAAACAACTGGGCGATCTGCAGGCTCAGGTCGACTACCTGAAACGGACCAACACCAACCTGCTCGACCGGATGTCAGATCTGTCGATCGTGAGCAAGTCGGGCGCTGAGAGTATCCGTAAATCGCTCGAAACCCTGAACGAACAGACCAAATACGTTAATAACCTGAACACCAGCATGCAGCGGAAAGATTCGCTGAACCTGGCCCTGGTTATGAGCCTCAAACGCTCACTCGACGACATCAACGATCAGGATGTACAGGTTGAAGTGAAGAAAGGTGTCGTTTACGTATCGATCTCGGACAAGCTCCTGTTTAAGTCGGGCAGCTACGACATCACCCCCAAAGCCGAAACGGTACTGGGTAAAGTGGCCAAAGTAGTGAACGACCACAAAGAACTCGATATCCTGGTAGAAGGTCATACGGATATCGTACCCATCTCGACGGCGTCGATCAAAGACAACTGGGATCTGAGCGCGCTACGGGCTACTTCGGTTGTTCGTACGCTGCAAAGCAAGTTTGGTGTTCAGCCCGAGCGGATGACTGCCGGTGGTCGTTCGGAGTACTCGCCCAAGGATGACAACACAACATCGGTTGGTCGCCAGCAGAACCGCCGGACCGAAATCATCATCACCCCCAAACTCGATCAGTTCTTCAATCTGCTGTCGAGCGGCCAGGCTGGTGGTAAGTAATTGATTACCGACACATAGAAAAAGGGCCAGACATGAGTCTGGCCCTTTTTCTATGCGCGTATTTTACTGAATACGGATCGTAAAGCTGGCGTCGAATACGCGCCCCGGCTCGACCTGCTGAATAGCCTCTTTCTGCTCGATGGGTACTGGCGAACCCTCGCTATCGGCACACCCCAGCCACGGCTCGATACAGACGAAGGGCGCGCCCGGTTTGGCCCACAGGCCCAGGTACGGAAATTCGGGGAAGGTTACGGTTACGGCCTGCTCGTGTTTATCCGTACGGATAGTGACCCGTCGTGAACGTATATTTTTGAATACCAGCGCATCCTGATCAAACAAATGCGCTGTCAGCGGGAGCCGGTTACCGGCTGTGGACACTGGTTCCGTTTCGCCCGTAAAAAAGCCACCTGCCGATAGCCGATGCGTTTCCAGCGGTTCAGCCTGGTCAAACTCGATGAAATAATCTTCATAGGTGTCCCCAGCCCGGAACGGAACGGCAAAAGCCGGGTGTGCCCCGACGGAGAAGAAAACCGTTTTCTGGTCCTCGTTCACGACCCGGTAGGTGATGGTCAGCTGCGGCCCCTCCAGTTCGTAGATGATCTGGAACAGAAATTCGTACGGGTACACGGCCCGGGTTTTATCATCGGCCCGCAGCGAGAAAATAGCGTGCGCGTCGGACGATTCGGTCGTTTCGAAGACCGTATGCCGCGCAAACCCGTGCCGCTCTGTCGGATAAGCGTGCCCATCGATCAGGAGTTGATTATTCAGGCAGCCTCCGACTACCGGAAACAGGTTGGGCCCATGCCATGGCCAGACGGTGGGATCGGCCTGCCAGAGGTGCTCAGTAGCCGTCGGCTTATGAAAGATAGATGTGAGTTCAGCCCCTTTAGGCCGAATGGATACTCGTAGCTGGTCGTTTTCGAGGGTCGTCATACGGCCAAAAATAAGAAAAGCCGCTCATGCATATCCGTATGCACTAATCTTTATCCACCGAACCGAGGCTATGGGCCTTCACGGGGTTCTGCGGCTAGGCTGACGCCCCGTTGTTTTTCGGAAGTAAGGCGAATCGTTCCAGCTGATGCGCTTGTACGTGGCGACGGGTACTATCCTTAAAACAGGACAGGCCCCCCAATTGGAGAGCCTGTCTGCGGAAAGAACTGTATGTATTGACTATTAGAACCGGAAGTGCGAGAACGCCTTGTTGGCCTCAGCCATGCGGTGCGTATCGTCTTTCTTTTTCACAGCGGCACCTTCTCCTTTCGAAGCGGCTACGATTTCGGCTGCGAGCCGGTCAACCATTGTCTTCTCACCCCGTGAACGAGCATACCGGATCAGCCATTTCATGCCTACCGCGACCTTCCGGTCTGCCCGTACTTCGGTCGGCACCTGGAAGGTAGCACCACCCACACGACGACTTTTCACCTCTACCGATGGCATGACGTTGTTCAACGCCTTTTTCCAGGTATCCAGTCCGCTTTCGCTGGTGCGTTTGGCAACCACATCGAGAGCATCGTAGAAGATTGAGTACGCCAGGCTTTTCTTGCCTTCGTACATCAGGTTATTAACAAATTTGGTTACCAGTACTTCCTTATACTTAGGATCGGGCAGTACGTAACGCTTGGGCGGTTTCGCCTTTCTCATGATTGCTTCAGATTTTTGATCTTACTCTGCCGTAGTCTTTCAACGGGCAGTCGGATTAATTACTTTTTCTTTCCTTTTGCCGGAGCACCTTTACCAGCAGGAGCCTGACCTGGTTTCGGACGCTTGGCACCGTATTTCGACCGGCTCTGCAGACGGCCGCTTACGCCGGCCGTATCAAGGGCACCGCGTACAATGTGGTAACGAACACCCGGCAAATCTTTTACCCGGCCACCGCGGATCAGCACGATCGAGTGCTCCTGCAGGTTGTGGCCTTCGCCCGGAATGTAGGCGTTCACTTCTTTCTGGTTCGTCAGACGAACCCGGGCAACTTTCCGAAGAGCCGAGTTCGGCTTTTTCGGCGTCGTTGTGTACACGCGCGTACACACGCCCCGACGTTGTGGGCAAGCGTCCAAAGCTGGTGATTTCGACTTATCTACCAGTTTCTCACGCCCTTTACGCACCAATTGTTGTATGGTAGGCATTCTTTGATTTGTTTACGAAAAACAGTCTTCCCGAAATTTGAGGTGCAAAGATACGGATAAGCAGTTGAACGCCAAAGCAGAAGACGAAAAGATTTCAGCAATCTGGGGCCGGATTCGCGCTGCCAAAACTCGACGAATTACTCACCGCAACTACCGGACACCCAGCTCCGTAGGGGACCTGATCAGGCCTGCCCTACCGGGCCGCTGAAACCGCCACCCGGAAACCGGAATGTATCGGTCGGCTCGTTGATACCGCCGTAGGCTTCCTCGAACCGATTTATGTTTTCCCGCAGGGCATCGAGAAGCCGCTTGGCATGTTCGGGAGTCAGAATGATGCGGGCTTTTACCTTCGCCTTGGGTACGCCGGGCATAAGCCGGATGAAATCCAGGATAAATTCACTATTAGAGTGAGCAATCATAGCCAGATTGGCATATACGCCTTCGGCAATTTCCTCACTGAGTTCAACATCTATGGTACCTTCGGGATTTTGCTGCTGTGTATTCATACGGATAAATCGTTTCTCAAAAGTACAGCATTCAAGAAAGAAAGCCGCCCTAAACGAATTGGATAGGGGCGGCTTTCTTTTCATTTCCCCGACTTTTAACCACCGTCAGGGTCTTCGACCACTGACGTGGTTTGCAGCATTTTACCCCGTCAGTGGTCGAAGACCCTGACGGTGGTTGCTGTACTTATAATGACTACAGTCAATAACCAGCCACCTAAAAAGCCCTCCCGATCATCACTGACCGGAACGATTCTCTGACTCAGGCGCATTTAACCCCTACTGGCCCGAAATTAATTCCAGCGCCTTTGCGTAGTAGTGTGTACTGATCAGCTGACAAAGGCCGAACGCAGCCAGGCAGGCAATGGCCCAGTATAGCCAGCGTTGGCTCTGCTCAAACCAGCCACTCCTTTTTGGATATCGACTTGATGAACCAGCCGCTACCAAAATCAGCGAAACCAAATACAGATAAAGGGGTCTGTTTGTGCGGAACAGCACGTCTTCAAAAAAGAAGACGTGCAAAAATAGGTTTAGCCAAAACAAGGATAGTCCGGCTATTTTCAAGCTTTTAGCCAGTTTTGGCCTAGTCATGGTGCAGAAAAGTTGGCTTTAAGAAAGCACGTATCTGACGGCAAAAAAAATCCCCGGTCATGGCTGACCGGGGATTATAACTTTATAAGCTTGCGCCTATACTGTTGCTTTCTTCTTCGTACGGGCAAACTGCTCGCGCGATTCGGTCAGCGTTTCGAGTTCCTCTTTCGAGCCGACAATCGCATTCTGGTACCGGCGGATACCCGTACCAGCCGGGATCAGGTGACCTACGATTACGTTCTCTTTCAGTCCCTCGAGCGTGTCCATCTTACCACGGATCGACGCTTCGCTCAACACCTTGGTCGTTTCCTGGAAGGAAGCGGCCGAGATGAAGCTGTCCGTACCCAGCGACGATTGCGTGATACCCATCAGCGTTGGCTGCGATACAGCGGCCATAGCATCCCGAACGGTTACCAGCGCGAGGTCACGACGTTTCAGACTCGAGTTCTCATCGCGAAGCTGACGGCTCGTTACAATCATACCCGGTTTGAAGTTGACCGAGTCACCAGCGTCCATCACGACTTTTGCATCGAGCATCTTGTCGTTCTCTTCACGGAAGGCCCACTTATCAACAACCTGTCCTTCGAGGAAGTTGGTATCGCCCGAGTCGATGATCTCCACTTTCTGCATCATCTGCCGAACAATGGCCTCGATGTGCTTATCGTTGATCTTCACCCCTTGCAGGCGGTATACTTCCTGAATTTCGTTCACCAGATACTCCTGAACGGCGGTTGGCCCTTTGATAGCCAGAATGTCGCTCGGCGTAATAGCGCCGTCAGACAGCGGTGCCCCGGCCCGTACGAAGTCATTGTCCTGTACCAGGATGAACTTCGACAGCGGTACGAGATACTTCTTCTTTGTGCCGTCTTTCGACTCGATAAAGATTTCGCGGTTACCACGCTTGATGGTTCCGTAGGTTACTACGCCATCGATTTCGCTCACCACGGCTGGGTTAGACGGGTTACGGGCTTCGAACAATTCCGTTACCCGTGGCAGACCACCGGTAATATCGCGGGTTTTACCTACGTTACGCGGGATCTTGGCCAGCGGCTGACCAGCTTTAATTTTCTGCCCTGGTTTTACGACCAGACGCGACCCTACCGGCAGGTTGTAACTCTTCTGGAAGAGTCCCCCTTCGATATCGGCCAGGTGCAGCGACAGGGTGGTTGTTCCCTGAACCACAATAGCCGGGTTCTTCGCCTTGTCGCGGCTTTCGATGATAACCATCTCCTGGAAACCAGTCTGTTCGTCAAACTCTTCCCGGTACGTGATACCATCTTCGATCGCATCAAACGTCAGCGTACCGGTCAGCTCCGACAGGATAACGGCGTTGTAGGGATCCCAGGCGCAGATATCATCACCTTTCTTCACTATATCGCCATCTTTCACCCGAAGGAACGCCCCGTATGGTACGTTGTTGCTGATCAGGACCACGTTGCGGTCGTTCGGGTTAACGATCCGGATCTCGCCCGAGCGGCCCATTACGACCGTTTGCGGATTGCCTTCCGAATCTTCCGACTCTACCGTACGCATCTCTTCAAACTCAATCAGACCGTCGAATTTCGCTTTGATCGACGCATCGACCGCAATGTTCGACGCCGTACCACCCACGTGGAACGTACGGAGAGTCAGCTGTGTACCCGGCTCACCGATCGACTGCGAGGCAATAACCCCAACCGCTTCACCGATGTCGACCATACGGCCCGAAGCTAGGTTGCGGCCATAGCACTTGGCGCAGACACCCTGCCGCGATTCGCAGGTCAGTACCGAGCGGATTTCAACCGTTTCGATGCTCGTTTCGTCGATCTGAGCCGCCACTTCTTCCGTAATCAGCTCACCCGATCCAACGATCAGCAGGGGTTTACCATCTTCACCTTTCAGCAGCGGATCGTAGATGTCGTGTACGGTTGTACGACCCAGAATCCGTTCTGACAGCGGCTCGACGATGTCTTCGTTATCTTTCAGCGCCGACACCTGCAGACCCCGCAGCGTACCGCAGTCGTCTTCGCTGATAATTACGTCCTGCGCTACGTCGTGCAGACGACGGGTGAGGTAACCGGCATCAGCCGTTTTCAGAGCTGTATCGGCCAGACCTTTCCGGGCACCGTGCGTCGAGATAAAGTACTCCAGTACGTCGAGGCCTTCTTTGAAGTTCGACAGAATCGGGTTTTCAATGATCTCACCAACCGAGCCCTGCAGGTTTTTCTGCGGCTTGGCCATCAGACCCCGCATACCGCCCAACTGACGAATCTGCTCCCGCGAACCACGTGCGCCCGAGTGCATCATCATGTAGATCGAGTTGAACCCGCCCTGATCGGCTTCGAGCTGTTTCATCAGCGTTTCGGTCAGGCGCGAGTTAACCCGCGTCCAGATGTCGATAACCTGGTTGTAACGCTCGTTTTCCGTAATCAGACCCATCAGGTAGTTATCCCAGACGCTCTGTACTTCGGCTTTGGCTTCTTCAACGAGTCCCTGCTTGGCTTCAGGAATCATGACATCGCTCAAACCAATCGACAGACCACCCCGGAACGCCATCTGGAAACCGAGTTCTTTAATCTCATCCAGGAACTGCGCCGTACGCGCACCACCCGAAATCTTGAAGATAAGCGCAATGATCTGTTGCAGCTTTTTCTTCGTCAGCAGTTCGTTGATGTAGCCAACTTCTTCCGGTACGGCCTGGTTGAACAACAACCGGCCCGCCACGGTGTCAATGACTTTATAAACCAGCTCGCCATTCTCATCCCGAACTTTCACCCGGCATTTGATATTGGCGTGCTTGGATACTTTTCCTTCGTTGATACCGATGATTACTTCCTCGGCGCCGTAGAACGTCATGCCTTCGCCCGCAATGGGGTACTCAGGAATGCTCTTACGACCTTTCGTCACATAATACAGACCGAGTACCATGTCCTGCGACGGTACCGTGATCGGCGCGCCGTTGGCGGGGTTCAGAATGTTATGCGAGGCCAGCATCAGCAGCGATGCTTCCAGAACGGCTTCCTGTCCCAGCGGCACGTGAACGGCCATCTGGTCACCGTCAAAGTCAGCGTTGAAAGCCGTACAGACGAGCGGGTGCAGCTGGATAGCTTTACCTTCAATCAGCTTAGGCTGGAATGCCTGGATACCCAGTCGGTGCAGCGTTGGAGCCCGGTTCAGCAGAACAGGGTGACCTTTCAGCACGTTTTCCAGAATGTCCCAGATAACAGGGTCTTTCCGGTCAACGATTTTCTTAGCCGATTTCACCGTTTTAACGATACCCCGCTCGATCAGCTTCCGGATCACAAACGGCTTGAATAGCTCAGCCGCCATATCTTTTGGCAGACCGCACTCGTGCAGTTTCAGCTCGGGACCAACCACGATAACCGAACGACCCGAATAGTCGACACGCTTACCGAGCAGGTTTTGACGGAAACGGCCCTGCTTACCCTTCAGCATGTCAGATAGTGACTTCAGGGCACGGTTACCTTCCGAACGAACGGCGTTCACTTTCCGCGAGTTGTCGAACAGCGAATCGACCGCTTCCTGTAGCATTCGCTTCTCGTTACGCAGAATTACCTCCGGCGCTTTGATTTCGATCAGGCGCTTCAGACGGTTGTTCCGGATAATTACCCGGCGATACAGGTCGTTCAGGTCAGAGGTAGCAAACCGGCCACCATCCAGCGGGACGAGTGGGCGCAGTTCGGGCGGGATAACCGGTACCATCTTGATCACCATCCACTCGGGGCGGTTCTCGATACGGCCGTTGGCTTCCCGGAAAGCCTCTACTACTTTAAGACGCTTCAGGGCTTCGGCCTTACGCTGCTGCGACGTGTCGGTAGCCGCTGCATGGCGCAGCTGATACGACAGTTCGTCCAGTTGCAGACGCGACAGCAACATCTCCAGCGCTTCGGCCCCCATCTTGGCGATGAATTTGTTCGGGTCCTTGTCGTCCAGGTGCTGGTTGCTGCTCGGCAGCTTGTCCATGATGTCGAGGTATTCGTCCTCGGTCAGGAAGTCAAGCTGGTTGATACCGTCTTCGGCTTTTACGCCGGGCTGAACAACCACATAGCGCTCGTAATAGATAACCTGGTCGAGCTTCTTGGTCGATAGCCCAAGCAGGTATCCGATTTTGTTGGGCAGCGAGCGGAAATACCAGATGTGCGCAACCGGCACAACCAGTTCGATGTGACCCATACGCTCCCGGCGAACCTTTTTCTCGGTTACCTCAACACCACAACGGTCACAGATAATGCCTTTGTAACGAATCCGCTTGTATTTACCGCAGTGACATTCCCAGTCTTTTACCGGTCCGAAGATGCGCTCGCAGAACAAGCCACCCATCTCGGGTTTGTACGTCCGATAGTTGATGGTTTCCGGCTGTGTCACTTCGCCGTAGGAACTCTCCAAAATAGACTCCGGCGACGCCAGACTGATTGTCACACTGGCAAAGTCGCTGTTGAGTTTCTTGTTCTTTTTGAACGACATTGGTTGGAGATTTAATTAGTGGAGTTTACAGTTTTCTGTTTACTGCCTTCAGTTGGCCAATACAGGACACGTCTTGTACTGACCAACTGAAAACTGTTCCGGCGACCCGGCGAATACCGTAAACTGAAAACGTTTTTTACTCAAGTGTAATTTCGAGAGCCAGACCGCGTAACTCGTGAACAAGTACGTTGAACGACTCAGGAATGTTTGGCTTCGGCAGGTTCTCCCCTTTCACGATGGCTTCGTATGCCTTGGCACGGCCTACAACGTCATCCGATTTTACGGTTAGAATCTCCTGCAGGATGTTCGATGCGCCGAATGCTTCCAGCGCCCATACTTCCATCTCTCCGAAACGCTGACCACCAAACTGCGCCTTACCACCCAGCGGCTGCTGGGTAATGAGCGAGTAGGGGCCGATCGAACGGGCGTGCATCTTATCGTCAACCAGGTGACCGAGTTTGAGCATGTAGATGATACCCACGGTTACGGGCTGATCGAAACGCTCACCGGTCAGACCGTTATACAGGTACGTACGGCCGAACGAGGGCAGGCCTGCTTCGTCAAGCTCGTCGGCCACCTGCTGTTCCGTGGCTCCGTCGAAAATCGGCGTAGCGTATTTACGATCCAGCTTCTGACCAGCCCAGGCCAATACCGTTTCATAGATCTGGCCCAGGTTCATCCGGCTAGGTACCCCAAGCGGGTTCAGCACGATATCTACTTTGGTACCATCTTCCAGGAACGGCATGTCTTCGTCGCGCACAATCCGGGCAACAACCCCTTTGTTTCCGTGACGACCGGCCATTTTATCCCCTACTTTCAGCTTCCGCTTCTTGGCGATATAGACCTTAGCCAGTTTCACGATACCCGCCGGCAGTTCGTCGCCTACTTCAAGCGTAAAGCGCTCGCGTTTGAACCGGCCCGTGATTTCGCTCCGACGGTTGTTATAGTTCTTCACCAGCGATACGATCATCTGGTTCAGTTTGTCGTCTTCTGTCCAGCCATCAAGGTTGATGTCCGAAAGCAGGTTCGCTTCTTCAGGAACGGCATAGCCACTCTCGTCGCGATACGGGTTCTTGTCGGGGAAGAGGTTATCCGTAATGTTCTTACGGCTGAACTTCACACCCTTGCTCACGACCTCATCGCCGAACTTATGCTTCACACCCTGGCTGGTTTTACCATCCAGCAGCGTAACCATCTTGTCGATCATGCGGGCGCGGAAATCGGTCAGTTCACGACCGTATTTCTTCATGAGCGCTTTCACCTCATCTTTGTGCTTACCCCGGTCTTCTTTGGCCGGACGAGCAAACAGTTTGGTGTCGATCACGACGCCTTTCAGCGACGGTGGTGCTTTCTTGGAAGCATCCTTAACGTCGCCGGCTTTGTCACCGAAGATGGCCCGCAGCAGTTTTTCTTCCGGTGTCGGATCGCTTTCTCCTTTCGGGGTAATCTTACCGATCAGGATGTCGCCTTCTTTCACCTCCGTACCGACGCGTACGATACCGTTCTCATCGAGGTTACGAACCGTTTCTTCGCTCACGTTCGGAATCTCAGAAGTCAGTTCTTCTTCACCCCGCTTGGTGTCACGTACTTCCAGTTCGAACTCTTCAATGTGGATCGACGTGAAAATATCTTCGCGCACAACCCGCTCCGAGATCACGATAGCATCCTCAAAGTTGTATCCCTGCCAGGGCATGAACGCAACTTTCATGTTCCGGCCCAGCGCCAGTTCACCCGCCTGCGTAGCGTAGCCTTCGCAGAGTACATCCCCTTTCTTCACCTTCTGGCCTTTCAGCACCGTCGGCTTGATGTTGATGCAGGTATCCTGGTTGGTCCGGCGGAACTTGATGAGGTTGTAGGTCTTCCGGTCTTCGTCAAACGTAACGGCCATCTGATCTTCATCGAGGCTGTAGCGAACAACGATTTTTGTCGAATCAACAAACTCGATAACGCCATCGGCCTCGGCAATCACCAGCGTCCGTGAGTCAACAGCCACCCGGCCTTCCAGACCCGTACCGACGATAGGTGCTTCGGGACGGAGAAGCGGAACGGCCTGACGCTGCATGTTCGATCCCATCAGGGCGCGGTTCGCATCGTCGTGCTCAAGGAACGGAATCATCGAAGCAGCCACCGAAACAATCTGGTTCGGCGCAATATCCATGAACGTCACGTTGGCGGGTTCCGCCATCGGGAAATCACCCTCGAAACGGGCCTTGAGCCGGTCGACCATGAAATTACCTTTCTTGTCGATGCCTGCGTTAGCCTGAGCTATGTAGTGCGTATCTTCTTCTTCAGCCGTCAGGTACATGACGGGTTTATCCATCGATACCTTACCGTTTTCAATAATCCGGTACGGCGTCTCAATGAAGCCCATGCTGTTGATTTTAGCATAGACACAAAGCGACGAGATCAGACCGATGTTCGGACCTTCCGGAGTTTCGATGGTGCACAGACGCCCGTAGTGGGTATAGTGTACGTCACGAACCTCGAAACCAGCCCGCTCGCGGCTCAGACCACCCGGCCCCAGTGCCGACATCCGACGCTTGTGCGTCACTTCGGCCAGCGGATTGGTTTGGTCCATGAACTGCGACAGCTGGTTCGTACCAAAGAACGAGTTGATGACCGAAGACAGCGTACGGGCGTTGATGAGGTCAACGGGTTTGAAGTCCTCGTTATCACGCACGTTCATCCGCTCCTTGATGGTACGGGCCATCCGCGCCAGACCGACGCCAAACTGCGCGTACAGCTGCTCCCCTACCGTCCGGACACGCCGGTTGCTGAGGTGGTCAATATCATCGACAACGGCTTTCGAGTTGATCAGGCCAATCAGGTACTTCACAATCGAGACAATGTCTTCGGTGGTCAGTACTTTCATGTCCGACGAAATGTCGAGACCGAGTTTTTTGTTGATCCGGTACCGGCCAACGTCGCCAAGATCATAGCGCTTATCCGAGAAGAACAGGCTCTGGATGATCTCCCGAGCGGTTTGCTCGTCGGGCGCATCGGCGTTCCGTAACTGCCGATAGATTTGCTCCACAGCCTCTTTCTCAGAGTTGGAGCTGTCTTTCTGCAGCGTGTTATAAATGATATTGTAATCGGCCATGTTCATGTCTTCCTTATGCAGGATGACCGACTTCTGACCCGAGTCCGTTATCGTATCAATGTCATCGACCGAGATTGCCGAATCGCGCTCGAGAAGCACTTCGTTCCGGCTAATCGATACTACCTCCCCGGTATCTTCGTCAACGAAGTCTTCCGTCCAGGTCCGCAGCACCCGGGCAGCTAACCGGCGACCGATCGCTTTCTTCAGGTTGGCGGGCGTAGCTAGTACTTCTTCCGACAGACCAAACAGGTCGAGAATGTCTTTGTCCGAACCAAAACCAATGGCACGCAGCAACGTTGTAACCGGGAATTTCTTTTTCCGGTCGATGTAGGCATACATGACATTGTTCACGTCGGTCGAGAATTCAATCCAGGACCCTTTAAAAGGAATAATCCGGGCTGAATACAATTTGGTACCATTTGTGTGTTTACTCATAGAGAAGAACACACCTGGCGACCGGTGCAGCTGCGAAACAATCACTCGTTCCGCTCCGTTAATGACGAACGAGCCTTTCTCGGTCATGTACGGAATATTACCCAGGAACACCTCCTGCTCGATTGTCTCGAAATCCTCGTTGTCAGGATCGTTGTTCGACAGGCGGAGTTTGGCCTTGAGTGGCACCGAATAGGTTAATCCCCGGTCAATCGACTCATCGACCGAATACTTGGGCGGGTCGACGGAGTAATCGATAAACTCCAGCTTGAAGTTTTCGCGGGAGTCGGAGATGGGGAAATTTTCCTGAAAAACTTTGAACAGACCTTCTTCCGACCGTTGGTTGGAGGGGGTGTCAAGTTGGAAAAAATCTTTGAAAGACTTAACTTGGATATCTAAGAAATCAGGATACCCAATCACTGGCTGAATCGTCGCAAAATTTTTGCGCGTACTGATTTTCGCGTTTGTAGCCAAGATTGTACTCTGTTTAGTTGCGTAACCGATTCTCAATGAGCTCGTTGCGTGGTTTTACAACGGCATGTATAGTAGACGGCTATTCAGACCCCGGGTGTCACCCGACCTAAGGGGCGTAAATAGACAACGTAAGGCAATAAGAATAAGTTTGTCTTTTGCAAGGGCACAGACAAAAATTCTCCAAACAGGAAAAGACCAGATGTTAAACCTGGCCTCCCCTGCTTGGAGTACTATGCAAACAAGCAGTTGCTTATTTTACTTCAACTTCAGCACCAGCCTCTTCGAGTTGCTTACGCAGGGCTTCGGCTTCGTCTTTGGCAACGCCTTCTTTTACTGGTTTCGGAGCGGTGTCAACCAGTTCTTTCGCTTCTTTCAGACCCAGGCCCGTCAGATCTTTAACCAGCTTAACAACTGCCAGTTTAGCGGCACCAGCTGATTTCAGGATCACGTCGAACGAGGTTTTTTCAGCAGCGGCCGGAGCGGCATCGCCACCACCAGCAGCACCACCAGCTACCATTACGGGAGCGGCAGCAGCCGGCTCGATACCATACTCATCCTTCAGGATAGCAGCCAGTTCGTTAACTTCTTTAACCGTCAGGCTTACAAGCTGCTCAGCGAACGCTTTCAAATCTGCCATTGTAGTATTCTTAGTTGATTGTGATACAATTGTTTGTGAATTGCGAACGTCGTGTCCGCTTTTTTGTCGAAAGGCGGGTGTTGGCCCGCGTTACAGCTAGGCTGCCTCCTCGCGCTCCGACAGCGTTTTGAGGATACCGGCCAGTTTGTTGCCACCACCCTGGAGCGCCGAAATGACGTTCTTGGCAGGCGATTGCAGCAGACCAATAACTTCGCCAATAAGTTCTTCGCGGCTTTTCAGCGCAATCAGTGCGTCGAGTTGATCGGCACCGATGAACAAACTGCTCGAAATTGAAGCGGCTTTCAGTTGTAGCTTATCGCTCGTCTTGCGAAACTCTTTGATAAGCTTGGCCGGCGCTTTCTGGTCTTCGGGGTGAAACATCACCGCCGACTGGCCATGTAGTACCGTCTCGTTGAACGGAGCGTAGTCCGTTTCCAGCGTTTCGAGTGCCTTTTTGATGAAGCTGTTCTTCACCACTTTGTACTCGATACCGCGCTCAAAACACATCCGGCGAAGGTCATTGGTTTCAGCAACCGTCATGCCATTTGCTTCCGTGATGTAGAAGAAGGGAATGCTCTGGAACTTGCCAGTTAATTCCTCAATAATTGCTCCTTTTTCCTCGCGTTTCATGGCTTATACTCCGGCTACTGTGCCTTTATCTATCGTTACTCCCGGACTCATCGTGCTGGACATGTTGATCGTCTTCACGTAGGTACCTTTAGCCGATGAGGGCTTTAGGCGCAGCAACGTAGCGATGATCTCCTGTGCGTTTTCAGCCAGTTTTTCGGGCGGAAACGACACTTTGCCAATGCTGGTGTGAATGGCACCCTGTTTGTCGACTTTGAAATCGATTTTACCGGCCTTCACTTCGCGAACGGCTTTACCTACTTCGGGGGTTACTGTACCCGATTTAGGGTTCGGCATCAGACCCCGCGGACCCAGTACTTTACCCAGACGACCAACTTTAGCCATTACGTTCGGCATCGTGATGATCACGTCAACGTCCGTCCAGCCTTGTTCAATCTTCTGAATGTAGTCATCCAGGCCTACGAAATCAGCACCAGCCTCTTTCGCTTCGTTCTCCTTGTCCGGCGTGCAGAGCACCAGAACGCGAACCGTTTTACCCGTACCATGGGGCAGCGTAGCAACGCCACGTACCATCTGGTCGGCTTTACGCGGATCAACGCCTAACCGAACGTCAATATCCACGGAAGCGTCGAATTTTGTGTACGAAATCTCCTTCAGGATCTCAGCCGCCTGTTGCAGCGAGTATTCCTTGGCAGCATCGTACTTCGACAGGGCTTCCTTTTGCTTTTTCGTTAACTTAGCCATTTCTGTATTTGCCTCGGCAAGTCTATTGGTTCTTAAAACGGAGCAGTACCCGTCACCGTGATACCCATGCTGCGAGCCGTTCCGGCTACCTGCCGCATGGCGGCTTCAACCGTAAAGGCGTTCAGGTCGGGCATCTTCGTTTCGGCGATGGTCCGTACCTGATCCCAGGAAACCGAGCCGACTTTATTACGGTTCGGTTGAGCAGAGCCGCCTTTCAGCTTAGCTGCTTCCATGAGCAGAATCGGGGCCGGTGGGGTTTTGATGACGAAATCAAAGGACTTGTCCTTATAATACGTAATCAAAACCGGCAGTACCATACCCATTTTATCCTGCGTACGGCCGTTGAACTGCTTGCAGAATTCCATGATATTCAAACCCTTGGAACCCAGCGCCGGACCGATCGGAGGTGAGGGGTTAGCCTGCCCGCCTTTGACTTGCAGCTTTACGTAGCCACCTACTTCTTTTGCCATTGTGAAACTGATTTTACGATCGATGATGAACGAGGGGCGGCTGATCGTCACATACCAGACTGTTCTCTACACACCACAGACCAACTTTTTTAGCCGCTTGTCCACTGAGGGAAGCATTGGACGCCTGACCGATTCGAAAAGCCAAGTGGAAGCTTAGCTTTCCTTTTCTACTTGTGCGTAACTGAGTTCTACCGGAGTATTCCGGCCAAATATCTTTACGACGACGTTCAGCTTCTTCCGGTCGTCAAAAACTTCTTCTACTGTACCAATGAACCCGCCGAATGGACCATCGACGACTTTCACGTTCTCTCCTTTCAGGAAGGCAACTGTCTGAATAGAGACTTCCTGCGTTTCTTCTTCAACCTTACCCAGAATGCGGTTCACTTCGGACTGGCGGAGCGGTACGGGTACTTTGGTTGTTGTACCAACCTGTGAGTTCCCCAAAAACCCTAACACGCCGGGCATATTAAGGATCAAATCAAGGGCCCGGTTATTGCCGAGGTCGGCCGAAATCAGGATATAGCCAGGAAAAAATGACTTCTCCCGAACGCGCTTCTTGCCGTTGCGCATCTCGTAGACCTTCTCGGCCGGAATCAGAATCTGGGGAATGACCTCGTCCAGCTTTTGCCGGATGACTTCATTTTCGAGATAAGATTTAACCTTTTTCTCCTGCCCCGAAACCGCCCGAATGACGTACCATTGTATGCCGCTCATAATTATTGTCCTTAAGTAGCCGTTGGCCAGTCATTCATTGTCAGGAGTTACTGTCAGACCTGTTGCGGTAGATGACAATTAATGATAATGAACGACACCAAATGACTAATTCTAAAACGACTGATAGAAGACGTTGAGACCATTCTCAAACACCAGATCAATCAGTCCGACCATTAGCGCAAAAATCAGCGAAGCTACCAGTACGAGGGTCGAACTGGATTGCAGGTCGCTGAATTTCGGCCAAGTCACGTTGTGCTGAACTTCCTCCCAGGAGGCTTTCAGAAACGAGAGAAACTTGTCCATTGTATGTAAGGGATTGGCACGGGTGGAGAGATTCGAACTCCCATCAACGGTTTTGGAGACCGCTATTCTACCCTTGAACTACACCCGTTTATAGTGACTTTACGTAAACCCGGAACAGCGTGCCTCTGAAACGGACTGCAAAAGTACGGAATAATTGCAAAAAACAAGTGCACCCCTGTGAAGAAATGCACTTGTTTTACGCGTATTACTTAGTCGAGGATTTCCGTTACCTGACCAGCACCCACGGTACGGCCACCTTCGCGGATAGCGAAACGGAGACCTTTTTCCATGGCGATCTTGTTGATCAGCGTTACATCAATCGTGATGTTATCGCCTGGCATCACCATCTCAACGTTGGCAGGCAGCATGATCTCGCCCGTAACGTCGGTGGTGCGGAAATAGAACTGCGGCCGGTACTTGTTGAAGAACGGCGTATGACGGCCACCTTCTTCTTTCGACAGTACATAAACCTCAGCTTTGAACTTCATGTGCGGGGTTACAGAACCTGGCTTACAGATTACCATACCACGGCGGATATCGGTTTTTTCGATACCACGGAGGAGCAGACCTACGTTGTCACCGGCTTCGCCACGGTCCAGAATTTTCCGGAACATTTCAACACCCGTTACAACTGACTTCAGGTTTTCTGCACCCATGCCGAGGATTTCAACTGGCTCGCCCGAGTTGATAACACCACGCTCGATACGACCCGTAGCAACCGTACCACGACCCGTGATCGAGAATACGTCCTCTACCGGCATCAGGAACGGCAGATCCGTCTGACGAGGAGGCAGCGGAATGAATGTATCAACGGCGTCCATCAGCTCTTCGATCGTTTTCACCCACTTGGCATCGCCGTTCAGGCCACCAAGAGCCGAACCCTGGATAACCGGGATGTTATCGCCATCGAACTGATAGAAGCTCAGCAGCTCACGGATTTCCATTTCAACCAGTTCGAGCAGCTCTGGGTCATCGACCATGTCCACTTTGTTCATGAACACAACGAGCTGAGGAACACCTACCTGACGGGCGAGCAGGATGTGCTCACGGGTCTGGGGCATCGGTCCGTCAGTAGCAGCTACCACGAGGATAGCTCCGTCCATTTGAGCAGCACCCGTTACCATGTTCTTCACATAGTCAGCGTGGCCCGGGCAGTCAACGTGCGCATAGTGGCGAGAAGCCGTAGCGTACTCAACGTGCGATGTATTGATGGTAATACCGCGCTCTTTTTCTTCAGGCGCGTTGTCGATCGAGGAGAAGTCCCGAATTGCGGCCAGACCCTTTTCGGCCAGCACTTTCGTAATGGCAGCCGTCAGCGTCGTTTTACCGTGGTCAACGTGACCAATCGTACCGATGTTTACGTGCGGTTTCGAGCGGTCAAAATTCTCTTTTGCCATGTGTTTAAAACGCTATTGTGAACTGTTGTTTGTTTTGAAATAAACTCGCTGAACGTCAATCAAGCCGCCCGGAACCACGCTTAATGAACGTAATTACGACACGGCTTAACTCAAAGCAGACCTCTCCGCGAAGTCCTGAGCCGTTACGGGGACTTGAACCCCGGACCTCTTCCTTACCAAGGAAGTGCTCTACCGCTGAGCTATAACGGCTTGTACTAACTTACCACAGCTAGCAGATACCACTAAAACAGCCGACAGCCCGGGGCCGAACGCTGTTGAGTACCAACTGCTTTCTGTTGAGCGGAAGACGGGTCTCGAACCCGCAACCTATAGCTTGGAAGGCTATCGCTCTACCAATTGAGCTACTTCCGCAAACTCAGCAACCCAAGATTACTTTCGTCGTCTTCAGTTACCAAATAGTGGGGAGTGGAGGATTCGAACCTCCGAAGGCGTACGCCAGCAGATTTACAGTCTGATCCATTTGGCCACTCTGGAAACTCCCCAAAAACACACTGTTAAAGAACAATTTCCGCCCCGTTTCCGGTTTGGAGTTGCAAAATTACAAGCTTTTACGGTGTTGTCAACATGTCAACTAAAAATAATTTGAATCTGACAGGAACAATTCTGTCAGGACACCGGCTAACAGCTACTTAATCAACTCGGTTAGGCGCTTTCCATCGGCGTAAATAATGTCGCTGATTCGCCAGCGACCGTTGGCCTGCTGCTCCAGTTCGCACCGCATTTCCTGCTCTTTTCCACTGGTATTGTACGTGACAAATACGACTGCTTTGGCGCCCGATACAGCGGCTGGCAGTACCCAGCGCTTCTGAATCTGCGCATCGGGCACATTGAAAAGCGGATTTATCTGTTTGCGGCTGGCGCTGGCTGCTGCTGCTTTTTTGTACAATCGTTCCGCAACCGGTTTGGTAAAAAACTGCTCGGCCAGCGCCGGATCTTTAGCCTCCAAGAAGGGATTTTCTTTGGTATCGTGCTCGAAGTAAAGCGCGCGCACCAGCCGGTCGGCCGCTGATCGGGGGGCGTCGGCAGCGGGTCGTTTGGTCAGGTCGACAGCGGCAGCGGTTGGCTCGGCAGCGGGCTTGCCGGTCGTTTCTTGCGCTGGCTTTTGCTGACAGCCCCCAATGAGCAGGATAGTGATGGTCAGCAGTATCGGTAATTTCTTCATGTAAGAACGGGTTAAGTCACAAACAAAAGCAGCCGGAGAAGAGAATCTACACGAAGCCGCGGCAAAAAACACAACAGCCGCGTCCACCCAGGCGAACGCGGCTATTGTTTCTGGTTTTGGGTTACCTACCAAACCTTGATCCGGTCTTCGGGCTTTTTGTACATTTTGTCGCCTGGCTTCACATCGAATGCCTGATACCAGGCCGTAATGTTGGACAGCGGGCCGTTGCAGCGGTAAAGGCCGGGCGCATGGGGATCGGTCATGATCAACTGAGCCTGAGTTTCGGGCAGGACGTTGATGCGCCATACCTGTGCCCAGGACAGGAAGAACCGCTGATCGGGGGTAAAGCCGTCGATCATGGCTTTTTTGCCGTTGGCTTTCCCCTGCGCAGTTTTCTTGAAGGCATCGTAGGCGATGGCAAGGCCACCCAGATCGGCCAGGTTTTCGCCGAGGGTGAGTTGCCCGTTTACCTTGATCGAATCGAGCACTTTGAACCCAAAGAACTGCTCTTTCACCTGATCGGCGCGTTTCTTGAAGTTGTCGGCATCCGCTTTGGTCCACCAGTCGCGCAGGGTACCGTCGGCATCGTACTGCCGCCCCTGATCGTCGAAGCCGTGGGTCATTTCGTGGCCGATTACGGCACCGATACCGCCGTAGTTGATGGCATCATCAGCGTCGAAGTCAAAGAAGGGAAATTGCAGAATAGCCGCCGGGAACGCGATTTCGTTATTGACGGGGTTGTAATATGCATTCACCGTTGGCGGAGTCATGCCCCACTCGGTTCGGTCGACGGGTTTGCCGAGCCGGTTGATCATGTAGTTATACGACCATTTGCCGGCCGATTTCACATTTCCGTAGAAGTCGTTCCGCGCAATCGTGACCCCATCGTAGTTCTTCCATTTGTCGGGATAGCCGATTTTCCGTTTAAACGACGTCAGCTTGGTCAGTGCCCGTTTTTTGGTGTCTTCGCTCATCCAGTCGAGCCCTTTGATGTGCTCTTTGTACGACGCTTCGAGGTTATCGACCAGGGTCAGCATACGCTGCTTGGCTTCTGGCTTGAAGTATTGCTGTACGTAGAGTTGACCCAGCAGGTCGCCCAGGGTACCGTCGATGAGGCCACTCACCCGCTGCCAGCGGGGAGTTTGCTCTTTCTGTCCGGTCAGCACCCGCGAGAATGCGAAGCTTTGTTTCACGAATGCGTCGCTTAGATACGGTGCAGCGCCCTTCAGGATATTCCAGCGCATGTAGGTACGCAGGTCTTCGATTGGCGTAGCGGCCACCAGACTATCGAGCGACCGGAAGAAGGTCGGGCTCTGCACCAGCACCGTATCCTGCCCTTTTACACCATACTTGGTTAGTTGATCGGCCCAGTTGATACCGGGTGTCTGCTGGCTGAAGTTCGCTACCGTAAACTTGTTGTAGGTCTTGTAGGGATCGCGCATCTCGACGCGGGCCATCTGGGCTTTGGCCAGCGCGGTTTCGACCCGCAGGATAACGTCGGCATCCTGCGAGGCCTGCGTTGGCTCTTCGCCGATGAGCGCAAACATCTTGGTCAGGTTGTCGCGGTACGCATCCCGGATTTTCAGGCTACGGGCATCGGTCTTCAGGTAGTAATCACGGTCGGGCAGGGTTGTACCTCCCTGGCTAAACTGCGGCAGGTACTTCGACACGTTTTTACGGTCCTGCGCCACAAAAAAGCCGAAGAGCATACCGTTACCCTGACTACGCTGGTAAGCCAGTTCGTCGAGGAAGGCGGTTTTGTTGTTGACTTTCTCGATTCGGGCCAGGTCAGGCTTGATGGGATCGAAGCCCCGCTTTTCGATGGTCAGGCTATCGATACCGCTGGCGTAATAATCGCCAACCATTTGGTACAACCGGCCTTTGGTCGTTGTTTTCGACGCGTCCTCGAGCAGCGACTTCATCGCATCGAGGCTTTTCTCCCGCAGCTCGTTGAAGCTGCCCCAGGATGTTTTGGAGGCCGGGATCGCGTTTTGTTTCAGCCAGTTCCCGTTGGCGTACTGGTAGAAATTGTCGCCCGGTTTCACGGACGTATCCATGTTCTGAGGGTCGATGAATTTGCGGGGAGCAGCGGCCGGCCGACCGGGGACCGGCTTCCCGATTTTCTTCGGAGGGGTAGCTGCCGTCAGCGCTATGGAGACGGCAATCACCGAAAGAAAAGTCAGTTGTTGATTCATGTACTCTATTGATTGGGTTGATGAGAAGCAACAAAAATACGCAACAAAATAACGCGGGTGCCAGTCGGCACCTCACAGAAGTTCTGTAAAGAGCCAACTGGCACCCGCGTTATGTGCTGGTTTACTTCCCGGCCGTCAGCGAACCCTGAAAGGTTTTGGCGTAGGTACCGGCTTTATACTGGTCAAACGGCTCTTTCTGGTGGTAGTCGCGGCCAAAGTAGGTAATGATCTGGTGAAACGTACGGGGTTCCAGATAGCCGGCAATGGGCTGGATCAGGTTAAACTTTTCGTCCAGAAAGACGGTGGTCGGGTAGCTCATCTGGTTTCGCATCAGCGCTGCGGCCAGTTCATGGGCTCCGCGTCCGCTGGCGGTACCAACGTATTTGAACGTCTGCTTACCGAGGGTGATGTCGGCGGTTTGCTCGGCGTTGAGTTTAACGGCGTAGAAGTTTTCGTTGACGTAATCAACGATAGCCGGCTTGGTGAATGTCTCGCGGTCCATCACTTTGCACCAGCCGCACCAGTCGGTATAGACATCGATGACAAATTTTTTGGGTTTCTTCTGCGTGGCCAGGTACGCTTCTTCGACCGTTAGCCATTTGATACGCTTCGGCGCAGGGGTTGGATCGGTGGCCGACAGCACGGGTGTTGGCAGGCGAAAGGCACTGATCGTAAGCCCGATCAGCACGAATGCAGTAAGCAGGAGACGGTTCATAGCGAGGTTGTTTAAAAAGTAACGCCCGATCACGAATAAAATTAGGAGAACAACCATTTTATGGCTTCATAGCCCGTAACACCTCCCGTTTCCGGGCCGGACCAGGCTGTTTGTCAACGACCAGGCCGGCTGCCCGCAGGTTACGCTGTACGTAGCTTTTGGAACAATAGGTGGTTAATATTCCAGATGGCAGCAACAAATGCGCCAATTTTTCAAAAATAGGAAGTTCCCACAACTCCGGCTGCGTGCTGGGTGCAAATGCGTCATAATAGATCAGGTGAAATTGCTCGCCGGTGCTGAAATCCTGCAGCCGCTGGTCAACTTTGGTCAGGGTCATGAACGGGCTAACCGAACAGACTTCATTCCAGGCTGACTGGTGGAGCTTAGACAGGTAGTCGGTACCCAGCAGAGCATCGTAATTAAGCGGAGCCGCATCGGCTAGCTGCATCGGGTAGGCCTCCAGGGCTGTATACCGGACCCGGCGCCGGGCCTTTTCGGCCTCGCGGGCAGTCAGCAAAGCGTTCAGTCCCGTACCGAAACCCATTTCCAGAATACTCAGCTCATCCTGCGGGAACCGGTCGAACGCAGCCTGCAGGCCCAACTCGATGAATACCCGCTCCGATTCCTGAAACGCCCCGAACCGGGAGTGATAGGTCGTATCGAACGGCTTGCTCAGGGCCGTGTGTGACCCGTCGGCCGTTACCATCAAACGCACGTCTGCTTTCATACTCTATTAGTTTTTCGGCTACTTTTGCCCTCTATAAACGGGGTTACAGTCGGTTACCGGACCCGCCCACGGTCGGGACTGCCCTGTACACGTTAGTACTTGTTATATTTTTTCATTACCCCCAATGATTCAACGCGTTCAGACCATCTTTTTGTTTCTTATCGTCATAGCCATGGGAATTGCTCTGGCCAACCCGCTTTGGGAGAAGGCTGGCCGGCAACTGCCCGAAATGGCGTATCTGACAGCCCTGCAATACAGCGAACAACAGGCCATTTCGCAACAGCCGGGCGTACCCGCCACTACGGCACCCACTACGCTGATCACCTCAGTCTGGTACCTGGGTCTGCTGATGGGTCTGGTAGCGCTGTCGTCACTGTATGCTATTTTCCAGTACCGCAACCGGCTCACCCAGACCGCCCTTTGCGCGGTAAACGCCCTGATGCTGACGGCTATTATGGGGATTATCCTGTACCGGACGCTCTACGCGGGCAAGGCTTACGGCAACCCGGCAGACCAGGGCACATTCCTGCTGGGCTTTTACGCCATCGTGGCGGCTCTGGTGTTCAACGCCCTCGCCAACCGCTTTATTCGACGCGACGAGAAGCTGGTGCGCGGCTCTGACCGACTTCGCTAGTGAGTTAACCGACCTGTCTGTTGTTACGCTCTTATTACAACGCCGACGCCGTTGAAGCGGGTTTAGATGAGGTAGGCCGGGGCTGTCTGGCCGGGCCGGTGGTAGCCGCTGCGGTTATTTTGCCCCGACACTACACCCATCCGGTGCTGAACGACTCCAAACAGCTCAGCCGCGCCCAGCGCGAAACGTTGCGGCTGGATATCGAGCGGGATGCGCTGGCGTGGGCGGTTGCGGAAGTATCGCCGGCCGATATTGATCAGATCAATATTCTCAAAGCCAGCTTTCTGGCCATGCACCGGGCGGTCGATGCTCTGACTGTCCGGCCCGATCACCTGATCGTTGACGGGAATCGGTTCGTGCCGTATCCCATGATTCCGCACACCTGTATCATCAAGGGCGACGCGCACTATCTATCCATTGCAGCCGCGTCAGTACTGGCCAAGGTATACCGCGATACCCTCATGGAGAAGCTGGGAGCAGCTTTCCCCGCCTATGGCTGGGCACAGAACGTGGGCTACCCAACCCCAATCCATCGGGCCGCTTTACGGGAGTTTGGCCCCACCCCCCACCATAGAATGTCGTTCCGGTTGCTATAGTTCAGGACAGCCTTGTCTCCTGCCCCGACACCGACTGGTGCGGATTAACTGGCTATGGATGTATACGCACGCTAGACATTTGAAAATGTAAAGCACCGTTTACTAAACACTAGCCTTTGTTACCTATCCTTGATAGGCTCATGATGGATTTGCGCATAAACTTGCGACAAAATATCCACCGCGTCCTGTTGATGAATCTCCGGTCGTACTTCCTCTTTGTACTTGCTTTGATGGTGCGCTTCCCGGCTGTGGTGGCGCAACAACAGACACCTGTTCCCCTACAGCAACAGGTTAACCAGGCCCGGCAGGCATCGAAAGCGCAGGCTTACCCGCTCTTCAGCCCGACCAGTACCGTGTCTTATAATGCGGGGGTATTTCAGCCCGACCAAAAACCCGTAACCCTTCGTATAGACCCGAACGTACTCGACCAGATTACACAAGAACGTCCGGACCTGCTGGAATTTACCATTCCCAGCGGCTCCACCGCGATTGAGCTCGAACTGGTCCCCATCGACCTCTTTTCACCGTCCGGCAAAATACTGATCGGCAACGGCAACCGTACCCTCGAAAGTCCCATAAATCCGGGCCTGTTTTACCAGGGCTTCATCAGAAACAAGCCAGCCTCCCTGGTATCCATCAGCATCGTGGATGGCGAACTCAACGGTTTCGTAGCCGACGAAACCGGCACCCGATCCATCAGCCGACTGGCCCGGAGCCCCGGCAATTACCTGTTCTACGCCGACAACACAATCAGCAAAAAGCAGCCCTTCACCTGCCTGACAGACAACACCAGCCCTACTAATCCGGCACTGAATCAGTCGCCGATCGCGCCGGAAGCGATCAGTTGTAAAGTGGTTGGCATCTATCTGGAAGCCGACTACCAGACTTACCTCAGCAGCGGATCGAGCATAACCGCCACGACCAGCTTTATCATGAACCTGTTCAATCAGGTAGCTACCATCTACAATCGGGAAAACATTGCCATCCGGATTTCGGGTATCAAGGTCTGGACCTCATCTGATCCGTACGCGTCGGCCACCTCCACCGGCGATGCGCTGGATGCGTTCAGAAACTACCAGAACAGTAACCCGCCACCTGGCATCACCTCCCAGCTGTCGCATCTGCTGTCGACCCGTGGCCTGGGGGGCGGACAGGCCTATCTGGACGTGTTATGCAATCCGTTTTTCAAGTACGGCGTCAGCGCCAACCTGTCGACGACCTATCCGGAGTTCCCCAACTACTCGTGGGAAGTCATGGTCGTTGCGCACGAGCTGGGGCATAATTTCGGCTCCCCCCACACCCAGAGCTGCACCTGGCCCGGTGGCGCCATCGATAATTGTTACACTACCGAGGGCAGCTGTCCGCCGGGACCGGCTCCGACCAACGGTGGCACGATCATGAGCTACTGTCATAATACCGGCTATGGGATAAACCTGGCCAACGGCTTCGGCCAGCTACCGGGAAACCTGATGCGCAGCCGGGTTACGACCAGCAGCTGTGTTCCGTCGGCGGCCGATCCGCCCGTTAGTCTGGCGACCAGAAATATTAGCGCTACAGGCGCTACCGTTTACTGGGTGTCCAATTCGGGCAGTACCAGCTTCCTGGTGCAATATCGCCCCGCATCCAGCAGCACCTGGACAACCGTTGGGCCATTTACGGGTCCGCGCCGAACCCTGACCGATCTGCAACCGAACACAACCTACGTATGGCGGGTAACCGGCGAGTGCTCCGGCGCTTACTCTGCCGAGGCTACCTTCAGCTCCGGACAGGCAATCTACTGCGCACCGATGTACAGTAACGATGGTTGCCCGTTTAGCATCGGTATTAAGCAGGTAGTAGTCAACAACACGGCACTTTCTGTCAACACGGGTTGTTCGCCCAGCTATTTTACGTTCTACCCGGGCACGCCCGGCAGGGTATCCAAAACAACCGCCAACACCTTTATCGTTGACTTCATCAACTACTTCAATCCGCAGCACCTAACGATCTGGATCGACTTCAACGAGAATTACGACTTCGAGACCAGTGAGCTGGTATACGCTACCAGTCAGCAATTTATAGCTCCGGTTTCGGCCTCTTTCGTCATTCCCGGTACAGCTACCGGTGGCGTTACCCGACGCATGCGCATCCGAAACCAATACTTCTCGCCCATTACTGACCCCTGCAACACCCTCTACTACGGCGAAACCGAAGATTACCTGGTTTATATCGAGCCGGACTGTGCCCCGCCCCCAACCATCAACCTGTCGGCCTCGACAGCCAGCTGTTTGCAGAGCACCACCCTGAGCGTGACAAACTGCACAGGTACGGTAAGCTGGCTTCCGAGCGGATCGGGCAATACGCTGGTCGTGAACCCAACCCAGACAACAAGCTATACGGCCACCTGCACCACCACGGGGGGGTGTCGCGTGAGCCGTACAACCACGCTGGTCGTGTTGCCCGACATGGTTACGGTCCGGAGCGGCAACTGGTCTGACCCGTCGGTCTGGTCGTGCAACCAGGTTCCATCGGCCGTTACGCCAGTGACGATTCGGACCGGCCATCGGGTCACGATCCCGGTCGATTATACCGGGTCAGCCCGTTCGTTGCTGCTGCAGGGGAATCTCAATTTTCAGACCGGCGCCCGGCTTAATGTTATTCCGACAACGGTTAACCTCTCCCGGACCAACTGACCGGGTACACTGCGCATAAACCACAACCGCCCGGCACGAAACGACTCGTACCGGGCGGTTGCAGCTATGGGGCAGGCTTACTCAGGCCAGTTGTGCCTGGCTCGCCCGCTCGCGCAGTTTTTCGGTCGGCCGAAACCGGTCGCCGTACTGATCGGCAAGCCGGTCGAGGGTTCCGACGAAGGTATCGGCCCCGACAAAGTCGACGAAAGAAAGAGCTCCGCCCGTATAGGCCGGGAATCCCCACGCCAGAATAGACCCCAGATCGCCGTCGAGTCTGGTACGTACAACGCCTTCTTCGTAGCATCGTACGGCTTCAATGGCCTGCCGGTACAGCAGCCGTGTTTTGACCTCATCGAGGCTGGGCTGCTGATCGGCTACCGGATACAGATCGGCCAGTCCCGGCCAGAGCTGTTTGGTGCCGCCTTCCGGATAGTCGTAGAACCCGGCTTTGGCTTTCTTACCGATACGCCCCAGCTCGTTGAATGTTTTGACCATCTGATAGGTAGGCTCATCGGCCCGCATGGCCCCGGCCCTGATCGACTCGGTCATTACTTTCAGGCTCAGGTCGAGCGCTACTTCATCGTGAACCGCCAGCGGACCAACCGGCATACCGGCCATTTTTCCGGCATTTTCGATCAGCACCGGGCTAACCCCGTCTTTCAGCAGCTCCATGCCCTCCGAGGTATAGGTACCGAAGCAACGGGAGGTGTAAAATCCGCGCGAGTCGTTGACCACGATGGGTGTTTTACGGATCTTACGGGTATAGTCCATCGCTGCCGCCAGCGCGTAGTCGGACGTTTGTTTACCCACGATGATCTCCACCAGCATCATTTTATCGACGGGCGAGAAGAAGTGAATACCGATGAAGTTCTCAGGTCGGGCCGAAGCCTCCGCCAGTCCGCTGATGGGTAATGTGGATGTGTTCGAGCCAAATACGCCGTTTGTGGCCAGCATCGGTTCGGCTTCGCGGGTTACCTGCGCTTTCAGGTCGCGATTCTCGAAAACAGCCTCGATGATGAGGTCGCAGCCCTGCATATCGGCATAGTCGGCGGTGGGTTTGATCAGGTTCAGGATGCCGTCTACCTTCAGCGGGTCGACCTTGCCGCGCTCTACCCCCTTCCGAAGCAGTCCGCGGGAGTAGTCTTTGCCGCGTTCGGCCGCTTCGACCGAGACGTCTTTCAGCACGACCTCGATACCCGCCTGGGCCGACACGTAAGCGATACCGGCGCCCATCATCCCCGCGCCCAGAATGCCTACTTTTTTCACCTCGGTCTTGGGCTGGTCTTTGGGTCTGCTGGCTCCTTTGTTCGCTTCGTTCATCCCCAAGAACATGGTCTGGATCAGACTCTTTGCCACTTTGGAGGTCGCCACTTTCACAAAATGGCGGGCTTCGATGACCAGCGCCCGGTCAATGTTTACCTGCAGGCCCTCGTACACGCACGACATGATTTCGAGCGGAGCGGGGTAATTGCCTTTGGTTTTATCCATCAGCATGGCCGTGCCGGCGGCAAACGTCTGCGCGCCCACCGGACTCTGCACGTTACCACCGGGTACCTTGAAATTGTCTTTACCCACAATCTGGCCGGTTTTACGGTCTATCTCGTCCCACGGTTTCAGCGGTTTCGGCCGGGCGGACGTTCCGTTGGCCATAATCCAGGCGCGGGCTTTATCCAGCAGCTGCTCCGGCGTATCGGCTATGTCGTCGATCATGCCTAGCTTTTTGGCTTCCTCGACGCCTACTTTCCTGCCTTCCAGGATCAGCGGCAGGGCGGCCTGAATACCGATCATCCGCGGCAGCCGCTGGGTTCCGCCCGCACCCGGCAGCAACCCGATGGTCACCTCGACCAGCCCGATGAGTGTTTTCGGATTATTGAGGGCTACCCGATGATGGCAGGCCAGACAGATCTCGTAACCGCCCCCCAGCGCCGTGCCGTTTATAGCCGCCACGGTGGGTTTCCCGCTTGTTTCGATAGACCGAAATACCCGGTTCAGCTCCGACGATACCTTCAGCATCTCGGCCGGGTCTTTATCGTTGTTACGCAGGATCATTTTCAGGTCGGCACCGGCCACAAACTCGGGTTTGGCAGAGGTAATGATTACGCCTTTTACGGCCTCGTCGGTATACGCCTGCCGAAGAGCCGCTTCGAAAGCAGGAATAGACTCATCGTTAAGAACATTCATCGGGGCCGAGGTCATGGCCCATGAGATAATGGCTATATCATTATCGACGGTGTATTGAATCATACGAAAGTTCCTTATAAAGTTTTACTGGAAAAGACTGGAGACGCCATTCGACGCCTGTCAAAGCCGCCGGACGGCCGGTAAGTGACAGGCCGGTTAGTTGACGCGTTCGAAAATGGTGGCAATGCCCATGCCGCCCCCGATACAGAGCGTCGACAGACCGAACTGCTTGTCCGAACGCTCCAGCTCATCGATGAGCGTAGCCGAAATAATGGCCCCCGTAGCGCCCAGCGGATGCCCCAGCGCAATGGACCCGCCGTTTACGTTCAGCTGGCTGTGGTCAACGCCAAACGCATCCATAAACAGCATCGGCACAGCCGCGAAGGCTTCGTTTACCTCGAACAGATCGATGTCTTTGATGCTCATGCCCGCCCGCTTCAGCACCTTGTGCGTAGCCGGAATTGGCCCCGTCAGCATGATGGTCGGCTCCGAACCGACAATGGCGAACGCTTTGATCCGGGCGCGCGGTTTCAGGCCCGACTGTTCGCCAAAGGCCTGGCTCCCGATCAGGACCGCAGCCGCCCCGTCAACAATCTGCGATGAATTACCCGCGTGGTGAACGTGGTTGATTTTATCGAACTGCGCGTATTTCAGCAGCGCGAGGGCATCCAGCCCCATCTGCCCCATCATCTCGAAGGCGGGTTTCAGCTTGCCGAGGCTCTCGACGGTCGTACCGGGCCGAACGCCTTCGTCGCGGTCAAGCACGGTAAGCCCTATTTCGTCTTTCAGCGGTACGAGCGATTTATGGAATCGATTGGCCGCCTGCGCATCGACCGCCCGCCGGTATGATTCGGCCGCAAAGGCGTCAACATCGCTGCGGCTGTAGCCATGCTTCGTCGCGATCAGATCGGCCGAAATACCCTGCGGTACAATTCTATGGCGGGCCACAATCTGCGGGTTCATGAAGATAGCGCCCCCGTCGGACCCCATCGGCACCCGCGACATCGACTCGACACCACCCGCTACGATGGCATCGACCTGCCCCGACATCACGTAGGCGCCGGCCATGTTGATGGCTTCGAGCCCCGACGAACAGAAGCGGTTGAGCTGAACACCCGCCACGGTTTCGGCATAACCGGCTTCGAGGGCCGCCGTACGGGCAATGTCGGCGCCCTGCTCACCGATGGGGGTTACGCAGCCCATGATGACGTCGTCTACCAGAGCTGTATCGAGCTGGTTTCGGTCGCGGAGTTCGCGGAGTACGCTGGTCAGGAGTTGTATAGGTTGCACATCGTGCAGCGACCCGTCGCTTTTACCCCGGCCCCGGGGCGTTCTGACGGCGTCGTAAATGAATGCATCTGCCATAGGTAGGTCAACAAATTAGTATGCATGCATACGGTTTTTGATCGAACAAAAGTACGGCAAAGTTTAAAACGGGCAACGCGTTTGTACTGAAGTCTTATTTAATTTAACGATCCGAGCATTCGTGGGTGGATGTGTTGCTGACGCGTAAGAGACACAAAGGCGACGGCAAAAGCATTTACCAAACACACCTTTACTACAAGGTTTTGTTGCTGACGCGCATGAGACGCAATCCTTTGCGTCTCTACACCGTGGTCCGTGTCCGCACGGACCACGCACGCGACAGCCACACACCCTCCGGCCTGGAATGGCGGGTAGAAAGTCAAAAAAACACGTCCGTCGTATTGGTTCCGATTGTACCTTTCGGGCGATAGTTTTTGCGCCGAATGCGCACCTCTCCTCCCCCGTGCGCAGCCCCGGCTTTTGTCTTCCCGGCTATCACTAAGGGTATGGATAATGTGGAACTTCTCTCCCGGATTCAGTTTGCCTTCACCATTGCTTTTCATTACATCTACCCACCCCTGAGTATCGGGCTGGGGGTCTGTCTGGTCATCATGGAAGGCCAGTATCTACGCACCAAAAACAAGGTTTACGAAGAACTGACCCGCTTCTGGATCAGGATTTTCGCGCTCATCTTCGGCATCGGTGTGGCTACCGGTATCGTGATGGAGTTTGAATTTGGCACCAACTGGGCAACCTACTCCCGCTACGTGGGCGACATTTTCGGGTCGGCCCTGGCGGCTGAAGGCATCTTTGCCTTTGCCATGGAGTCGGCCTTCCTGGGCATTCTGGTCTTTGGCTGGAACCGGGTCAGTCCGCCGGTTCATTTTCTGGCTACGGTGCTGGTGGCGCTGGGGTCTATCTTCTCGGCCCTCTGGATCGTGATCGCCAACTCGTGGCAGCAAACGCCCGCCGGCTACCGCATAGAAGGAACCGGGATGCAGGCCCGCGCTATCGTGACCGATTTCTGGGCGATGGTCTTTAATCCCTCGTCGGTTGAGCGCTATTCGCACGTACTGATCGGTGCCCTGCTGGCGGGGTCGTTTCTGGTACTGAGCGTCAGCGCCTGGTACATTCTGAAGCAAAAACACGTGGTTCACGCCCAGGCGGCCTTTCGGATTGGCCTGTGGGTAGCCGCCATCTCGGCCCTAGGTCAGCTGTTTACGGGTCATAAGTCGGCCGAAGTCGTTACAAAATACCAGCCTGCCAAGCTGGCCGCTATGGAAGGGCACTTTGAGGCCTCCGCCCCCGCCGATATGTATCTGGTTGGCTGGGTCAACGCCCGCGAACAAACGACCACGGGGATCAGGATACCGGGTGGTTTGTCATTTCTGGTTCATCAGGATTTTAAGAAGCCTATTCCCGGCCTGAACAGCATCAAACCCAAAAACCGCCCCACGGCCATCAACTTTGTTTTCCAGACCTATCACCTCATGGTCGGTATCGGCATGGCGCTCATCGGGCTAACCCTGTTTTCGCTGGTCATGCTGTACAGGAAGCGGTTGTTTCAGACACGCTGGCTGATGGGGGTGTTTGTAGGCGCCGTACTCCTGCCGCAGATTGCCAACCAGGTCGGCTGGTACACGGCTGAGGTAGGCCGGCAGCCCTGGGTGGTCTATGGCCTGCTGCGCACCTCGGATGCGCTCTCGCAGGCGGTGCGGGCCGAGCACGTGCTGACTTCGCTGATCCTGTTCACGCTGGTATACATGATGCTGTTTGCCCTGTTCCTGTACCTGCTGAACAAAAAAATTCAGCACGGCCCCGATATCCAGACCACATCGCAAGAACCCGGCCTCGACTCCTCCTCCCGCATGAATCCCATTTTACATTGAGTGAATGAGCCTATTGAGTGATTTGTGATTGAGTGAAAAGCTAAAATGACTAATGCACTCAACCACGAATCACTCAATCACTCAATATAAAAAATCACTCAACAAACTATTCCTCACTATGGACACTGTACTCGGACTTGACTTACCTACCTGGTGGTTCTTACTGATCGGCGCGCTCATCAGCGGTTATGGTATTCTGGATGGCTTCGATCTGGGAGCTGGCGCGCTGCATTTGTTTTTCCGGAAAGAACAGAGCCGACGCATTGCGCTGAATGCCATCGGGCCGGTTTGGGACGGCAACGAAGTATGGCTCGTTATCGGAGCCGGGGCGCTGTTCGCGGCTTTTCCGCTGGTTTACGGCACCATTTTGTCGGTGTTTTATCTGCCGTTCATGCTGTTTTTGTTCGCCATTATTTTCCGGGCTATTTCGATCGAGTTTCGGAGCAAGGAAGAGATGCGCTGGTGGCGAACGATGTGGGATATCAGCTATTCGGTGTCGAGCATTACCATTTCGCTGCTGCTGGGCCTGATTCTGGGCAACCTGATTCAGGGACTGCCGCTGAACGCCAGGCACGAGTTTGTGGGGCGGCTCAGCGATTTTTTCAACCCTTATGCCGGGCTGATTTCGATAACGGTCCTGTCGCTGTTTATGATGCACGGCGCCATGTACCTCATCATGAAGACCGAAGACCGGCTGTATGCCAAACTGACCATCATTGCCAACAACACCAGCAAGTTTTTCATCCTCTGTTTCATGGCTACCTCGTTGGCTACCCTCATCTACGTACCCCACATGACGGCTATTTTCAAGGCTTATCCGCAGCTGTTCATCCTGCCCATTGCGGCCGTGCTGATCGTGCTGAACATTCGGCGAAGTATCGAAAAGCGGCAGTACCGGCGGGGGTTCATCTCGTCGGCGGTTACGACGGCGCTGCTGCTGATTCTGTTTGCGATGGGCCTGTATCCGAACCTGGTCCTGTCGAACGTGGACCCGAACGGCCACATCAGCATCTACGAAGCGGCTTCGTCCGACGGATCACTGCGGACCATGCTGCTCTTCGCGGCCATCGGTATGCCACTCGTCGCCACGTATACGGTATTTATGTTCTGGACATTCCGGGGCAAGGTGAAGCTGGACGAACATACCAGCTACTAACTCGCCGACCGCTCGCCCCGGCGCAGGGCGTTGACCAGGTTATGCGCCCGGCGCGTCGGTTCAGGGATGCGATAGCCTTTGTCACAGCGGAGCGTTAAGGTAATGGCCGTTTCCAGATCGATCAGGTGACCAGGAGAGACGTAGACTGGATTGACTTTATTCTTGGTGCGCAGGGCCGCGCCAATCACGTCCCGGTAGTGCGTCATCGGCGACCAGCTCCCCCGTTCGGGCGCGGGCTCTTCGTACTTGCCCACCAGCACCGACTTGGCGCAGCCGAACGTCGGTCGGTTGAGAAACAGCCCCCCGTGCGACGCAATCCCGATCCGGCGGGGGTGCGCAATACCCTGCCCGTCGAACATGACGACGTCGGGTTCGATGGTTAGTTTCTGCCAGGCTTCCAGCAAGGAGGGTATCTCGCGGAACGACAGCAAGCCCGGCACGTACGGAAACGTAGCCGTGCTGACCACGCCCGCTTCTTCAATGGTGTCGAGTGTTTCCAGGTCCAGCACGACGATGCCCGCGTAAACCGTTTCTTCGAACTTGTTGAACGATATGTCGCAACCCGCAATGGTTTTGGGCGTAGTGGCCAGCGGCTGAATCCGAATTTGCGAACGCAGCTGCTGCTGTAGGGAAACGGCTTCGGCGGGCGTAACAGCCGTCCAGTCATGAATGGGTTGGTAGTGGGCCATGTCTCCCTAACCGCCCAGGCAGAACAGTGTTTCGGGCAGGACCAGTGGCTTACTTGCTGGTGTGGCCAGCCGTGCCCGGGCTCTGCTCCCGAATCAGCTTTTTCGCTAAGTCCAGCTGACTGTCGGTATGGTTGAGCACATTATCGATCTGTAGCGGCAGGCTATAATCGGGCAGGGTGCCGCGCCCGGGCTGATCGGGTTTTCCTACTCCGTTGGTATAATAGACCAGCGGTGTGGTCACCTGAATGCGAGACTTGGGCAGGGCCAGGTTGATGAAACTACCGCCGTTCCCGCCTTCGTAAGCACCACCCGACTCCGTGCCGATGAACGTTCCTATCCTGTGTGCATGCGCCACCGCCAGAAACTCGGCCGTAGTCGATCCGCTCCGGCCATCCATCAGGATGTAGACCTGCCCGCTGAACCGGTTCGGTTTGGGCAGTTGCGGCCGTAGCTCCCAGCTGTCGTCATCGGCGACCTCGGTAAACGTACCGTCTTTTTCCGGGATCAGCTGTTGTTTAATGGACTTCAGCGCGTCGGCCGGTATATCCGAAAAGCGCAGAAACGATGAACTGTCGGTAACGGTATGATGACGGTGGTAGTAACGAACCGCCGTATCGGCTTTGGCCAGGTAGGTAAACAGCTCAACGCCCTGCACATCCCAGCCGCCCGGGTTGCTTCGCAGGTCGACAATAAGGTGCCGAACGTTTTTCGTCTTCATCGTCGCCAGGCTTTTGTCCATAAACGCGCGGAACCGGGCCGCGGCCTCGTCACTGTCCTTGCCGCCACCAAAACTATCGATGCGTAAGTAAGCGGTTTGCGGCACATCGTCCGGAAACGAAATCCGCCAGGGCGTTTTAGGTTTCCGGCGGTTATACCAGGCCATCATCTGTTTGTTGACGGGGTTTTTCTTCATCATCTTCAGCGATGTCGCGAACGGTTCGGCGGGTACTTCAACCCGTATCGTATCGCCGGTCAGGCTTCTGAACGTGAGTGCATACGTGTCGGGCTGGCCAATGAACCAGTAGTAAAACAAGGCAAACAGCTGCCCCTGCAACGAAGCGTCTTTCGAGGTCTGGATATAGCCATCGCTCCAGTGGTAGCGGTACATGATCTGCTGAATCTCCTGGATGGGTTGTCCGTTGATGCTGAGCAGTTCGAAACCGGGCCGGATGCGCTGATCGGCCGTGCCGTTGAACAGTATATACGATTTTCCGTCGATGGGAAACATGAAAAACGGCAGGGTCTTCCAGCGCTGGGCAAACAGCGTTTGCCATGCCTTGCTGGGCAGCGCATGGGTGTGCGCGCACCGAATGTCGGCTATGAGTCCCGAAATGATCCGGTAAAAACCGAACACCGACAGGGGCTGATTCAACGACCCGGCCAGGCTATCCAGCCGGGCCTGCATGACCGGCTTGGGCGTATACCGGTACAGACCCGGGTGCGTTTCTTCGAGGAGCTGACGGAAATACCGAAAATCGGCCTGCAGGTCGGCGGGCGACAGCATCCGGTTTTGTAACGTATCGGTCTGGGTATATCCGTCAACAGATAGCAGCAGCAATAACAGACAGGCGAGGGCTTTCATAGCTTGTTTTTAGGCCAAAACACGCCACAATGGCCGGTTCTGTCTACTCAAATCCGGATTTGAGCGCTGTTTTGCCCGTCTGGCTGAGGTATTCCTTTGGCGACAGGCCCGTCAGTTGCCGAAACGTCCGCTGAAAGGTGGCCTGGGAGTTGAAGCCGCATTCGAGAGCAATACCGGTCAGGGTCAGGTAGTCACTGCCCGGATCGCTCAGTCGTTGTTTTACGGCTTCGATCCGATACCGGTTTACGTAGCTGTTAAAGTTGGTCAGCAGGTGCTGGTTCAGCACGGCAGAGATCAGCTTGGGCGACAGTTGCAGATGCTTACCCAGCTTATCGACCGACAGCAGCGGGTCCAGAAAAAGCCGTTCGGTCTCCATAGCCCGCGTCAGTCCGTTCACCACCGACGCCACCGCTTCGGCGGGCAGGTTTGTACCGACGACCTTACGACCGGCAGGATCGGCCACCTCGACCCGACTTTGCAGATAGCCCCGCAGCCCGAGCCAGTAAATCAGCACCGCAATAGGAATATAGATTGGGTACCACCCAAGGCGATCCAGCAGGGGCGCCCGTAAGCCAGGAACGATATAGGGGACCATGAATGCGAGCCAGATAGCCTGAAAAATCAGAAACGCGTGGACAAACTGCCGAAGCCACCGCCGGCGTTGCCGGCCTGCTTCCGACAGCTCAGCGGCCGATGGTTGCCGGGCCAGCCACCGGCGGGTCAGGACCAGATAAACCGTCAGCGAAATCCAGCGTGGAATGTCGGCATAGGCCTCATACTCATCCATCACATCGCCCCAGGCCGGGCCGTCCTGCGGGCTAAACAAGCCGACGATGGCTCCCAACACAAAGACCCAGCCCATCAGTTGGGAGCCGAGATCGATAATAACCGGGTAAAAATGCGGTCGTTGAGCTGGCCCGAGCCGAAAGGCGGGGTCGAGAACGGAGCGGGTATAAAAAAAGATGAGTGGTCCCAGCGGCATCGCTATAACCAGGGGCAGCAGATCGAGCGCCAGGCTCATCCATCGGCTAACGACCGGTATGCCAACCGCCAGGCTCATCAGCGCCAGCAAACCGATCAGCACCGCCAGCAACCGGTTCGACAGGCGATTGCCTTTCCGGTTTGTCCAGAGCAGGATGGCCAGAATAAACCCCTGTCCGGAGCCGAGCAGTAAAATCAGGTCAAGCGGGGCGATGGTCATGGCGGGAAACGAAACAAACAGGCCGGGATACCGGCGCAAAAGTAGCCGGAAACCGAAGCCTACTGCGTATGAAAATTACGGACTGGTCTTTATGCATCTAAGAGTTCGCTAAACGCTGTCTCCATGACTCCAGCCCCACCGGATACCCGGCCCCCAGCCGATCTGTACGTACTGACTACCGATCGTATAAAACCAGCGCCAACGGCCCTGCGCGACCAGTTACGGCACCTCGGCCCCGGCTTTATTCTGTCGGCCGCCATTGTGGGGTCGGGGGAGTTGATCGCGACCACGGCGCTGGGCGCCAAAGCGGGTTTCATCACCTTCTGGGTTATTCTGGTCAGCTGTTTTGTAAAGGTGGCCCTCCAGCTTGAGTTTGGCAAAAATGCCATCTACAGCGGCCTGCCCAGCATGCAATCGCTCAACCGGCTGCCGGGTCTCCGACTGGGCCGGGGGCACTGGACAATCTGGCTCTGGCTTAGTTTACAAACGCTGAAGGTGTTGCAGGTCGGTGGTATTGTGGGGGGCGTGGCGCTGGTGCTAAACATGGCCTTTCCGGCGGTTCCGGTCAGTATATGGGCCGTTCTGTCAGCGGCCTCGGCGGGTCTGCTGATCTACGGAGGTCAGTACGGCTGGGTCGAGCGCGGTTCCCTGCTGATGATCATTCTCTTTACGGCACTGATTCTGCTCTCGCTGTTTCTGCTGCAACGTACCGATTATGCCATCAGCGGAGCCGAGCTGGCCGACGGACTGACGTTCTCGCTGCCGCCCGCTACGGTGGGGGTGGCCATAGCCGCCTTTGGCATTACTGGTGTCGGTGGCGACGAGATCATGTATTACACCTACTGGTGTATCGAGAAAGGCTACGCGGCCTACGTGGGTCCGTACGAAGAATCGCCCGCCTGGACCGAGCGCGCCCGGGGCTGGATTCGGGTCATGACCCTGGATGCGCTCTGTTCAATGGTCGTATACACCACCGTAACGGCTGCGTTCTACCTGCTCGGGGCTTCGCTGCTGCACGAAGAAGGATCTATTCCGGAGGGGTACGCCATGGTCGAAACGCTCTCCCGGCTGTTCACGGTTTCGCTGGGGCCGGGGGCCAGGGTGGCGTTTATGATTGGCGCGTTTTTCGTGCTGTATTCTACCTTATTCACCGCCACGGCGAGCTGGTCGCGGATTTTTGCGGATGCGTTCGGACAGTTGGGCTGGCTGAACTTTCACGATGTGACGGCCCGGCAGAAAGCACTGGCGACCTTGTCATGGGCGTTTCCGGCCATCTGGTGTCTGCTGTTTCTGTTTATCGAACTACCGGTACAGATGATATTGCTGGGCGGAGCGGCTACCTCGGTGCTGCTGCTGGTGGTGGTCTGGGCCGCGCTCCAGTTCCGGTATCGCCAGCTACCACCCTCACTCAAGCCGTCCGTGGCCTACGACATCTGGCTCTGGCTCAGCATCCTGTCCATTCTGGCCGTCAGCGTCTACGGCGTCTGGCAAATCGCCCTGTAAAATGCAGCAGCTACTGCTGTCCGTATGATTTTGGCTGTTGCGCGTGGGCTCCGTAGAGACGCAACCATTTGCGTCTCATATGCGTCAGCAACAAACTCATGTAAACAAACTGTCTTAGCTCCGATTGAACAATTTTTCTGCTGACGCATGGGTGGTCCGTGTCCCCACGGACCACGGTGGGGGGGATACCACACCAGCACCACCGGCAAACCCGTTAATCTTCGATCTTGACCCGGATCTTGTGGGGGGCGGGGAAACTACCGCCGAAATACAGGCCGGTTTTGTAGCCGAAGGTTTTGTTGTGCGTAAACGGAATGGTTTGTCCGCCCAGCACCTGGTACACCTTCCGGTCGTAGTCGATTTTGATCGTCATCCGGGTGGGCACATTGATACCCGTTTCGGCCACTTTGAAGTCGGTGCGCTTCCCGTCGACATAGGCGTAGGCGCCCAGGTCGATACGGCCCCGCTGCGGATTCCAGCGCCAGCCAACCCGTATGCCATCGACCTGGTGGGGCGGCACACCCGTCGTTACATCCTGATTTTTGGAGCCAACGAATCCCATGCCGATGACCTTGTTCCAGTCCTGGGCGTCGACCGCGCCAATGTCGTAGATGCAGGAGCTATCGAAAGTAACCGTAGCCGTCAGCTCGCCGGGCGCAATGACGATGCCGACTTTACGCTTGGGCATCGGTTCATGGTCGCCCCGCTCAATGGTGACCCAGTCCGGCTCCGATGACAGAAAATCGGGGACACAGGCACTGAGCAACCCGCTGGTCAGCAGTAACGCGATAAACAAACGACCTGATTTTAAGAGTAAACACATGGTGGCGGGTATTGACTGATTTCTCTACGAATAACGTAGTAAATCCGCACATCTATTGTCCCATTCCCTCGAAAGCCTGCGGTTTACCTTCACAAGTCTACCATTCAGCTACTTATCCTGTCATTTCATCCGGGAAGCGCATTGCTTCAGGCAACGTTTTCGTAATTTTCAGCATCTACTGGTCAAACTATACTAAAGCTAATGCAATCGGCTATTCCTTCTTCCAATCAACCGCTGCTGGGTACCCGGTCGGCCGTCTGGCCCGTGAGCCGTACGGGCAATTCCATTCCGGTGTATGTATACGCGGTCGTCTTTTCATCGCTCTGCGTCGTAGTAGGGCTGCTCTGGGACATCATGTGGCACATCAGCATTGGCCGCGACGGACTGTTTGCGCCACCCCACGTGGTTATCTACGTCGGTGCCGTGGTGTCCGGTTTGTTTTCGGCCTATCAGATTCTGAACCTGACGCTGACCCGGAACCATCCGGACCGGATTAAGTCGGTGCGGTTCTGGGGTGTTTTCTACGCGCCACTCGGAGCGATGTTCTGTGTATGGGGGGCGCTGGCTATGCTGACGTCGGCACCCTTCGACGACTGGTGGCACAACACCTACGGCCTCGATGTCCAGATTCTGACCCCTCCGCATACGATTCTGGCCATTGGCATCATGACCGTACAGTTCGGCGCTATGGTTGGCGTGCTAACCTTGCAGAACCAGTACCGGACAACCAGTTCGGCTCCATCGGCTAGTTTACCGACCGACAGCCGGGCTACGCGGCTGAAGTGGCTGTTCGCGATCAGTGCCGGGCTGTTGCTGGCCATGCTGTTCACGCTGGCTTCCGAATCGATGGGCATGCAGGAGTCGCATAACTCGGTTTATTACGCCACAGCGGCCATTGTGCTGCCATTTTACCTACTGGCCGTGGGGCGGGCGTCGATGTTGCGCTGGCCGCTTACCACCATTGCCGGTATCTATATGCTGGCGCTGGTGGTGCCGAGCTGGGTGATTCAGAACTTCCCGGCTACGCCCCGGCTGGGTCCGGTCCTGAACCCCATTACCCATTATCAGCCGTTTCACTTTCCGATGCTGCTGGTCATACCCGCCCTGGCCGTCGACTGGCTCATGCGCCGGTTCGAGCGGACCGACGGTGTTCGAAAACCCAACGACTGGCTGTTATCGGTCATTTACGGCGTTACCTTGCTGGTTGTCGTCCTGCTCGTTCAGTGGCCTTTCGGGGAGTTTCTGCTGACATCGCCCCTGGCCCGGAATGGCTTCTTCCTGTCTTACTCCTGGTCGTACGACAACCCGGCGGACTGGCAATACCGGTTTGCGTTCGGCCCCTGGTACAAGCAGTCGGCGGCCGAGTTTGCGCTGGGTTTTGGCAAAGCGCTACTCTATGCCATTCTCTCGGCCCGGATTGGCCTGCTGTGGGGTAACTGGATGAAACAAGTGGTTCGATAAGCTAAAGGCGTATTCTGTACGGATGAAACAACGAATGAGTACATCAAAAAACAGGGCGTTACCAGGCCTGCTAACCGGGTTACTGGTGCTCCTGCACGCGCTTATACTGGCCCCGGCGGCATCGGCCCACGTGGGCAGCTCGGGGGTTATTGTTCAGAAACAGGTTGGTGCATATCGGCTCCTGGTCAGCGTTCAGCCGCCCGATGTCGTACCCGGAACGGCTAAGGTTACCGTTTATGTAGAGCAGGGTCGCGTAGCGCAGATCGGCGCCCGCCCCGTCTATTTCCGCTCGGGCGATGAAGGCGCGCCCACGCACGATATCCTGACCCGGGTCGAAAACGGCCGGTATGAAGGTGATCTGTGGCTGATGGATTCGGGGTCGTCGAGCGTTGAGCTGGAGCTGAACGGTCCCGACGGCAAACAAACCGTTGTTGTACCCGTGATGTCGGTAGCCACCGCCGTGCGCGACATGCCCGAAGGCACCGGTATCGGTCTGGCGCTGATGGGGCTGCTGCTGGTCGTGATGATGATTACCATCATTGGTGCCAGCAATGCCGACGGCATTACGAAACCGGACCAGGCGGCTTCGGCCGGGCTGGGCCGCCGTAGACTGGTGGGTATGGGCGCTGGCGCTTTGGTACTGGCCCTGCTGCTGACCGGCTGGCGAAGCTGGTGGACCAGCGAAGCCGAGGTCTACAAGGACCAGCAGCTTTACCGGCCAACGTCCATTCTGACCAGCGTTGCCCCCGCCAACGGTACCCAACGGTTATCGATCCGCATCGACACGACCGGCTTTGGCCAGAACTGGCAGAAAAAACGGCTGCTGAGTTACGTACTGCCCGACCATGGCAAGCTGATGCACACCTTTCTGGTCCGGATGCCGGGGCTCGACGCCTTTGCCCACCTCCATCCCAGCCGGCGCGACTCGCTGACCTACGAAGCCAGCATACCCGCGCTCCCGGCCGGGCGGTATCTGCTCTATTCCGACATCGTGTTCCGATCGGGCTTCACCGAAACCCTGACAGATACCATCGATATTGCCGGATCGGCACCAACCGCTTCGGCCCCGGCACCGTCTGATCCGGACGATAGCTGGCTCGTGGCAAACCCGATGGGTATCAAGGCCGGGGCCGAGGGAGTACCGCACCTCGATAACAACATGGTGGTGTGTGGCAAGCCCGGCGCCAGTATGAAGCTGACCGATGGCTCGTCGATGATCTGGATGGATAAGCCGCAGTCGGTGCTGGACGCCGGTAAGCTCTACACCCTGAAGTTTGCCGTAGCCGACGCCCAGGGTAAGGCCGTAGCCCTGGAGCCGTATCTGGGCATGAGCGGGCACGCAGCCATTCTGCGCTCCGACGGTACGGTCTACATCCACCTGCACCCGGTCGGCACCTACTCCATGGCCGCCGAGGGCTCGTTTGTGGGTCGCCTGGCCGATACCGCCCGCACGTTCCGCTACCCCGACGCCAACCAGTTCCGCGACAGCATCGACCGCTACGTGGCCCGGCTCAATACGCTTCCCGATGCCGAGAAAAATAAGCTGCTCATGGCCGGTATGCCAGCTATGGACCACAAAATGGCCGTCAATAACATGGTCGAGTTTCCGTACGCCTTTCCGCGGGCCGGGCATTATCGCATTTGGGTGCAGGTCAAACGCAACGGGCAGGTCCTGACGGGAGTGTTCGACACAGAAGTAAAAGAACCGCTTCTGTAGCTTTGTTTCAGGGTTTGGCGCAGGGTTTCCCGGCCAACCCCTGAAACAACCGACTCACTCATCATGTCTCTGACCCGTCGTCAAACGATTACTGCCCTGGCCGCTTCGGCAGGGGCCTCGCTTCTTCCCAAACCGGTCCGGTCGGCGCCCGAGCTGACCCGGACCGCGGATGCTTCACCGGCCAGCCCGGCCCCGGCGGCCCCGTTTACGCTCTGTCTGAACATGAGCACCATCCGGGGCCATAAGCTGGGGTTTGTGAAAGAACTGGAAACGGCCTCAAAAGCTGGCTTCCGATCGGTGGAGATCTGGATGGACACCTACCAGGACTACCTCAAAAGCCACTCCCCCGCCGACGCCCGGAAACTCCTGAGCGACCTCGGCATAACCGTCGAGAATACGATTGGCTTCGCGCCCTGGCTCGTTGACGACGCCAGTGCCCGCGCCAAAGGCCTCGACCAGCTCAAGCGCGAAATGGAGCTGCTGGCTCAGATCGGGTGTAAACGCACCGCTGCGCCCTCCATTGGTGTACAGGCCCCCGACGCCCCACTGGTCGATCTGCGCCGGGCTGCCGAACGCTACCGGGCCATCCTCGACCTGGGCGACCAGACCGGCGTAGTGCCGCAGCTGGAGCTCTGGGGATTCTCCCGAAACCTGAACAAACTCAGCGAAGTCATGTACGTGGCCCTGGAAAGCGGCCATCCGTCGGCGCGGGTGCTGCTCGACATTTACCACCTCTACAAAGGCGGATCGGCACCGGCTGGCCTGCCATTTGTCGGGAAACCGGTTATCGAAGTCTTTCACGTCAACGATTACCCGGCCAACCTCAGCCGCGAAGCCATCACCGACGCCGACCGCGTTTTCCCCGGCGATGGCGTAGCACCCATCCGCGACACCCTGCGCGTGATCAAAGATCCGGCCCGCCCTATCGTACTGTCGCTGGAAGTGTTCAACAAAACCTACTACGCCCAGCCCGCCGATACCGTCGCCAAAACCGCGTTTCAGAAGATGAAAGCTATGGTAGCAGGCGTATAACCAGTTCGCAGCGGCCCTAACATACCAAAAGCCCCGACACCATACCATCGTGTCGGGGCTTTCGAAATTCATAATTCACGGTAAATACCATACCTACAAAGTCTGCCGCTTCATTTCTTTCACGGCATAGTCTACCGAGCGGGCCGACATGGCCATGTAGGTCAGCGACGGGTTCTGTGTAGAGGTAGAGGTCATGCTGGCGCCGTCGGTCACGAATACGTTTTTGACCGCGTGCATCTGGTTCCACTTGTTCAGGATCGATGTTTTCGGGTCTTTTCCCATTCGGGCACCGCCCATCTCGTGAATGTCCAGACCGGGATTTCGTTTGTCATCGCGGGTGCGGATGTTGGTGAAGCCGGCGGCCGTAAACATCTCGGTCATCTGCTCCAGGTAATCCTTCACCATTTTCTCGTCGTTATCGTCGTAAGCCACCGATATTTTCAGCTGCGGAATACCGAATGGGTCTTTCTGCGCGGAGTCGAGGGCTACGTAGTTGCTTTCTTTCGGGATAGTTTCGCCCATCATGTGGGAACCCACATACCAGCCGCCCAGCGTGGGGTTCAGCAGGCCTGACTTCAGGTCGGCACCGAGCCCGTCCTGATTGGTACGCGAGATTCGGCCGGCCGAGAAGCCAGCCGCGTAGCCACGCAGGAAGTCGGTTTCCTGCTTCATGACGTTGCGGAAACGCGGAATATAGGGACTGTTCGGACGGCGCCCGTCGGTAGTCGAGTCCAGGAAGCCATCGTATTCACCTGATACGCCGGCCCGGTAGTTATGGAACGCTACGTACTTACCCAGCACGCCACTGTCGTTGCCCAGCCCGTTCGGGAAGCGGGCAGAGGTCGAGTTCAGCAGGATGAGGTTGGTATTCAGCGCGGCTGCGTTTATGAAGATAACGCGGGCATAAAACTCGGTCATCTGCTTCGTGTTGGCGTCGATAACGCGAACCCCGGTTGCTTTACCTTTCTTCTCGTCGTAGATGATCGAGTGAACGACCGAATGGGGCCGGAGGGTCATTTTGCCGGTTTTGGCGGCCCAGGGCAGGGTGCTGGAGTTACTGCTGAAATAGCCGCCAAACGGACAGCCACGCTCGCAGATGGTCCGGTGCTGACACTGCGCCCGGCCCTGTTGCAGGTGAATCGGCTTGGGCTGGGTGATATGAGCCGCCCGGCCCATGATCACCGGCCGACTGTTCTGGTAGCGCTTCGCCATTTGCTCGCTGAAGTGCTTTTCTACGCAGTTCCACTCGTGCGGGGGCAGAAACTCGCCATCGGGCAGTTGCGGCAGTCCGTCTTTGTTACCCGTAATACCGGCAAACTTTTCTACGTAGGTGTACCACGGAGCCAGATCGGCGTAGCGGATCGGCCAGTCAACGGCGAACCCGTCGCGGGCGGGTCCCTGAAAATCGAAATCGCTCCAGCGCTGGGTTTGCCGCGCCCACATCAGCGACTTGCCGCCCACCTGATAGCCCCGAATCCAGTCGAAGGGTTTCTCCTGCACGTACGGATGCTCGGCATCTTTGACAAAAAAGTGAGTCGACCCTTCGTAAAAGGCGTAGCACTTGCTGATAATCGGGTTCTGTTCTTTGATCTCGCGCGGCAGCTGGCCCCGGTGCTCAAACTCCCAGGGGTTCATCATCGTAGTCGGGTAATCCGTCACGTGCTGCACATCGCGGCCGCGTTCCAGTACTAGGGTCCGAAGTCCTTTACCCGTCAATTCTTTAGCCGCCCAGCCGCCACTGATTCCCGAACCAACCACAATGGCATCGTAGGTATTGGCTGCCTGCGCATCAATATTCAAATAAGACATACGTCGACAAGACTTTTATTTGGTTTGGGTAATTGCTTTGGCAGGCACCGGCACACAACCGTGGTAACGGCCCGGCACCATTTCGTACTTGGTCAGGTTGGTCATGACGTACTCCGAGCTGGTATATCCCCGGATGGTCAGCGCCTTTACCAGTTTGTAGAAATCGGTCTGGGTTTGCTCCGCCGACTGATTCAGGCGTTTCAGCACGTCGATCCGTTGGGGCGTATCACACTCGCCAAACGAACGGCTGTAGGTCTGCCGGGCCATAGCTTCCGTAGCGGCCAGACCCTGTTTCAGCGTCTCGGCGGCTTTGGGCTCGTAGCAGTCAGCTACTACTTTCTGCAGGAACGAATGAACGCCCAGGGCTTTGGCGCCCGGCGTATCGGTTTCGGGAATGATGGTATCCACAACGATGGCCAGTAGCTCATCCTGCGGAGCCGATAATAGACCGGAAGAGGACCCAATCGTAGTGGCATTCCAGCCGTTTGCCCAGGCTGGCAGGCTGATAAATCCGCCGACCGTTACGGCCAGTTGTTGAAGAGCTGCGCGTCTTTGCACGAGAAGTAAGTAGCGTTAAGCGTAAACGAAGCAATAAAGATAATCAACCCGTCTTATATACTTAACGCTACTTACTTACTATTCTTATCCCTCCGCATCGGCCCGGCGGTCGGCCCTGATTTCGGGGATTGTATCGGGGTCGATCAGCCCCAGCGAGGCCGCATGTTCGGCAGCCGCCACGGTATCCGACACGAGCAGCATCGGCACCTGGTGCGTCTGGGCAGTACGGATCAGCTCGCGCACGGAAGCGTCGCGGGTTTCGGGCGTAACGTCGCGGATGTAGATGGCCCGGATGCGGCCCGGATTGTCGCGAACGACCTGGGTATAAATTTCGGGGTCCTGCTGCCCACTGTCGCCAATGAGCACGAACGCCAGCTGGGGATTCACGTCCAGTACCTTCCGGATCATGGCCAGCTTATGGGTATGGTGACTCGACGAGGCCAGCAGGTTGGGATCGAGGCCCAGATCGCGTAGCAGAATCGGCCCTTTCGGAATGCCCTGTATCCGGAAAAAATCGATTAACAGATCGTAGAGATTCCAGGGGCTGCTCGATACATAATAGATCGGGTTGAACAGGGTCGTGACGGGGCCGCTCTGCAGCGCCCGGTAAAACGCGGCCACTCCGGCAAACGGAAGCCGGGTGTAGGCATTGCCCAGAAACGTAAGCCGTGCCGTTTGCAGAATACTCGTGGCGCCCGTAACCAGCACCGTATCGTCAATGTCGGAGATGACCCCAAACTGACTGAACGGGGGCGACACCATCAGATGCCCTTCTTTTACGACCGGCTCCCGGGTATCAGGCTGCACAATGTCATCGAGCGCGTACCGCACCGGAAACCAGACCCGGCCCGGGTAGGCCATTAGTAGATCGTCGGGTGGGTTGACCGTCACCTCAAAATAGCCTTCTTCGTCGGTCTGGGTGGTGTAGGCCTGCCCGAATGCTTCTACGCGGACGGTTACGCCCGGTACCTCGTCGCTCTCGAACCGCTGATAGGTAGCGACCAGATTCTCCCAGAACGTGTCATTATCGGACTGGGTAGACAGGTCGCGTTCGCGCAGTACGCGGCCTTTCAGGTACACGGCCGACGGACTCCCGAAGCCCCGGTAATACACGATTTTGTAGGGTTTACTGGCGTCGAGCCGTCCGAACAGGCGATTCTTCAACCGATCGAAGTGCAGCTCGGCATCGGCAGATGCACTCACTAAAAAGTCTTTCCACGTTGTCATGCTATGTACTGGATACCCGTTCGTAATCCGACCACTCATCGATGTCGGTTAGTTCTTCTAACCGCTCGAACGTCAGGTTGTTTTGCTGCAGGGCCAGTTCGGTAAGCTGCCGGAGTTCGGGCTGGCTCCAGGGCATATTTTCGAACAGAAACGGATGCAATGCATTCATACCCAGCAGATAATACCCCCCATCGGTAGCGGGCCCGATAACCACATCGGCTTCGTCGAGAGCCGAGAAGGCCTGCCGGAGATGGTCGGCGGTGATGGCCAGGCAGTCGCTGCCGATGATGACTACCTGCCTGGCGCCTTCGGCAAACTGCTCCCGAAAAGCGGCCAGCATGCGTTCGCCAAGGTCGTTACCGGCCTGTAGTCGTTTCTGGTAGCCGTTCCAGCCGTCGTTGCTGTTGATGAAGTCGCCGTAGTATACCACCCGCGGCCAGGGCAGCAGCCGCGTAATCTGCTGGGTATGCTGCAGCAGATGCCGGTATACCTGCACCGCCCGTTCGTTGCCAACGGTGCGGGCAATTCGCGTTTTAACCGTACCCGGAATCGGGTTTTTTACGAAGATGATAAGATGTCGGTCAGCCATACGGTGGTTTGTCGGACCGCCCTGGCGGTCGTAACTTTGCAAAAATAGTCGATGCTGGCGCGCCCGCACGATCGTCGGTAGCCCGTGCTGACAGTTCTGCCTTACCTGACGAGCCGCAATCGACTGTTAACCATCTACTAACAAGTATGACCAAGCAAATTGTTTATACCGATAAGGCCCCGGCACCCATCGGGCCCTATAGCCAGGCGATTCTCGTGAAGCCGGCAGCCGGGGGCGGAACCCTGTATGTATCAGGCCAGGTAGCCATTGAGCTGGCTCCGCTGGGCGACATCCGGGCCGAAACCCGGAAGGTAATGGAGAACATCGGGACTATTCTGCAGGCGGCCGGGCTCTCGTACAGTAACATCGTCAAAACGAGCATCTTCGTCAAAGACATGAACAACTTCACAGCGATCAACGAGGTGTACGGCGAGTTTTTCGCCGGTGATGCCGATTCGCCCTACCACCCCGCCCGCGAAACCGTTGAAGTGGCCCGCCTGCCCAAAGATGTAAACGTCGAAATCTCTGTCATTGCTGTTGACTAACTAGAGGATATATCCAACGAGCCGAATCAGGCTGGCCTTGCGGCTGGTTCCGGTTGTCTGGCTGTTATGTCTTCCTCCCCACTATATATCATGTCAAAACCTGTTCGCGTACGGTTTGCACCCAGCCCTACTGGCCCGCTGCACATTGGTGGGGTGCGTACCGCACTCTATAATTATTTATTTGCCCGCAAGATGGGGGGCCAGATGCTGCTCCGCATTGAAGATACCGACCAGAATCGGTTCGTGCCGGGTGCGGAACAATACATTCTCGATGCCCTGGCCTGGGCAGGTATCCAGATCGACGAAGGCCAGGGCGTTGGCGGGCCACACGCGCCCTACCGCCAGTCAGAACGGCGCGACCTATACCAGCAGGAGGCCCGGCGGCTGGTCGACGAGGGCAAAGCCTACTATGCCTTCGACACGGCCGACGAGCTGGATGCCATGCGCCAGCGGCTCGAAGCCGCCAACGCACCCGCGGCCCAGTACAACGCCATTACGCGGATGCAGATGCGTAACTCGCTTACTCTGAAGGCCGACGAGGTTCGCGCCCGCATCGACGCTGGCGAGCCGCACGTGATCCGGCTCAAGACCCCCCGCAAGGAAGAAGTGCGGCTCAACGACCTGATCCGGGGCTGGGTCAATGTCCACTCGTCGGCTATCGATGATAAGGTGCTGCTGAAGTCAGATGGTCTGCCTACCTACCACCTGGCCAACATCGTCGATGATCACCTGATGGGCATCACCCATGTGATCCGGGGCGAAGAGTGGCTGCCGTCGGCTCCGCTGCACGTGCTGCTGTACCGGTACCTGGGCTGGGAAGATACCATGCCGCAGTTTGCTCACCTGCCGCTGCTGCTCAAGCCCGAGGGCAACGGAAAACTCAGCAAGCGCGACGCCGACCTGGGTGGCTTCCCGATTTTCCCGCTGCAATGGACCGACCCCGTTACGGGACAGGTGGCGCGTGGGTTCCGGGAAGATGGCTACCTGCCCGAAGCGACTATCAACTTTCTGGCCCTGCTGGGCTGGAACCCTGGTACCGAGCAGGAGCTGTTCACGATGGATGAGCTGATTGCCAGTTTCGATCTGGCCCAGGTCCACAAAGCCGGTGCGCGCTTCGATATCCAGAAAGCGCAATGGTTTAATCACCAGTATATCCGGCTCCGCCCCGACGCCGAGCTGGCCCCCGCCGTTCAGCAGCAGGCCGAAGCCGCCGGATACGACTGTCCGCCCGAAAAAGCCGAGAAGATTGTGGCCCTGCTGAAAGGCCGTGTCAACTTCGCCCACGAAATCTACGGTGAAGCCGCCACGATCTTCAACGCGCCTGCTACCTACGACGAAGCCATCGTGGCCGCCAAATGGAACGACGATGCCATCCGGGCCGCTACGGCCTTCTATGACGCGCTGCTGACGTATGCGGGCCCGTTTGTGGCCGACGACATCAAGCATCTGCTGGCCGACACCATGACCCAGGCGGGTATCAAGCAGGGAAAAATCATGCAGGCCATGCGCGTAGCCCTGACCGGTTCAGGCGCCGGACCGGACCTGATGCTGACGATGGAGATCATCGGTAAAGACGAAACCGTTAGCCGGCTGAAGCAGGCCCTGCAAACGCTGGCGCGGTAGATTGCCTCACGGGGGTGAAGGTAAACTAACCCTCACCCCCTTTTTTCAGTTGTATACAAATTGGCAACGCATCACCCGGCTATGGCTAAGAAAAAACCCAACCCCGACGAAAACGAAAAACCCCGCGTTCATAAAGAACTGGAAGGGTTCGACATTCAGATCAACTCGTTCGGTGAAATCACGACGAGCTTCGATATTGATCGTATCAACCAGTTTCTGAACCGGACCGTCGACGATAAGAAGCTGCGGCACCGAACTGACCTCAACCTGAAGGGCGATCCGCAGGCCGACGATGCCGATGAGAAAACCAAAGACGATGACACCCTCTTCGACGAGTCGGATAACGACCTGCCCGACGACATCAATACCCGCTAGGCTACCTGACCAGGTCGTCGTATAGACGCATACTCAAAAAAGTCCGACTGGCGAAAATGCCCGGTTGGACTTTTTTTTGGCCGTTAGTCAGAAATATCACCGACCAAATGCGCAGCTTTCTGTAGTTTTCGTCCATAGATGACCGAGACCTGAAACTAATTAACGCACATGTACTCTCACGAAATCGACTACAAAATCATCGGCGAAGACATCCAGATCGTCGAAATCGAACTTGACCCGAACGAAACCGTCATTGCCGAAGCAGGCTCGATGCTGTATATGGAAGACGGCATCCAGTTCGAAACCAAAATGGGCGACGGCTCGCAGCCGGACCAGGGGCTTATGGGCAAGCTGTTTCAGGCCGGCTCGCGGTTGCTCACGGGGGAGTCGCTGTTCATGACGCACTTCACCAACCGGGGCAACGGCAAGCGGAAGGTAACCTTCGCGGCTCCTTATCCCGGCACGGTTATGCCGCTGAACCTGGCCAACATATTTGGCAATACCATTATCGTACAGAAAGACGCGTTTTTGTGTGCGGCCCTTGGCACCCGGCTTAGTATTCACCTCAACCAGAAACTGGGGGCCGGCTTCTTCGGGGGTGAGGGGTTCATTCTTCAGAAAGTACAGGGCGACGGGATGGCGTTCATCCACGCCGGTGGCGTCGTTATCGAGCGGACGCTGAATAACGAGCTGCTCCGCGTCGACACGGGCTGCGTAGTGGGTTTCGAGCCGAGCGTGAGCTTCGACATTCAGCGGTCGGGCGGGCTTAAAAGTATGATTTTTGGCGGTGAGGGCTTATTTTTGGCTACCCTGCGCGGCTCAGGCAAAGTCTGGATTCAGAGCATGCCGATCTCGAAACTGGTTCAGCGGTTATCGCCGGGTGGTGGACAGGCCAACAAGGAAAGCGGCTCAGTGCTAGGCCAGCTGGGCGGACTGCTGGATTGAACAAACTTTACGCAGATAATGTATACTGATCAACAGACGATGAGTTATTGTCACCTGATCAGTATACCTCAATAAAGCTATGGAAGTCATTTGCACGAACGATAAGTTTCCGGCACCGGTGCTGGCCTTTTATGCCGAGTTTGGCATACAGACCCCCAAGCAGGATCAACTCTACACGATCCGGCAGGTGAAGCGCCACACCACTGGCGACACGGGCGTCCTGCTGAACGAGATTCAGAACCCCGATGTACCGGTGAAACATCCGGTTATGGGTGAGGTCTGGTTTGAGCCTACCTTCAACATCAACCGCTTTGCTACGCTGCTCGGCCAGCCTGTGCGGCAGGAAGAACTCGAAGACGTAAACGCCTAATTACCGTTCTGACGGGTGTCGGGCGGGTAAGCTGTGTTCTGCAGCCTACCCGCCCGACTGCGTTTCGGACAAACCATAAGGACCAGGTCGTCGGATGTAGAGACGCGACCGCGACGGCGGCCCGGCCTTCGCGTCCCATACGCGACAGCAACAAAACCATCCGGACAAGAGACGAAACCATCCGGACAGGAGACGCAAAGGCCGGGCCGCCGGGCGGTTGCGTCTCTACGCTTCACCTCTCACCGTGGTACGTGTCCCCACGGACCACATACGCGACAGGAGACAAAACCATCCGGCCAGGAGACGCAAAGGCCGGGCCGCCGGGCGGTTGCGTCTCTACACCGTGGTCCGTGTCCCCACGGACCACATGCGCGACAGCAACAAAACTATCCGGACAAGAGACAAAACCATCCGGCCAGGAGACGCAAAGGCCGGGCCGCCGGGCGGTTGCGTCTCTACACCGTGGTCCGTGTCCCCACGGACCACATGCGCGACAGCAACAAAACCATCCGGACAGGAAACGCCAGCCATCCGGGCAGGAGACGCAAAGGGTTGCGTCTCTACGTGGCAGCGCTACGCTTTGGGCTTCAGCTCTTCGCTGAGCATCAGGCGGGTCTGGGGCAAACTCTGCGGGTATTCATCCCGGACAAACGCAATGAGCTGCTCGCGTAGGTAACAACGCAGGTCGAAAGCCGATGGCGCATCGCGGGCCGATACGAGCACCCGTACTACGATACAGGTTGGCTGGGTGTCCGTCACCTGAACGGCAAACGAATCGCCACTCCAGAGCGGGTTAGCCTCGGTCAGTTCGCGGGCTTTCTCCCGGATTCTGTCGACCGGTACGTTATAATCCAGGTAGAGAAAGACAGAGCCGGTGATAGACGCGTCGGAGCGGGTCCAGTTTTCGAAGGGTGTTTCAACGAAATAGGTGATGGGCAGAATGAGCCGACGACGGTCCCAGAGCCGTACAATAACGCTGGTCAGGTTAATTTCTTCAATGCGCCCCCACTCCTTTTCGACCACTACCGCATCGTCGAGCCGGATCTGCTGGTTGAAAGCGATCTGAACCCCGGCCAGCAAGTTGGCCAGCGTTTTCTGGGCCGCAAAACCAATCAGGACCGAAACCACCCCGGCCGACGTCAGCACACTCAGGCCCACTTTACGACTACCCTGGAAGGCGATCAGCAGCAGCGAGGTACCAATGATCACCACCCCAATGGCCAGTATCCGGCGGGCAAAGCGAACCTGCGTCACAAACTTGCGCTGCGACAGGTTCACATCCTGGGTGGTGTCATACTGCCGAATCAGAAACAGCTCCCCAAACTTGAGCAACTGCACCGCCAGCCACGTACTCGCCACCAGAAACAGCACCTCGGCCGACTTATCAGCCACGGGATGCCGACGCAGAAAACGCGCCGACTGAATATTGGTGGCCAGCAAAAAAAACAACGAGGGCACAAACACCCAGAACGCCCAGCGCACGTGCGTACGCAGCAGAAGCAGCGTCTTAAACGACCGGCGCCGGTTCACAAACCGAATTGTCTGCGTCACAACCAAATTGACCGCCAGCCCCAGCAGGACGGCCGAAACAAGCAGCACCCACCCCGACAAATCACGATTTGGCTGGTAGCCTGCCCACCGGATCAGGGCGCGGATCCACGTTTCAAGTTGTTGTAACATGGCGCAAAAATAACAAGACCTAAAAGGTTTCTCAGAACCTTTTAGGTCTATTAACTCGGTTTACGGATTACCGAGCGCGTTAATAAGCGCCGGATTGTGGCCATACGACCCTGTTTGTCAGGCCAGTAATGGCTTTACTACCTTACCATGTACATCGGTCAGGCGATACCGGCGCCCCTGGCTCTTGAACGTCAGTTTTTCGTGATCGACCCCCAGCAGATGCAATACGGTCGCCTGGAAATCGTGAACATGAACGGGCTGGTTGACCACGTTGTAGCCAAAATCGTCGGTTTGGCCGTAGACCATTCCTTTTTTCACACCGGCCCCGGCCATCCAGATCGAGAAAGCGCGCGGGTGGTGGTCGCGGCCGTAGTTGTCGCGGGTGAGTTTACCCTGCGAGTAGGCGCCCCGCCCGAACTCACCCCCCCAGATAACCAGCGTATCGTCGAGCAGGCCGCGTTGTTTGAGGTCCATAATGAGCGCGGCCGATGGCTGATCAACGCTTTTTGTCTGAATCTTGATGTCGTTGGGCAGGTTGCCGTGCTGATCCCAGCCCTGGTGATACAGCTGAACGAACTTAACGTCTTTCTCGATCAGCTTGCGGGCCAGCAGGCAGTTGGCAGCAAACGTTCCCGGCTTCCGGCTGTCGGGCCCGTACATGTCGAAGATATAGTCCGGTTCTTTCGAGATATCGAGCGTTTCGGGTACGGAGGTCTGCATCCGGTAGGCCATTTCGTACTGAGCCATCCGGTTGTTGATTTCGGGATCGAGCACGTGTTTGAACTGCTCCTGGTGCATCTTACCGAGGTAATCGAGTATCCGGCGCCGGCTGGTTTTGTCGATACCGGGCGGGTTATTGAGGTAATAGACCGGGTCAGGGCCCGACCGAAACACGACGCCCTGATGCACCGACGGCAAAAAGCCATTGCTCCAGAGTTTAGCATAGAGCGGCTGGTCACCGTCACGTCCTTTGCTGAGCAGCACCACAAACGCCGGCAGGTTCTGGTTGTCGGACCCCAGTCCGTAACTGATCCATGACCCAAAACTGGGCCGGCCGGCCTGCTGACTCCCCGTCTGGAAAAACGTAACGGCCGGGTCGTGGTTAATGGCCTCGGTATGCATCGACTTGATAAACGTCAGGTCTGACGCGATACGGGCCGTATGGGGCAGGAGTTCGCTGATGGTCATCTGCCCGGGGCCGTAGGTAGCAAATTTGTATTTCGACGCAGCCAGCGGAAACCGGCTCTGGCCAGCGGTCATCCCCGTCAGGCGCTGCCCTTTCCGAACCGACTCGGGCAGGTCCTGCCCCCACATGGCTTCGAGCCGCGGCTTGTAATCGAACAGTTCGAGCTGCGACGGCGCCCCACTCTGAAACAGGTAGATCACCCGCTTCACTTTGGGCGCAAAATGCGGCTTACCCACGGCCGGATTCTCGCCCGCTGACGTACCGCCGAACAGATTGGCCGGGTTCAGCAACGACGCCAGCGCAATGGTCCCTAACCCCGCGCTGCTCTGCCCCAAAAAGGTTCGGCGGCTCAGCTGATCATGCAATTGGTCCTGAATATCCATAGTATGAGATGGCGCCGGATCGGCCAGTTTCGTACAGCCTCCGGACCGCTGGCTTTTACCGTTTTATAATCGCTTCGTCGAAATTCATAATCGTACTCGCTACCACCGTCAGAGCGGCCAGTTCGGCCGGGTTCTGCGCTTTGTCGAGCGGGTATTCGCCAACCGACAGCAGTTCCCTGGCGCGGCTGGGGTTCTTCCGGAAATCAGCCAGCTCTTCGTCGTACAGCTGTTGCATCAGCGCAAGCTCGCCAGATCGGGGCTGCCGGCTGACTACGGCTTTGAAGCACTCGCTGATGGCCTGCTCGGTTGTTGTTCCGGTGCCTGCTTTCTTCTGCGCCAGTACCCGGGCCGCTTCCACAAACTGCGGATCGTTCAGGGTGACCAGCGCCTGCAGGGGCGTGCTGGTCTTTTGCCGTTTTACGATGCAGGTATGTCGTTCAGCCGCATCGAAATTAAGCATCATAGGCGGGGGCGAACTCCGTTTCCAGATCGTATACATCGAGCGCCGGTACAGACTGTCGCCGTGGTTCTGCACGTAGCTTACCGTGTTTCGGGTGGCCAGGGCTTCCCAGATACCGGATGGCTGGTACGGCCGGACGCTCGGGCCGCCAACCCGACGGTTTAGCAGGCCACTGGCAGCCAGTGCGTTATCGCGCACCTGCTCAGCGCTCATCCGGTAGCTCGGGCCGCGCGTCAGAAAGGTGTTGTCCTGATCAGTCTCGCGTGTCTTCTCCGACGTTACCGACGACTGCCGGTACGTGGCCGACATGACGACCAGCTTGTGCAGGGCTTTCATGTTCCAGCGGTCTGACGCGGGCCCGCTTCCTTCGCGGAATCGTATGGCCAGCCAGTCGAGTAATTCCGGATGGCTTGGAAGGGCGCCCTGGTTGCCGAAGTCGTCGCTGTTTCTGGCCAGCCCCTGCCCGAAATACTGCTGCCAGACCCGGTTCACCACAACGCGGCTAAAGAGCGGATTCTCGGGCATCAACAGCCACCTGGCCAAACCCAGCCGGTTTTTAGGCATATCGTTCGGCATTGGCTCGAGACTGTGCAGCACGTTGGGCGTTACCACCTCGCCGGGGGCATCGTAGGCCCCCCGCTTCAGCAGGTGAGTTACCCGCGGTACCGACCGCTCCTGCATGACCATAACCTGATCCTGGTTGGTATACAGCATCAGTTCTTCGCCCCGTAGCTGCATCGCTTTGGCATATTCGGACCGGTACACCGGATCCTGCGCCGTTACGTAATACGTATACAGCCCCGCCCGCTGAGCGGCCGTCCGTTGCGAGTCTGGCGTACGGAGTGCGGCCGCCAACGCGTCGGGCTGGCCAGCCAGTTTGGGCATTTCGATCGGGGCCAGGCAGCGATCGTAGATGCGCAGTTCGTCGACCGCAAAATCCTTGTAAAAGTAGTCGTGCATCCGCCCCACATAGAACGCATGCTGAGCCCAGTGAGTCCGGTCTTTCCCATACACCATGCTGTGGATCAGGTTATCGGCGATGACCCGGGTACGCATGGGTTTACCGTTCAGGTATACCGTAATTCCATCAGCGCGGCCCATGCCGTTGTAGGCAAAAGCCACCTGAAACCACTGGCGAACCGGCACTTTCTCGACCGACTCAAGATCGATAGCATTGGCAGGCCATACGTGGCTGAAGGTCAGCTTGAGCCGTCCGTCGGCGAGCAGGTCAAGTTGATAGCCACGCTGGCCATCCATCGGACCGGTTGTGCGCCCCAGGAGGGTAAGCGCCATGTTGGGCTTGGCCAGGTTAAACCAGCTGCTCACCGTAAACGGCTGATTCTGCTCGAACGCGCCGAAATTCCACGGTAACTCAATGAAGCTGTCGCCGGGTAGAAAGCGGGCTTTGCCAAAGCGCCCCGCCACCGCATAGGGCACTTTGTCGGGGTCGCCACCGAGCCGGGCCGGCAGGGTGTCGTTGACCGTGTTGGCAAATGCGTTTCGGGGGTCTTTCCAGAGTTCTTCTTTGGTTTTTCGTTTGGCTTCCGGTTTGGCTTCGGCCTTTTTCGATTTACCCCGGGCCTCGTCGGCCTTCCGTTTGGCATCTTCGCGCTTTCTCTTTTCGGCCTGGGCTTTTACAAACGCGCTGATGTCGGTCCGGTCCGCTTCGTCGAAGGTGTAATGCGCGATCAGGCCCGAATCGGCCGATGACAGCGGTTGCTGCCGGGCTTTGGCGAGCCATTGCCCAAAACGCTGCTGGTAATCGGAGCGGTTCGGATTAATTTTTTGCCGGATCGGTGTTAGCTTTTCGCGGATAAATTTCAGTTTGGCTTCCGTTTCGGGTTTGGTCAGGGTAATGGTCGGCGCGGCTTCGCCATTGTACGGAATCTGCCCCCGGTCGTTGTTGCTGTTGAAGAACGCAAACAGCGAATAATAGTCCTTCTGGCTGATAGGGTCGTACTTATGATCGTGGCAACGGGCACACTCGACGGTTAGCCCCAGCATGGCTTTGCCGAAGGTATTGGTCCGGTCGGCGACGTATTCGACCCGGTACTCTTCGTCTACGATACCCCCTTCCTGGCTTTGCTGGTGATTTCGGTTGAACGCTGTTGCGATGAGCCGTTCGCGCCGTTCGGCCTCGTTCTTCGGCGCGGGCAACAGGTCGCCGGCCAGCTGCCAGGTAATGAACCGGTCGAAACTCAGATTCCGGTTATAGGCCCGGATAACCCAGTCGCGGTACGGCCACATGGTACGAAGCCCGTCGTCCTGATAGCCATGGGTGTCGGCATAGCGAGCTACGTCGAGCCATTCAACAGCCTGCCGTTCGCCATAGTGAGGGCTTTTAAGCAGCCGGTTCACCACCTTCTCGTAGGCATTGGGGCTTTTATCGGCCAGAAAGGCATCGACCTCCGCCGGTGTGGGCGGCAGGCCGGTCAGGTCCAGCGTTACCCGCCGAATGAGGGTGGTTTTGTCGGCTTCGGGCGCCGGACTCAGTTTTTTCTCGCGTTGTTTGGCCAGTACGAACCGATCAATTTCGTTACGGCTCCAGCTGTCGTTCTCCAGCTTAGGTACCGCCACCTGAGCCGGTGGAATCAGCGACCAGTGTTCTTTGTATTCGGCTCCCTGCTCGATCCACCGGGCCAGCAGGGCTTTCTCTTCCACACTGAGCGTCAGGTTCGACTCGGGCGTGGGCATTACATAATCAGGATCGGTACTTATGATGCGGTGAAACAGTTCGCTACTGCCCAGCTTACCCGGCACAATGGCTTTCTTCCCACTTTCGGCCAGGGCCTCGTAAGCTCCCTCGGGCGTGTCGAGCCGAAGCCCGGCCTGCTGCTTGGCTTTATCCGGCCCATGGCAGGCAAAGCATCGGTCTGACAGAATTGGTTTAACGTGCAGGTTATAATCTACTTTTTCGGGCAGGCTGGCTTCGGCAGCTACCAGCTCAGCCGGTTTGTCGACCGATGAGTGACAGGCGGTGAGCCAGACCGAAGCGCCAAACAGACCAACGGTGGCCGTAAGAAGTGTATAGCGCAATCGCATGTCAGACCAGACAATCATTATACAGATAGGTTAGGTATAGTTGGTCACACAAAAGAACGTCGGATTGGTGGCTAACCACGACACTATTTTGCCTCTTATTTGATCAATCTTTGCCTTTTCCCGGCCTGGCAGCGGGGCGATTCGGTTAGCCTGCCTACGTCATCCCCACAACCAGCTGGCTGCTATAATCTTACGCAGTCAGGCTTACAACCGCCAAACAGAATCAACGGCCGGCGGCTTTCAATGCGAAAGGATTTAAGCTTGTTGCAATATAACTTTTTTCAGCCAGGAAAAGTGCATGGAGACGCGTAACCGATCCGTAGCAGACTGTTGCGGGGAGCCGGTTTCAGGTTGTCACCCGGTTTTTCAGTTCTTTGCCGGTTCGATGGCTTTATCACCAGCCTGACCCGCTTTGGCAAACTCGGCAACGGCCTGCTCGTTGATACCGCCAATGATTTCTAGCCCGGGGCGGGCCTTTTTAAGGGTTGCCAGGCCGGTTTCGGTCACTTTGGTTTGCCAGATGTAAACTGTTCGTAGCTTGCTCAGAGTAGCCAGTTCGGCCAGCCCCATATCTGTGATCCCCGTTCCGTAGAGATTGAGGTATTCCAGGTTGGCCAGCCCTTTGAGCTGTTTCAGTCCGGCATCGGTTACCTTCGTCTGCGCCAGATGCAGTTTTTGCAGGTTCTTCAGTTTAGCCACCTGTACCAGCGCGGCATCGGTGATACCGGTATCGCTCAGCTTGAGCCAGACTAGCTGATCGCTGATTTTTGGCAGCAACGCAGCCTGGGTGTCGTTGAAGGAACGGGCGTTGACGGCGCTCACTTCTAACTGATTCTGTTCTTTCGAAAGCGGCAGAACCAGCAGGCCGGCTTTTTTCAGTTCATCGATCACGCCGGGCTGCGCAGCGGGAACCTTCATGGTCAGCACCGGCGATTCGGGAGCCGGGCCGCTGGCTGCAGCTACCGCCGTACTACCGCCCCCCGGAGCGCCACCGCCCAGCGCAGCCAGCACGGGCCGGATAGCATCGTTGACTTTCAGGTCCGATACTTTCTTGTCGAACGGCGCGCCCTGATCAATCCACCACGTAAGCAGCGCTACCTGCCCTTCGGTTAACTGAGTTTTCCCTTTCGGGGGCATATGGTGATCATCCTCTTCGGGCAGTAAGCACCGCTTGATCATCTCGCTGTCGGTGCCTTTACCCGCCACGAACACCGGCCCGTTTTCGCCCCCTTTCCGAATCATCTCGGGGCTATCGTAGCGCAGATCACCTTTCGACTTTTCGGCGTTGTGGCACTGAACACAACGGCTTTGCAGGATAGGGTTGACAATCTGTTCGTACACCAGCGCCTGGTTCACATCGGTGATTGGTTTCATGGCGACGGCTTCAGCCCGGGGCGGCAGGCCGGCCAGGGTCCGGAACGGTTCGGGCGTGTACTGCGTCAGGTAGTCGGACCCGTGCGTCAGTGAGCCACCATGGTGACCGGCTACGGCCAGCAGCACCAGCGAAACGACCAGCGCCGGCACGTACAACACCGATCCCAGCGGAATCCGGTCGCCCAGCCAGTCGGACTTGACGGCCCAGGCTACCCAGGCGAAGCCAGCTACGCCGATGCCCTGCCACATGTGCTCATCCAGGATTTCTTCGTCATAGCCCCCGCCCAGCGACAACAGATAGCCAAACACGCAGGCCATCGTAGCGCTAACCGCCGACCAGAACAGCACGGCCGTAATCGTTGAATCGTCGACACCGATCTTGCCCAGGCGCCGGCCTGCTTCCAGAATACCGGCTACTACCAGAAACCCGATGGGCAGATGAACAATAAGCGGATGAAACCGGCCAAAAAACAAGGCCCAGTCAGAAGGTTGTGCCGCAACAGCTTGTACTAAAATCAATGCGTTCATAAACGACATTCCGGCCTGAAAACCGGCAAAAAATAACGTGTAGAGTAAGTTAGATCCGCTCCAGCTTGATGGGGTACGTTTTTTGGGAACTCCATTGCGCCACGTACAGGCTCTCGTCCTCATCGACCAGCACGTCGTGCGGATGCATGAACATAGACAGACTGCGGTCTTTGCGCTGCTCGGTCAGTTTGCCGTTCTGATAAACGGGCTCCGAACCACCGGGCGTAGACACCACTTTGTCGTTCCGGTCAAGAATCTGTACATAGCCCGAATTGGGGTACGCATCGGAAGTGCTTCGGAATACAGCACCGAACAGATAATCGCCGTGAATAACGGGTCGGCAGATGTACGATCCCGGCAGCGCAATAGTAGAGAGGTACGTGCCATCCAGCGAGAAACGCTTCAGCGCATTACGCCGACGGTCGGTGATCAGCAGTGTGGGGTTCTGGGCATTGCGCCGGTCGACTACGATACCATGGCAGCAGTCGAAGGTAGCGTCGCCCTCGCCCCGGCCGCCGAACGAGCGGATGATCTTACCCGATTTGTCGTACTGCGTAATGTAGTTCAGCCCATAGCCATCGGCTACGTAGATATCGCCGTTGGCGGGGTTTATGGCCGTTTCGGTGGGTTTGAACTGGGATGGATAGGCATATTTGCCCGTCTCGCGGGGGTAGTCGAGTTTCATCAGCTCGCGGCCTTTCAGGTCGGTTTTTATAACCTGATGCCGATCAGTATCGCAGATGAGCAGGTACTGGTCAGCGCCCTCGCCCCCAATCGTCAGGCCGTGTCCGCCCGGAAATTCGTGTCCCCAGGTGTCGAGTAGCCGACCCGATTTGTCGTAAATGAGAATGTTGTTTTTGGTCTCGTTGGTGAGCAGGATGATCCGGCCTTTCGCATCCTGCACTAGTTCGTGGCAGTCGTTGACGGGGTTTCGGCCCGCGTCGAGCATCCCCCATCCCGGCACTACCCGGTACCGGAAACCATTGTGTCCGAGAACAGCCGCATCGCCCGGCTGCGGCATTGCCGGCAAAAAGGACGGGCTTGCCATTCCAGCCACCGTGGCCAGCGAAGCCTGCCGAACAAACGACCGGCGAGACAATGAATACGGCATAAGATTGCTGAGTTTACGAAAAAAGAGCGTTGTCCGTAAACTTTACTGCAATCAGATAACCTTTTGGTTAGCGAATGAGCGTCACCAGCCTCTCGAGCCATTCGGCGTCTACATCGCTGAAGTCGTCGAGCTGATCACTGTCTACGTCGAGAACCATGGTTACGTTACCCTGCGGATCGAATACGGGCACAACGATCTCGGAACGAGAGGCCGAACTACAGGCTATATGCCCCGGAAACTGCTCCACATCCGGCACCACAATCGTTTCACGGCGCGAGTAAGCCGCCCCGCAAACGCCCTTACTGAACGCAATTCGAGTACAGGCAATCGGCCCCTGAAACGGGCCCAGCACCAGTTGCCCGTCTTTGACGAGGTAGAAGCCTACCCAGAAAAAATCAAACGCTTCTTTGAGAGCAGCCGCCATATTGGCCAGGTTGGCAATCTGGTCTGACTCGCCGGCCAGCAGGGCTTCTACCTGCGGCAGCAGGCTTTCGTAGAGCGCCCGACGGTCTGTGGTTGCCGGCAGCATGAGTGTTTCAGCCATATCAGTTACGGGTAAAGAATTGGATCAGCACAATGCTGACGGTTGTAAAGAGGGTGCTGGCGCCTACCCGGATCAGCGTAGGAATCAGCAGGGCCAGGCTGTTGGCTTCGATAAAAAACAACGCAGCATGATGAATCAGGGCCAGCAGCAATACGTACCGGAAGAAAGCCCCTGCGCCCAGTTCCTTCAGCGAAAACTCGATACGCGATTCCAGCCCCGGCACATCGATCTGCGACCGCACGACCAGCGGCCGGCAGTAGGCCATCAGCACCGTAGCCGCGGCATGCATACCGAGCGTATTGTAAAACGTATCGACGATAATTCCCGTCACGAAGGCGATCAGCAACAGCCAGGTCAGGCTGGTTTCGTTGGGCAGTAGCAGTACGCAGGCGATGTAGATGAAACAGAACGCATAATCGAACAGCACCAGATTCCGCACCAGCAGGATTTGCAGCGTCAGATAAAGCAAAAACAGCAGCGAGGCCGATACGATTTCGCGAAAAGTCACAGTAGGATGGTTTTCTGGTTGCGGTATGCCGGGGTCGGCTCAGGCTACGCTGGCCAGCGTCAACAACGGCGTACCACAGGGTTATTTTTCTGTCTCGATCTGTTTTTCCAGCTGCTCCTGCTCGCTCTCCAGCCGGTTCCTGACCACGTAAACGAAAGAGAGGTTGCTGAAGTTGGTAGCCAGTTCAAGCGTAATATCGTGGAATGTCATGTTGGGCTGAACCCCCACCGTTCTGACCCGCCCCACCAGAATACCCGGCGGAAACTTCTTGTTGAACTCCGACGTAACCACCGAATCGCCTTTGGCAACAGGCTTGTAACGCGAGATGGCATCCAGCTTCATCAGGTGCGGGTCAACACCATCCCACTTGGCAGAACCAATCTCCTGGGCCTTGGTCAGCTCCGACGACACCATGAATTCTGAGTGCAGAATAGACGTAATGACCGAAAAGTGGCGATTGCAGGTCTTTACCGTGCCCACTACGCCCGTCGGCGATATAACGCCCATACCCGGCATAACCCCGTCTTCGGTGCCTTTGTCGATCGTGATGTAGTTGTTGGCAAACTGGGTCGTGTTGTTGACCACCTTGGCTACGGTGAAGTTGAACCGGTCGGCAAAGGCCGAGTCGGCCCGGTATTCGGCCGGGGCCAGAGGTTTACTTTGGAGCAGTTTGGTCAGCTGGGTATTGAGCCGCTGGTTTTCCAGGGCCAGATCGGCATTTACCTGGCGGAGGCTGGCGTATTCGTTAGCCGCATTTGTCCACGCCAGCACCTCGGCCGCGTACCGGTTCGAGGTGTTGAAATAGGTCACACTCCAGTAATTGCTCGTGTTGATGATGAAGTAGAAACACAACACCTCGAGCAACACGAACAGGATGAAGTTTCGGCTCCGAACGAAAAAATCGACTAACTCTCCCATACCTGAACAGCCGGATCGCACGGGAACCCCGCTCCGATCCGGCTGTGTAATTAATGTTCCATAGCCAGACCGGCGTACAACTACCGTGCGGCCCGGCCTTGTGTTAACTGATCAATACGGATCTGTACATGTCCAGATTCTTGATGACCTCGCCTGTACCTTTCACAACCGCTTTGAGCGGATCGTCGGCTACGTGAATCGGGAGTTTGGTTTTTGCACCCAGGCGTTTGTCGAGGCCATGCAGCAACGCTCCGCCCCCTGTCAGGTGAATACCGTTCGTGTAGATATCCGCAGACAGCTCCGGGGGCGAAATTTCGAGGGCTTTCATGGTAGCCTCTTCAATTTTCGAGATGGACTTATCCAGGGCGTAGGCAATCTCGCTGTAAGTCACCTTGATTTCTTTCGGGATACCCGTCATCAGGTCACGACCCCGGATTTCGTAATCGGCCGGCGGGTTGTCGAGTTCGGGCAGGGCCGATCCGACTTCCATTTTGATCTGCTCGGCCGAACGCTCCCCGATCAGCAGGTTGTGTTCCCGGCGCATATAGTCAACGATATCGCGGGTAAATACGTCGCCGGCAATACGGATCGACTGTTCGCAGACGATGCCCGACAGCGCAATGACGGCAATCTCGGTAGTTCCACCGCCGATATCGACGATCATGGTCCCGTTGGGCTGGGTAATGTCGATACCGATACCGATCGCAGCGGCAATCGGCTCGTGGACCATGTATACCTCTTTGGCACCTGCGTGTTCGGCGGAGTCTTTGACCGCTCGTTTTTCTACTTCTGTAATGCCCGAGGGGATACAGATGACCATCCGGTGCGAAGGCGAAAACAGTTTGCTTCCCGTGTCGATCATCTTGATCATGCCCCGAATCATGAGTTCGGCGGCTGTAAAGTCGGCAATAACACCGTCTTTAAGCGGCCGAATCGTCTTGATATTCTCGTTGGTCTTTTCATGCATCTGCATGGCCTTATGGCCAATAGCCAGCACTTTGCCGCTGGCTTTGTCCATTGCAATAATCGAAGGCTCATCCACCACAATCCTATCCTTGTGAATAATCAAGGTATTCGCCGTGCCCAGGTCGATTGCAATGTCGCTGGTTAAAAAGTTGAAAAGTCCCATTTCAGGTTGACGCCGTGCGCCGTGTTACGAATGCAGTTTTTTGAAAGGTGAGCAAAATTAATGGATAATTTTCGAGATTGATTAAATATAAATCCTGAATAATAGATGTTGACCTTACGGCCCCATCTTCCCGATATCGGACGGGCGCCGACAAGGGTCATTAAATTTCGCCTTACTTTTGCGCTATTATGGGAATACGTTCGGTTTTAAGTAAGCCTTTGGCAAAGTGGGTTGTAGAACGGCAGCGCGACTGGATGTATCGGCCGGCCGAAGCGCAGCAACGCTGGCTCCAGCGGCTCCTGACAGGGGGGCGCTCTACCGCGTTCGGACGGGACCACCGGCTGGCCGAGGTGCAGACCGTAGCCGAATTCAGACAGGCCGTACCCGTACGCGATTACGAAGATCTGAAACCCTACGTCGAGCAGATTCTAAACGGCGGCAGCGATGTTCTCTGGCCCGGAAAACCGCTCTATTTCGCCAAAACATCGGGTACGACCTCAGGCACGAAATACATTCCGATCACCCGCGAGTCAATTCCCAACCACATCAACTCGGCCCGCGACGCCCTGCTCAACTATATCAACGAAACGGGCAACAGCGCCTTCCTCGACAAGAAACTGATTTTCCTGTCGGGCAGTCCGGAGCTGGATCAGAAAGCCGGCATCAACATTGGTAGACTGTCGGGTATTGCCAATCACCACGTGCCGGCCTACCTGCGCACCAACCAGCTGCCCAGCTACGAAACCAACATTATCGACGACTGGGAAACCAAGCTCGAACGCATCATCGACGAAACGATCAGCCAGCCGATGTCGCTGATTTCGGGCATTCCGCCCTGGGTGCAGATGTACTTCGACCGGATTCAGGAGCGCACCGGCAAACCCATAAAAGACGTTTTTCCTGACTTTTCAGTGTTTGTGTACGGGGGGGTCAACTTCGAGCCGTACCGCGCCAAACTGGTCGACAGCATCGGCAAACGCGTCGACAGCATCGAGACCTACCCCGCGTCAGAAGGCTTCATCGCCTTTCAGGACACGCAAACCGAAGAAGGGCTGCTGCTGCTGGCCGACAGCGGTATCTTTTTCGAATTCATTGCCGCCGACGATTATTTCAGCGAAAACCCGCGCCGATTGACGCTGGATGAGGTAGAGCTGGGTAAAAACTACGCCGTCGTGATCAACAACAACGCGGGTTTGTGGGGCTACTCCATCGGCGACACGGTCAAATTCGTTAGCCGCGACCCGTATCGATTGCTGGTAACGGGGCGGATCAAGCATTTTATCTCGGCGTTTGGCGAGCATGTTATCGGCGAGGAGGTAGAACGGGCGCTGAAAGATGCCATGAGCAAACATCCCGAAACCGAAGTGGTGGAGTTTACCGTGGCGCCGATGGTCAGCCCCAAAGAAGGGCTTCCGTACCACGAATGGCTGATCGAGTTTGCCACGCCCCCCCACGACCCGGCCGCGTTTGCCCGCGACGTCGATACGCGCCTGACCGAGCTCAACGTCTATTATGACGACCTCATTACCGGGGCTATTCTGCAGCCACTCCGGCTAACGAATCTGCCGCGCGGGGCGTTTCAGCGGTATATGAAGAGTCAGGGCAAACTCGGCGGACAGAACAAAGTACCCCGCCTGAGCAACGACCGCACTATTGCCGACGGGTTACTGAGAACAATGAGTACTGTATAATGGCTAATGTACAATGAACATAATCGGCATCGATCGCGAATTCATTCTGGAGACCCTAAAAGCCAATCGTGACCGCCTGCGGGTCGAGTTTGGTATTGAGCGTATTGGGCTCTATGGTAGTTTTGCCCGAAATGAGCAGACAGAAAAAAGCGATGTCGATTTGGTTTATGATTTGGCGGAAGGGCATCGTTTATCGTTAGTCGACCGGGATCGTCTGCAACGCGTTCTGCAGAAAAAAATGTGTCGGAAACCCGATTTGATTAATCAACGGTTTATGAATCCTTTTACGCGACATACCATGCTCAAAGATGTACTCTATGTTTAGTGGCTATTTCTCAAATAATAGTTTTATTCTCAGTTAGAAAAGAGGAGAGATGAAGATAACTGGCATCGAGATTGGTGACTACCGCCAATTTAAAAATATAAAGTTTGATTTTACATATCCCGAAGGCCACCCGAAAGAAGGGCAGCCCTTAGAGAAAGTGTGCTTCATTGGGCAAAGTGGAACGGGGAAAACAACGTTGCTGAATATTATTTGGGAGCTGGTAAACACTATTTATGAAGCGGTTCAACTCCCTGGATATAAGGCCCTCAAGCAAGATTCTCTCCCTGATAATTTTATACCTGATTCTCTTTTTTCTATTAAATACTTTTTAAATATTGGCAAAACAAGTATTGTTTTCGAAAGAGATAGTCAAATAGAAAAAACTGACAAAGATTTTATAGATCATTTCATAAAAAATGAAATCACAAAAACTGATTTTTATAATTTATTCGATACTGACAAACTTTGTTTATTCATCAAAGACTCTATCGCACGTGAAGCAGATGCCTTTCTCTTCGACCAGAAAGAGCAACCTCTTTCCTTCTCAGACTTCGTGAAAACTGATACACAAATTGAGAAAGAAAAAGCAGATTATGAAAACCGTATTCAAAAAGCAGGCTACCAAAAAGCAGTTTCTTTGGGTGACATGGAGTCATTATCTACTTGGCAATATTTATTGAAAGACATTAGTCAGTACGACGAAGTTACAGTACAAGAAATTACGAAAATTGTGCAGAATACACCTAAAAAACAATTATCTGAACAGCTTCAAAAATGGATAGAGGCTAACCCTCGTATTGAATTGGCAGAGAAATGTTTGAATCCAATTTTGGAAAATTTTTTTATTGAAGTAGATACTGATGGAGGAAATGTCCCGATTGCTCTTCGTACTAAGCGGGGCACTAAAATTAATAGTTCACACCTCAGTACTGGCACTCGTCAACTCTTGTCTACAGCTATTCCTCTTTATAAATTTAACACGAAGGATAGTGTAATTCTCTTTGACGAACCCGAACGCTCGTTATTTCCTGATATTCAGCGAGGTCTAATCGATTATTATACCTCTCTTGCTCCCGAAGCTCAGTTCTTTTTTGCTACTCATTCGCCTATTATCGCATCAGCGTTTGAGCCATGTGAACGATTCATTTTACATTTTGATGAGAACGGTGAGGTGAAATGTCGCAACGGTGTGGCTCCAATTGGTGACGACCCAAACGATATTTTAAGAAAGGATTTTGGCATGAGTCCCTTAGTGCCAGACGAAGGTGTAGATGCCTATCGAAAGTATCTGGATCTGGCTTCTCGAATAAAGAATGAGCCGGATATTCAACGTAGAATGGAACTGATTGCTGAAAGAGCAAAACTTGGAAACGATTATAATTTTCCTGTAGCTACTCTCGATGAGAAGAATTGAAAAAAAATCTGATTCGCTTATTGTTCAGGAAAATTTGTCTTACCGGGAAGGAAACGGAAAACAAATAGCGAAGTTATTACGAGCTGAACAAAATTCTATTTGTGCTTATACTGAAGAATATTTGGGGAGGGCTGACAAAGCTGATGTTGAGCATTTTAATCCAACACTCAAAAATACTGACCAGGATGGTTACCAAAATTGGTTTCTTGTGAAAGCACAATGGAATACAGAGAAAGGCCATACAGCACGTTGGCTCAAATATCAGCCAATCTTACATCCAACCTCTGAGGATCTTCAGGAGCGTATTGTATACAGTAACGGGCAGTATATTTTAAGCAATGAGGACGATATTGAAGCTAAAAATTTGAGAAGCTATTTGAAGCTGGACGATGAACAGCTAGACAAAGCCCGTATTTATTACATTCAACGGCTTAAAGATGACCTTGCCTTGTCTGGGTTGACCGGCCAAGAGTTCATTGACTGGCGGCTAGCTTCGCCTGTCTATAAAAGCACTATATACTACATCCGCGCCGTCGAAGAAGAACTGAACGTCAAAGTTAACTTTGACTTATTAGAGCATACATGACTAAATCTCCCAAACGGCATATTGCCATCCTTGGCTCAACGGGTTCAATCGGTACGCAGGCCGTAGACGTCGTTAAAGCGCATGCCGACCAGTTTCAGGTTGACGTGCTGACGACCAACAACAACGCTGAACTCCTGATTCAACAGGCTATCGACCTGCAGCCGAACGTAGTCGTTATCTGCAACGAAGACCGGTACGACCAGGTTTTTTCGGCCCTCGACCCGCTTGGCATCAAGGTATACGCCGGTGCCAGCGCCATAGCGTCGGTGGTGCAGATGGATAGCATCGACATGGTGCTGACGGCTATGGTTGGCTACGCAGGTCTGCTGCCAACCATCAAAGCCATCGAAGCCGGCAAATCCATCGCGCTGGCCAACAAGGAAACCCTCGTTGTGGCGGGCGAACTGATTACCCAGCTGGCGGCCAGCAAGGGCGTCAACATCTACCCCGTCGATTCTGAACACTCGGCTATTTTTCAGTGCCTGGTGGGCGAGTTTCACAACCCCATCGAAAAAATTATCCTGACCGCGTCGGGTGGGCCGTTCCGGGGTAAAGACCGGGCTTTTCTGGAAGGGGTTACCAAAGCGCAGGCGCTGAAGCATCCGAACTGGACGATGGGTGCTAAAATCACCATCGATTCGGCCACGCTGATGAACAAAGGCCTGGAGGTTATTGAAGCGAAATGGCTGTTTGGCCTCTCGCCCGAGCAGGTCGAGGTGATCGTTCATCCGCAAAGTATCATTCACTCGCTGGTACAGTTCGAAGACGGGAGCCTGAAAGCGCAGATGGGCCTGCCCGATATGCGCCTACCCATTCAGTTTGCGCTGGGGTATCCGAACCGGCTCAGGTCCGACTTCCCACGGTTCAACTTTCTGGACTACCCGGCGCTGACGTTCGAGCAGCCCGACCTGGAAACGTTCCGCAACCTTCAGCTCGCTTTCGATGCGCTGGACCGGGCCGGCAACGCCCCCTGCATCATCAACGCGGCCAACGAAGTAGCCGTCGACGCGTTTCTGCACGACCGCATCGGTTTCCTCGACATATCGGACGTCATCGAGTCCTGTCTGGCTACGGTACCGTTTGTACAGAACCCAACCTACGACGATTACGTAACGACAGACAAAGAAACACGACGGATTGCCGACGAGCGAATCAAAACCCTGGTTTAAGCGTTACTATGCTGTACTTCATATCGGGATTGCAGCGTTTTATGTTGGTATATTCGCCAGATAATCGGGTCAGATACAACAACCCAAATAATTAGGTATAAAAACGGGACTTTTCCGGTACAACTCCCGCTCACTGTAGCACCTTTCCATACAGCGTTTACCAGCCAGCCGGTAGTATAAAAAGCATAATTTGTAACGAATGGAAGTTTTAATCATGGCCGGACAGCTCATTCTGGGCTTGTCCATCTTAGTGGGCCTTCATGAACTAGGGCATTTGGTAGCGGCCAAAGCATTTGGCATGCGGGTAGAACAGTATTTCATTGGTTTTCCGCCCAAAATCTGGAGCATCAAGCGGGGCGAGACAGAATATGGCGTCGGCGCTATCCCGCTCGGCGGATTCGTCAAGATTTCGGGGATGATTGACGAGTCGCTCGATACCAAGCATACCGATACCGAACCGCAGCCGTATGAGTTTCGCGCCAAACCAGCCTGGCAGCGCCTGATCGTTATGCTGGGCGGTATTATTGTAAACGTCATTGTCGGTATTCTGATCTTCGTCGTACTGGCCTATAAAAACGGAAATACGTACCTGGCGGTGCAGGATGCGAAATATGGCATCGTAGCCTATGACCTGGCTCAGCAGATCGGCCTTCGCACCGGCGACAAGATCGTAAAGGTCAACGGCAAACCCATCACCGATTTCAGCGACGTGCGCAGCTCCGAAGTGCTGCTGGGCAACAACAGCTCCTACACGGTTGATCGCAACGGTCAGCTGATCGACATCGATATTCCGAATAACTTCATCGACAAACTGGCCGACAAGAAAAACGCATCGGGGCAGTTTCTCGAAGCCCGCGAGCCGTTTAAAGTAGGCGAAGTGGTACCGGGGCAGCCCGCCCAGAAAGCCGGCCTGCGCGAAGGTGACCTCATCACCAGCATCAACGGCAACCCAATTCAGTTCTATCACGAATTTATCGATCAGGTTAAGCCCCTTAAAGGCAAAGCGCTCGCCCTCGGTATCAGCCGGAACGGACAACCCCTGACCATCAGGATGACCACCAATCCGGACGGAACTATTGGCTTTTATAAAAAGTCGCTGCTCAAGCTGACCACCCAGGAGTATACGTTCGGGCAGGCGCTGGGGGTTGGTACCGAAAAAGCGTTTGGCGTGGTCTATGACAACATCAAAGGCTTCGGCAAGATCTTCCGGGGCGAAGTGTCGGCGTCGAAAGCGCTGAGCGGCCCGATCGGTATTGCCCAGAATCTGTTTGGCGGCATCTGGGTATGGGATCGGTTCTGGACCGTAACGGGTCTGCTTTCTATGGCGCTGGCGTTCATGAATGCCCTGCCAATTCCGGCCCTCGACGGTGGCCACGCTACTATTCTGGGGTACGAAATCATCTCGGGCCGCAAGCCTTCTGACCGTTTCCTGGAAGGAGCCCAGCGCGTAGGCATGGTCATTCTCCTGGGTCTGATGGCTTTTGCTATCTTTAACGACGTATTCAAAGCTGTTTTTTAAGCCCATCGGCGCGGCCTGACCCAGGTGCAGACTAACGGTCAGGTCGCGCTGGTACAATCACCCGTTGCCTGTGTTCAGATTGGCGTGCCTCTGCTTTCTTATCATTGGACTGTCGGCTGGTCGACCGGCGCACGACTTCCATGCCAGCGTGACGCAAATGCAGTACAACCCGAAAGACCGGGTTTTTGAGATCAGTATCCGGGTTTTCACCGACGACCTGGAAAAGGCGCTGGGTACGCTGACGAGCGAGAAAATCAATCTGGACTCGAAAGCCAAGACAGACCCGCTGATCGAGAAATACATCCGTACTCACTTTGCCTACGTAAATTCCCAGAAGCAGCCGAAGCCGTTTCAGTACATCGGTTACGAAACCGAAGCCGATGCTCACTGGCTGTATCTGGAAATGCCCTATGCAGAGCCATTCAGAGGGGGGCTGTTAAGGCAAAATGTTTTTATGGAATTGTTTGATGATCAGGTCAATATGGTTAACGTTCAGTACCAGGGGCAGAAAAAGACCTTCGTTTTTCGTAAAAATCAGTCCGTTCAGGAGATTTCTATCCAATAGCTCAAGCCCGTTAGCTAAGCCGGGGATTGGATACTTATTTTGCGGCTGTAACAACCCACGTGCCGATTCGTCTTACTGTTATTATTGGCACACCTCTTGCCCCAATTAGGTTTCCTTACCTTTTATTGATACAGACACCCAATACTAGTTTGAATGCTGCCAAACTGGCAGTGTACGTATGATTTCAGAAAAAGAATTAGCTACTCGTTTGTTGCTGGCCGATTTCGATTCGGACAATTTGGAGATTGTGCCGTTCGGACCCCCAGAAGGCCTGGATGAGGAGTATGATATACCCGATAATCTGCCCATTCTGCCCGTACGTAATACCGTGCTGTTTCCCGGCATGGTTATTCCCGTAACGGTTGGGCGCTCTAAGTCAATTCGTCTTGTCAAGAAAGCCTACAAGGGTAATCGCATCATTGGTGTAACGGCCCAGCTTAACCAGCAGAAAGATGAACCGACCCCCGATGACCTCTACCGGCTCGGTACGGTAGCGTACATTATCAAGATGATTACGCTGCCCGACGGCAACATCACGATTATTATTCAGGGCAAGAAGCGGTTCGAAATTCAGCAGTTTACCCAGGAAGATCCGTACCTGACGGCTCAGGTCCGTCAGGTCGACGATAATTTCCCGAACGTACACCGCAAAGAAGGCAAGGCACTGCTGCAGTCGCTGAAGGATGCGGCCTACAAGATGCTCCGGCTCAATCCCGAAATTCCGCAGGAAGCCCGGATTGCTCTCGACAATATTGAAAGCCCTACCTTTCTGGTTCACTTCCTCTCATCGAACCTTAATACGGAGGTAGCCGACAAACAGCGGCTGCTCGAAACGCTGGACGGTGGTCAGCAGGCAAACCTCCTGCTCGAGTACATGCTGCGCGAGGTGCAACTGCTCGAACTCAAGCGCGAAATTCAGTCCAAAGCGTCGTCGGACCTCGATCAGCAACAGCGCGATTACTACCTGCGGCAGCAGATGAAAGTACTGCAGGACGAGCTGGGCATCGATAACCCCGACCGGGAAATCGACGAGTTGCGGATGCGGGCCGATCGGAAAAAATGGTCGACCGAAGTGCGGACTCATTTCGATAAGGAACTCAACAAACTACAGCGCATCAATCCCATGGCTCCGGAATATCCGGTCACGATGAATTACGTGGAGCTAATGGTCGACCTGCCCTGGAATGAGTATACGAAAGACAATTTTGACCTGAAACGGGCGCAGAAAATTCTGGATACCGACCATTTCGGGCTCGAGAAGGTAAAGGAACGGATTATCGAATACCTGGCCGTTCTGAAGCTGAAGAACGACATGAAGGCGCCGATCCTGTGTCTGTATGGCCCGCCGGGCGTCGGCAAAACCTCCCTGGGCAAATCGGTTGCCAAAGCACTCGGGCGTAAATACAGCCGCATGGCACTCGGTGGTGTACACGACGAAGCCGAAATCCGCGGCCACCGCAAAACATACATCGGTGCCATGCCGGGCAAGATTATCCAGAACATCCGCAAGTGCGCCACGGCCAATCCGGTTTTTATTCTGGACGAGATCGACAAGGTCAGCAGCGACTTCCGCGGTGATCCGTCGTCGGCCCTGCTCGAAGTACTTGACCCGGAGCAGAACAGCACGTTTATGGACAACTACCTCGAAACAGAATTCGATCTGTCGCGGGTGCTGTTCATTGCCACGGCCAACTCGCTCGATACCATCCACCCCGCCCTTCGCGACCGGATGGAGATCATCGATATTGCGGGCTATACGGTCGAAGAAAAAGTACAGATCGCCAAGAAGTACCTGATTCCGAAACAACGCAAAGATCACGGGCTGAAACCCAAAGATCTGGTCATCGAAGATAAAGCCATTCTGCGCATCATTGAAGGCTACACCCGCGAGTCGGGCGTCCGGAATCTGGAGCAGAAAATCGGCGCCCTGGTCCGGAAAGTGGCCAAGTCGATCGCGATGGAAGAAGAATATAACCATGTCGTGAAAGCAGCGGACATCCCGAAAATGATCGGGGCCGAGATTTTCGACAAAGAACTCTACGCCGACGACGACATTGCGGGCATCGTTACCGGCCTGGCCTGGACCCAGGTAGGTGGCGAAATTCTGCTGATCGAAAGCAGCCTGAGTCGCGGCAAAGGAACCCTGACGCTATCGGGCCAGCTGGGCGATGTGATGAAAGAGTCGGCCATAACGGCGCTGTCGTACCTGAAGGCCCATGCCGACGATCTGGGCATCGACTACCGCACGTTCAACCATTATGATCTGCACGTGCACATACCGGCGGGGGCTGTTCCTAAAGATGGCCCGTCGGCTGGTATCACTATGCTGACATCGATGGCGTCGATCTATACCCAGCGTAAGGTTCGGCCGTACCTGGCCATGACCGGCGAGGTAACCCTGCGCGGCAAAGTGCTGCCCGTTGGCGGTATCAAAGAGAAAATCCTGGCGGCTAACCGGGCGGGCATCAAGGAGATCATCCTGTGTTCGAAGAACCGGAAAGACATCGACGAGATCAATCTGGCTTACATCAAAGACCTGACGTTCCATTATGCCGATACCGTTGATCAGGTACTCGACATTGCGCTGCTGCCCGGTCAGGTTGGTAAACCCATGAAGTTTATTCTGCCCGAAGACAAAGAACAGCGTGAGCTGGAGCGGTCTTACTAACAGCAACATAGACACAACAGGCGGGCTGGAGCGGATAAATTCTGTTCCAGCCCGCCTGCTTCGTTTGGCCGGGCGCTTATCTTTACCCTTGTGCTTGACTTCCAGAAATCCGCTGCCGACTATGTACAGGCCCTGACCCGGCAGATCCTTCCTTTTTACCTTAAAAACGCCCCTGACCCCCAGTACGGAGGCTACTTCGACCTGCTATCGACAACGGGTGAGGTCATTGAAGGCGATAAGTTCGTTACGGCGCAGGCCCGGCAAGCCTGGGTTTTCGCCTGGTTGTATAACCAGCTCGACGCCCAGCCCGCTTATCTTCAGCATGCACAACGGGGGGGCGATTTTCTGAGCCAGTTTGCCCACGATCCGACGCTCAACTGTTACAGCATCCTGGATCGGCTGGGGCGACCGATCGCCCCCGCGACTGATTTGGTACCGGACTGCTCGGCGGTAATGGCCTACGTTCAGCTATACCGGGCCACCGGCAGCGATGAATGGGCTATGCTGGCCAAACAAACCTTTGCCAACCTGCTAGCCCGGCGACTCTCGGTCCGTACCGAACAGGCCGGTACCGTTGGCGGCTTTCGGTCGGTGCGTCACCTGAGCGAGCCAGCAGCCTTGCTGGAAGCGGTGCTGGCTATCTGGCCGTTGCTGGACGAAGAAGGGGTTAAAGACGCGGTAGAAACGGTACAGGCCGACCTGATGACCGAATTTCTCGACCGGCGTTCTGACAGCCTGCGCGAGTTTATCCTGCCCGAGGGTGCTTTTCTGAACACGCCCGAAGGTCGTCGGCAACACGTTGGCTTGACCTTCCGGGTGGTGAGTGCCCAGCTGAGTTTATGCGCCGAGCCGGATCTGATGGCAGCTATTCAGGATCGGAATGGGGCTCGTAAACTGGCGAGTCAGGTCGTAAGCTGGGGGCTGCGTGTCTGCGAACAGGCCTGGGACGAAACCGCGGGTGGCCTGGCTGCCTTCACCGATCTGAAAAACCAGCCGACCATTTTCCCCGATTTGCGACACAAATGGGCCTGGATTCATACCACAGCCCTCGCGGCCCTGATCAAAAGCTATTACCACACCCGGCAGCCCGACTGTCTGAAGTGGTTCAGGCGTATTCAGGAGTACGTGTTCCGCTACTTTCCCGACCCGACCCAGCCCGGCTGGCATATGGTCCTCGACCAAACCAATCAGCCGCTGGCATCGGCTAAAGCGACCCCAGCGGCTGAGCCTGGTATTTTTATTCATAGCCTGGCCGAAACAGCGCAGACCTTATCGCAATGTGCTAAACTACCCCAGAAGGGGCAGCGCAAACGGCCGGCCTAGCCCATCGACAGGCACCGGCGGGAAAGGCCGTCAGGGGTTCAGGTAGTGATCGACGGCGTTGCGGACGCTGCCGTACTGGGCCAGCAGCTGCTCGGCGGTTTCGTAGTCGACCCCGGTTTCGCTGATGACCATCTTGGCCGCCCGGTCGCGCAGTTTCAGGTTCGATAACTGCATGTCGACCATCTTATTACCTTTCACCCGGCCCAGCTGAATCATCGCCGAAGTCGAGATCATGTTGAGCACCAGCTTCTGGGCCGTACCGGACTTCATGCGGGTGCTGCCCGTAACAAACTCGGGGCCTACAACAACCTCTACCGGATATTCGGCCGCTGCCGCCACCGCCGACCCTTCGTTACAAACCACACAACCGGTCAGCAATCCGGCCGCCCGGGCTTTCTCCAAGCCGCCAATCACATAGGGTGTACGACCCGAAGCGGCAATACCAATCACTGTATCGAGCGGTTCAGGATGATAAGGTGCTATATCCAGCCAGGCCTGATCCGGATCATCTTCGGCATATTCAACGGCCCGGCGAATGGCTTTGTCGCCACCGGCGATCAGGCCAATGACCAGATCGGGCGATACACCGTAGGTGGGCGGACACTCTGACGCATCTACAACCCCCAGCCGACCGCTGGTGCCAGCGCCGATGTAGATCAGCCGTCCGCCTTCTTTCATGCGTTTGACGATCTCGGTGACCAGAGCCTCAATTTGAGGAATGGCTTTTTCAACCGCCAGCGGTACTGTTTTGTCTTCGCGGTTAATATTGGCAAGCAGGTCGTGGACCGACATCTGCTCAAGATGATCGTAGTGAGAAGCGGTTTCGGTTGTCATGCCGCAAAAATAAGGGAAAGCGGCCTGACTCCCGTTTACTTAACCGGCTTTTGAGCGGCACCGGCCGACTTCAGCTCATTCACCTGCCGTTGCAGTTCAATCACGTACAGGGTCAACTCCTCTACTTTTTCCAGCAGTTTGGCGTTCATCTGCACCAGATCGACCCCCTCGCGGGTGACCTCTTCGGCCGACGGAACCCCCGGCAAATGCTGGTTGGCTTTGATGAACTGAGCCACCTCGCTCAAAGATCGGAGCCGGTAGGTTGGCGCAAAAACCCGGTCGGCCCAGTCGGCTGGTTCATTGATACGCAGCCGGTACGTGGCCACCACGACCTCACCCCGCTCGTTGACGCTCAGGAACCGGTCGGTGCGAGCCGAAACAGGGCTACGGTCGTTCAGCTGGCCAAAGCGCAGGCCGCTCTGGTCGGGCTGGTCGGCCACCACGTCGAGTTTGGCCACGGGCGACGAGGTACCAATGCCGACGTTTGCGCCGTTACCCAGCACGAGGGCATTGCTGCTCAGCACACGGGCATTGGCCCCGATCGCCGTAGCATTCGACAGACCGACCCCGATGGCCGTAGCATTAGCGCCCAGCAGTGTATTGTCGCTACCGTCCAGATCGTTAAACCCGGCCCCCGTACCCATGATCACGTTTCGGTGACCACCCTGATTACGCTGGCCAGCGTTATAACCGATAAACACATTGTCGCTACCCGATACGTTTAGCTTGCCCGCTTCGTAACCAACCAGCGTGTTGTTACTACCGGTAGTATTCGGAAAACCTGCTTTGTAGCCGTAGTACGTATTATAGGAACCCGAGGTATTGCTCTGCCCCGACTGGCTCCCCATGAACGTATTGAAAGTTCCGGTTCCGCCAATCGTGGCCGTAGTACTCTGCCCAATGAACAGGTTGTTCGTACCGTTTACAGATTGAATGCTGACCACCTGATTATCGGGGGTTACAATCTGACTTTGAGCATGTGCTAGAGTAAGGGTAGCACAAAAACCGGCCGTCAGAAGCAGCGTACATGTTTGTTTCATAGTAACGTGGATTTACAAAGGGATATCAATCACCAAATTAAGTACAAAGTAAAAGTAATATCACAGATCCGCAACAGACGGCTCCGATCCTTCCTGGCAGAGCGAAACAGGATACAGGCACTATAGTCAGTCTATGCATTTCTCTGGTCAGGATTTGCGCCAAAAATTTTGATAAGTTAAGCAGAGACTGTTTATTTACAGCAACATTACGCAATCAGCGAAATTTCGCTATAAGCATGATTAATAAAAACACCGAACTAAACGCATTTAGCCGCACCCTCACTCAGGAAGTAAGCAATCCTGCTGCCAAAGCCATGCTGTATGGGGTAGGACTCACGGAAGATGATATGCAAAAGCCTCAGATCGGTATAGCCAGTACCGGTTATGAGGGAAATACCTGTAACATGCACCTGAACGGATTATCCGTTTACGTGAAACAGGGCATTCAGGCTAATGGGCTGGTCGGGCTTATTTTCAATACCATCGGTGTATCAGACGGCATGACCAACGGGAACGCCGGTATGCAGTATTCGCTGCCCAGCCGCGATCTGATCGCCGACAGCATCGAATCGGTCGTGGCGGCTCAGTGGTACGACGGTGTCGTTACCGTAGTTGGCTGCGACAAAAACATGCCCGGCGCCGTTATGGCGATGGCTCGTCTCGACCGGCCCGGCATTATGGTCTACGGCGGCACGATCCGTTCGGGCCATTACAAAGGTCAGAAACTCGATATTGTGTCGGCGTTCGAGGCCCTTGGCAAAAAATATGCCAACAACATCTCCGACGAAGATTACGAAGGGGTAATCCGCAACGCCATTCCCGGCGCGGGGGCCTGCGGAGGGATGTATACGGCCAACACCATGGCCAGCAGCATCGAAGCAATGGGCCTCAGCCTGCCCTTCAGCAGCAGCTACCCCGCTACGCACGAAGGCAAGCAGGAAGAGTGTAAGAAGATCGGAGCCGCCATGCGCGTGCTGCTCGAACAGAATATCACCCCGGCCGACATCATTACGCCCAAATCCATCGAGAACGCCCTGACCATCGTTATGGCGCTTGGCGGCTCTACCAACGCGGTACTGCACTACCTGGCCATTGCCCGGGCCGCCAACCTGTCGTTGTCACTCGACGATATTCAGGCCATCAGCGACCGTACGCCTTTACTGGCCGACCTGAAGCCCAGCGGTAAGTATTATATGGAAGACATGCTGGCTATCGGCGGGGTGCCGGCGGTGATGAAATACCTTTATCAGCAAGGCATGATCCACGGCGACTGCATGACCGTAACAGGCAAAACGGTTGCCGAAAACCTCGCCGACGCGCCCGACCTGAATTTCGATACCCAGAAAATCGTATTTCCGCTCACCCAGCCGATCAAAAAAACCGGCCATATTCAGATCCTGCGCGGCAACCTCGCCCCTACCGGCTCCGTAGCCAAAATTACGGGCAAGGAAGGCGAACGCTTCGAAGGCGTCGCCAAAGTCTGCGAACACGAGGGTGAAGTCATCGAAGCGCTGTCGAAAGGAGAAATTCTGCCGGGTCAGGTTATCGTAATCCGGAACAGCGGGCCTAAAGGCGGTCCGGGTATGAGCGAAATGCTGAAGCCCACCTCGGCCATTATGGGCGCGGGCCTGGGCGACAAAGTAGCGCTGATCACAGACGGGCGCTTCTCGGGCGGCACCCACGGGTTTGTGGTGGGTCACGTCACCCCCGAAGCCTTCGAGGGCGGACCGATCGCGCTGGTAAAAGATGGTGATCTGATTACGCTCGATGCCGTTGGCCGTGAGCTTACCCTGCACATTTCGGACGACGAGCTGGCCGAGCGCCGAAGCCACTGGGTACAGCCCCAGCCGCGGTTCAGCAAGGGCGTACTGGGCAAATACATCCGGAACGTGAAGTCGGCCAGCGAAGGCTGCGTAACCGACGAATTCTGAGAAAACGACTTATAGCATGTACAGCGACGATATCCATACTTTGCCCCCGGCCTATGCCGACATTGAAGCGGCCAGCCAGACCATTCGCTTCTCGATGCCATCGGACCGGCAAACGGGGGCGATACTGAAAATGCTGGCGGCTTCGAAGCCCAAGTCGAAGCTGCTGGAAATCGGTACGGGTACCGGACTGGCTACCGCCTGGCTCCTGGCCGGTATGGACGCCGACTCAACGCTGACATCGATCGATAACGAACCGACTTATCAGGCCATAGCCCGCCAGGTCCTGGGTGCCGACGACCGCCTTCAGCTCGTATGCACCGACGCCGGAAACTGGCTGGAAACTACCGACCAGACATTCGACCTGATTTTTGCGGACGCCTGGCCGGGCAAATACGCCAATCTCGACGCCACCCTGAACGCGCTGGCGCCGGGTGGCCTGTACGTACTCGACGACATGCTGCCCCAACCTAACTGGCCCGACGGTCATGGCGACAATGTCGATAAACTCGTCCGCGAACTCGAAGGCCGCCACGACCTGCACCTGGTCAAACTGGCCTGGTCGACCGGGCTACTGATTGCCAGCCGCAACTAACAACAGCACGCAACAAACGAACGGAACCTATTCAAACGCACCCCCTTATGGAAACGGCCAGCGTGACACCCGATATAGATACTACGCCCGAGACGGTTCAGCTCCTCTCCGGCGCTCAGGCCCTGATGCACTCCCTCGTTGCCGAGCAGGTCGATACCATTTTCGGCTACCCCGGCGGTGCCATCATGCCCGTTTACGACGCTCTGTACGACTTTCAGGACCGCATCAACCACATTCTCGTGCGTCATGAACAGGGCGCAGGCCATGCCGCTCAGGGCTATGCCCGGATGCAGGGGCGGGCGGGCGTGTGTCTGGTCACCTCCGGACCGGGTGCCACCAACCTCGTTACGCCCATTGCCGATGCCCTGATCGACTCAACCCCGCTGGTTTGCATAGTGGGTCAGGTCGGCAAAAAGCTGCTCGGCACCGACGCCTTTCAGGAGGCCGATGTGATGGGCGTTACCATGCCGATTACGAAGTGGAACTATCAGATCACCACCGCCGACGAAGTTCCCGAAATCATAGCCCGGGCGTTCTACATCGCCCAGTCGGGTCGTCCCGGACCGGTGCTGATCGATATCACCAAAAGTGCCCAGCTGGAGCTGATGACGCAACCCTACTCCTACGAGCGGTGCAGGACCATCATCAGCTACCGGCCCCGTATGGTGCCTAAACCTGAACAGGTTGAGGCAGCCGCCAAACTGATCAACGGTGCCAAACGACCCTACATCCTGGCCGGACACGGGGTGCAGCTGGCAAAAGCTGAAGACGAACTGCGGCAGTTTGCGGAGAAAACCGGCATTCCGGTAGCTACTACCCTGCTGGGCCAGTCGACCATTTCGACCGATCACCCGCTGTACGTGGGCTGGCTCGGCATGCACGGCAACTACGGCCCCAACGTACTGACCGACGAAGCCGACGTGATCATTGCCATTGGCATGCGCTTCGACGATCGGGTCACGGGCGACGCCAGCAAGTACATCAGGCAGGCTAAAGTTATTCATATAGAGATCGACCCTTCCGAGATCGATAAGATCATCAAAGCCGACGCGCCTGTGGTGGGCGACGCCAAAGAAGCCCTCAGGGCGCTGCTCAAGCTCGTTCATCCCAACGATCATACCGTTTGGCGAAACGAGTTCAGGAAATACGACGTCATTGAAAACGAGACCATTACCGTGCCGAGCCTCTCGGGCGACAGTGAGAAAATCCAGATGGGTGAGGTCATTGATCTCCTGTCGAAGAAAACCAACGGCGAAGCGGTTCTGGTTACCGACGTAGGGCAGCATCAGATGATGGCCTCCCGCTATTACCAGTTCCGTCGACCCAACAGCCTGGTCACGTCGGGCGGCATGGGCACGATGGGCTTTGCGTTACCGGCCGCGTTCGGCACCAAAGTTGGTGCGCCCGACCGCACAGTAGTGGCTATCATCGGCGACGGCTGTTTCCAGATGACCCTGCAGGAGCTGGGCACCATTGTGCAGAACAAACAGCCCGTTAAGGCAATCATCCTGAATAATAACTTCCTGGGCATGGTTCGGCAATGGCAGCAGCTCTTCCACGAACGGCGCTACTCGTTCGTAGAACTGCAAAACCCCGATTTTATCACCATTGCCAAAGGCTTCGGTATGGACGGGCACACCTGTTCCGAGCGCGAGACGCTGTCCGAATCGCTCGACCGGATGCTGGCCCACGACGGTCCGTACCTGCTCGAAGTCATTGTGGAGAAAGAAGAAAACGTGTTTCCGATGGTACCCGCCGGCACCAGCGTATCGCAGATTCGATTGGCCTAGTGTGCAGCGTGGCGATGCTGCCTGACGGGTATGATCGCACACGCCCGCCCGGGGCTTGTTTATAAAAATCAAGTTGGCAGACCATTCGTCATTGACTACTTATGGCTGCGGGTGCCCGGCAGGTAGGCCGCTCCCGACAGACTGGTTCAGTGACAATAAATGTCTTATACCATGACAACTTACACCATTTGCGTTTTTACGTCGAATACGATCGGGCTGCTGAACCGCATCACGATCATTTTCACGCGCCGGCGCATCAATATTGAAAGCCTGACCGTATCCGAAACCGAGCGGAAAGGAGTATCGCGTTTTACGATCGTAATCAAGCACGAGTCGCGCGAAGAAGTGGAAAAGCTGGTCCGGCAGATCCGGAAAATTGTAGAAGTAATGGCCGTTTTCGGCTATCTCAACGACGAGATCGTCTACAACGAAATTGCCATGTTTAAGATTTCGACTCCGCTGGGCGCCAAACCCCTCGACGTCGAAACGATCAACAGCAAATACAAAGCCTGGGTCGTATACTGGGGGCTGGATTATGTGGTGGTCGAGAAGACCGGCACCGAAACGGACATCTTCGATTTCTTTGCCTACATCCGCCAGCAGCACGACATTCTGGAATTCGTCCGGTCGGGCCGGGTCGCCGTCGGCAAAACGGAGCAGGGCCTGGTCGAGTACCTGCCCGAAGCCGAATGGGCCTACTACCTCTAGACCGCCGGGCCGCTCCGGGTCCTGGCTGGCTTTTGCGCTCCCCTTCCTTTTGTCATCCCGCCGAAGGAGAGATCTCAACGGATAGTCATCGACCGGACTGCTAAGGGCTGGGATCCCTCCTGCGTCGGAGTGACAAAAGAACAGAAATGGCACTGGGACAGCAGTAACACGATTGCAACCACTATTTTTTTACAACTAAAAAGAGTACCACAAATGGCACAAATTAACTTCGGCGGAACCGTAGAAAACGTCGTAACCCGCGAAGAATTCCCGCTCGAGAAAGCGCTGGAAACCCTTAAAAACGAAACGATCGCCGTTATCGGTTACGGTGTACAAGGTCCTGGCCAGTCGCTCAACATGCGCGATAACGGCTTTAACGTCATTGTGGGCCAGCGCAAAGGGAAAACCTTCGACAAGGCTGTGGCCGATGGCTGGGTTCCGGGCGAAACGCTGTTTGACATTGACGAAGCGCTGGAGCGCGGCACCATCATCTGCTTCCTGCTGTCCGATGCCGCCCAGATCGAACTGTGGCCAACGGTAAAAGCCGCGCTGAAGCCGGGTAAGTCGCTCTACTTCTCCCACGGCTTCGGCGTGACCTACAAAGAGAAAACCGGTATCGTTCCCCCGGCCGACGTTGACGTATTCCTGGTAGCGCCGAAAGGCTCGGGTACGTCGCTGCGCCGGTTGTTTGTAGAAGGAAAAGGCCTGAACTCGTCGTTTGCCATTTATCAGGATGCCAGCGGCCAGGCTCGTGAGAAATGCATCGCCATGGGAATCGGCGTTGGCTCGGGCTACCTGTTCGAAACCGATTTCTACAAAGAAGTAACCTCCGACCTGACGGGTGAGCGCGGCACGCTGATGGGCGCTATCCAGGGTATTTTTGCGGCCCAGTACGAAGTGCTGCGCGCCAATGGCCACAGCCCCTCCGAGGCTTTCAACGAAACGGTCGAAGAGCTAACCCAGTCGCTGATGCCGCTGGTAGCCGAGAACGGCATGGACTGGATGTACGCTAACTGCTCGACCACGGCCCAGCGCGGTGCCCTCGACTGGTGGAAACCCTTCCGCGACGCCACTAAGCCGGTTTTCGAACAACTGTACAACTCGGTAAAATCGCAGGAGCAGGCCGAAATCAGCATCACCCGCAACTCGCAGCCCGACTACCGCGAGAAGCTGGAAGTCGAGCTGGCTGAACTCCGCGACTCCGAAATGTGGCAGGCCGGTGCCGCCGTGCGCAACCTGCGACCCGAGCGCAACTAAACCAAATACCTGTTGACAGGCAATCGGGTAGAGAGCAGCCATCAGGCCAGCTACTACCCGATTGCTGTTTGTAGAAGGGTCATAATTAAACGAAACTGTTGATATATTTGGTCTACGCTACTACATTGCCACATACCTATTCTAAAGCGGAACTGATATCGAATATAGTTGAGAGTCATTAGCCAACAACAATATTGCCAACATGATACAGCAACAAATAATCTGTCCTACAGCCTAAAAGCTTTAAGTCATATTGAATGAAAAAAAATGAAAGAGCATTAAGTGCAAGTAAAAATTTACATTGAAACTCTTGACAATCCAAGAAGCAACCTACTTTCTTTTGAATAGTTAGCTTTACAGGTCATAGCTATGAATCACAAATAAAATAACGAACATTTCGCATATTTATGAATTTATAATTATCGCCACAAACCACTAAATCGACATTCGTGAATGAAACAAAGTTATAGCATAAACCGCCTTCTTATGACCAATAACTAGTTTTGATTTCAGTCGATGAAAAATACAAACCATCATAATTGATATTAAAATTTTTTTAAATTAATTTCAATACCAATAATATAGAAAGCAGAACGTCGGCATATCATCCATATCTAGCATTTATGACAACGATAGTAAACCAACCTTAAGTAAATAATCAACAAACATTGACCAACAAAATGAACTGTAAAAACTGTACTACCGAAGTACATTCAAATTATTGTCCAGATTGTGGACATCCAACGAATCTGAAACGGATCGATGGTCATTACATTGTTCATGAAATTGAACATGTGCTGCATTTTGAGCGTGGTATCTTGTATACAATCAGGGAGCTAATAACAAACCCAGGGCAAAACGTCAGAAATTATCTATCTGAGAACAGGAACCGACTCGTAAAGCCAATTATTTTCATCATTATAACCTCATTAATCTATTCGGTTGCAATCAGTTTTTTTCACATAGAAGACGATTATGTAAAATTTAAAGGCGCTGAATTAACAACAACGGTAAAAATTTTCTCGTGGATACAAGGGCACTATGGCTATGCCAACATCATTATGGGTATATTCATTACTTTGTGGATAAAACTATTCTTCAGAAAATCTAATTATAACCTATTTGAGGTTTTAATTCTACTTTGCTTTGTGATGGGAATAGGCATGCTGATTTTTGCTCTGTTTGCTTTGGCACAAGGATTAACAAAAGCAAATTTGATGGCCATCGGTGGCCTAGTGGGTATTATCTACTGTTCCTGGGCAATAGGCAGTTTTTTCGGAAGGGATAAAATTATAAATTATGTGAAAGCATTCTTTGCTTATATGCTTGGCATGATAACGTTTACTGTAGCCGCCATTCTCCTAGGTTTTTTGATCGACTTCATTATAAAATAGCAAACGCATGGAAAACAAAAAGGGAGTAAATGTTGTGTTTATCATTGTAGCGTTCACATTGGGAACCACGCTGCTAAGGCATTTTAATTTTCAAACGCTCAGCTTCAAAATGCCTGTGTTAGATATACTTTTCCTGATTACATTCATTATAGCCATTTATTTGATTATTAAAGACTACAAAAAAACAACAAAAGAATAAACAACAGCGACTATTATAGGGATTATCACATGATAACTGACCTAGTTCTATAAACCACCTCTACACAATTCAACTGCATGGCCCCGGCAAACCAACCCGTTTTGACTCCAGACCAACGCGAAGAAATGCTCCGTGTGTTGAAAGCGCGGTTTGAGAAGAACAAAAACCGTCATCGGGACGTTGCCTGGGCCGACGTGGCGGCAAAGCTGGACGCGAACCCAGCCAAATTATGGTCGCTTAACGAAATGGAATCGACCGGTGGCGAACCCGACGTGGTTGCGTATGACAGCGCGACAGACGAGTACGTTTTTTACGACTGTTCGGCCGAAAGCCCCAAAGGTCGTCGGAGCGTTTGTTACGACCGCCAGGGTCAGGACTCGAGAAAAGAGAACAGGCCGGAACATAACGCGGTCGATCTGGCGGCCGAACTGGGTATCGACCTGCTCACCGAGGAGCACTACCGGGCGCTGCAGCAACTGGGCGCCTTCGATACCAAAACGTCGAGCTGGATCCAGACACCGGCCGCTATCCGAAAACTGGGCGGTGCGCTCTTTGCCGAATATCGCTACGGCCATGTTTTTGTTTTCCACAACAGCGCCCCCTCCTACTATGCCGCCCGTGGCTTTCGTGGCTCGCTGCGGGTTTGAGCCAGGTTTGGACAGCCACCCGCTTCCTTAGCCCCGAGGCTGTTATCCTTACTTTGTTTTCTTAACGGGCTTTTGGCTCGTTACCTATCCCCGGCAGAGATTTTGTATTTTTGTACAAAAAGCACTCATCAGCAACAGCCGTGGTAGACACCGATCAGCATACCCTCGCTCCCGATCTCGACAATATATACCTCGCGGCCGACCGGCTCCGTGGCATTGCAACTCATACGCCCCTGCAGGAAAACCTGAACCTGTCGGATCGCTACGAAGCCAACATCTTTCTGAAGCGTGAAGACCTGCAGGTGGTCCGGTCGTACAAGATTCGGGGTGCTTATAATAAAATGGCGTCGCTGCCTCAGGAAGCGCTCGCCAAAGGCGTGGTTTGCGCCAGCGCCGGTAACCACGCGCAGGGCCTGGCCTATGCCTGCCGGAAAATGGGCGTTAAAGGCACGATTTTCATGCCTACCACCACCCCAAACCAGAAGGTGAAGCAGGTAAAACTGTTCGGTAAAGAGTTCGTTGACGTGGTCCTGATCGGCGATACCTACGACGATGCCTACATGGCTGCCAACGAGTACGTACAGACCCACGACAGCACCTTTGTTCACCCCTTCGACGACATACTGGTGATGGAAGGCCAGGGAACCGTTGGGCTGGAAATTTTCAAAGACGCCAATTTCAAGATCGATTACGTGCTGATGGCCATTGGCGGGGGCGGACTGGCTTCGGGGGTGTCGACGGTTTTTAAGCAGCTTAGCCCTAAAACCAAACTGATCGGCGTGGAACCGCTGGGGTCGCCTTCCATGAAAGTATCGATGGACGAGGGCCACGTTGTTCCGCTCGACCATATCGACAAGTTCGTCGACGGAGCGGCCGTGAAGCGCGTGGGCGATATCACCTTCGAAATCTGCCGCCAGAACCTCGACCGGGTGGTGCTGGTACCCGAGGGTAAGGTTTGTACAACCATCCTGCAACTCTACAACGAAGAAGCCATCGTGGCCGAGCCCGCCGGCGCCCTCAGCATTGCCGCGCTCGATCTGCTGAAAGACGAAATCAAAGGCAAAAACGTAGTTTGTCTGGTAGGGGGCGGCAACAACGACATTACCCGTACGGAAGAAATCAAGGAGCGGTCGCTGCTGTACGAAGGGCTCAAACATTATTTCATTATCCGGTTTCCGCAACGCTCCGGTGCTTTCCGCGACTTCCTGAACGTGCTCGGCCCCACCGACGATATTACCCGCTTCGAGTACGCCAAGAAAACCAACCGCGAAACCGGCCCCGCGCTGGTCGGCATCGAACTGAAAAACCGCGACGATTTTGAGCCGCTCATCCAGCGTATGCAGGCCCAGAATATCGTGTTCGAGCACGTCAATGACAAACCCGATTTGTTCCAGTTTTTGATCTAAATTTGGCTGTCCCCAATTAACACCTATGCAAACGGCCGTTACCAATAAGCAGCAAGTATTTGAGCGGGTTCATTCGCACCGATCAGCTATAGAATTGTTTGGGGCAGCCCGACTAGGATTATTTGGATCGTTTGTGAGAGATGAACAGACTCCGGATAGCGATGTAGACTTTGTGGTTGAATTTCAGGAAGGGAAAAAAACCTTTCGGAATTTCATGAACATGGCCGATTATCTGGAAAAGGTTCTCAATCGAAAAGTCGACTTGCTTACTTGGGAAGGAATGGCTTCGTTTGTTAAACGAGAAGTTGAAAAAGAGATCGAATATGTCCCGTTCAACGCTTGAGTTTTTACAGCATATACAACGAGAACTGACGTATTTAATGGGGCGGTCAGCCGATATGAGTTATGATGATTTTATTACGAATGACGATTTGATTCGGGCCTTTGTCCGAAGTTTCGAAATTGTGGGAGAGGCTTGTAAAAATGTGCCCGAAGATATTCGTTTCAGTAATCCTGAATTTAACTGGAGTGGCTTTGCCAAGTTACGCGACCGGCTGATTCACCACTATTGGGGTATTGAGTATCAAATCATCTGGAATGCTATTTTGACAGAAGTTCCTTCAAACAAGGAATGGATAGATTTACTAGTTGAGCAGGAGCTGAATAAATTATAGCTACATGCTTCGCGTCCCATCGTCCATACAGCCCAGTCAGTTTGCGTCGCTGAGCATCCGCCGACCTGGCACCGACCCGGCCGACGGCTCGCGGTCCGACGGTTCGCGGTCCGACGGTTCGGAGATGACTTTTGTGGCGTATCGGAGCGATGTGTATCCCGAGCGGAACGAGGTCTTTTTTGAGGAGCATGCCGTAATCGTTGTGCTGGAAGGCGAGAAAAAATTCAACTCGCCCACCCAGGAGCTCCACGTCCGGAAAGGGCAGATCCTGTTTTTTCAGCGGGGGTGCTATTCCATGAACGAGTCCATCGACGCGAACTACAAAAGCCTGGTCTTCTTCGTTAATGAGAAGATGCTCAAGGAGTTTGTTAATCAGCACCTCTCGCTCTTTCAGGACCAGCACCGTCCGCTGCCCGACGAGCCTATTTTGTCGCTGACCTCTTCGCCTGCCTTTACGACATTTATTCAGTCGCTGCTGCCGTATTTCGGGTCGGGCACACCGTTTCTGAACGAACTGCTTCGGCTTAAGTTTCAGGAGTTACTGCTCCACCTGCTCGAACTCGATACAAGCGGTCAGCTGCGGGCCATACTGCTCCACATTTACCAGGGCCAGAAAGCGGATCTCAACTACCTGATGAATACCTACCTGCTCAAACCCTTATCGATGGACGAGCTGGCACGGCTGTCGGGGCGGAGCTTATCGGCCTTCAAACGCGACTTCGAAGCACAGTTTCATACCTCGCCCGGCCACTGGATCCGCCAGCGACGGCTCGAGCACGCCCACTTTCTGCTCCGCAACACCACCAAAAACGTATCCGAAGTCAGCATGGAGATCGGCTACGAGAGCGTTTCCCATTTCATCAAGGCCTACAAACAGCAGTACGGCACCACGCCTAAACGGGGTAATTGAGTAAAAACTGTCTATTGATTTGACCGCCGAAGGTTATCGATGTCGTTTTGATCACGAGGGCGCCCGGCAGCTCGCTTGGCCTGAAGTAAATGATTGTAATGAATGAGCCGAACCTGCACACCCTCCACATCAACGTCGGAAGCCTGCTCATACGACTCTTCAAATACAAGCCCTTTTATAGCGGTAATGATGTCAATAGCTACTGGCTGACGACCAAATGTGAATACGTCAAAAGCAGGATTGCTAAGGAAGTTATCGAGCGTCATGTCAAATGTTGGCATGCCAAAAAGCGCAAAAGCCTCGACTAAACGAGCATAGTTGTCAACCGATTTCTCAACCCAGATATCCATATCGCCCGTGGTTCGACTATACCCGTGTAGAATCACCGAGTAACCACCCACCAACACGTAGCGAACGCCACACACCTTCAGCGCGTGCAGGAAATCACGAAAATCATCATTGAAGAGATTTGCCATCCTAACTGGTGTGCTTGCGCGCCGAGAAGGCGGTTCTGTCCAGGCGGGGCGGTTTATCAGGATCGTAGCGGTAAGCCACACTGTTCAAGTAGGCGGCTACACGCAAACGATCAGCATATGCAGTGGGTTGGCAGGCCATGTGATATTGCTCGGTCTGCTCGAAGGTACCTGCATGAAAGGCGCTTCTATCTAATCGATATGCCATGAACAAATATAGTCATTCGGTAAGATACACTTCATTTCTGCTCCGCAACACCACCAAAAACGTCTCCGAAGTCAGCATGGAGATCGGCTACGAGAGCGTTTCCCATTTCATCAAGGCCTACAAACAGCAGTACGGCACCACGCCCAAACGGGGTAATTGAGTTTGACACGAACCACCGTTCGTTCTCATGCTCGAAACAGACACAACAGGAGGACTGTCCTTCAGCAACTCAGCCTCAAGCTAAAAACACGTTTCCTGATCAACGGGTTGGGGCCTTGATCACCGCCTTGTGTTAATACGCAGCTCAACGATCCATTACTTGCTGCGAGCAGCGTCATCGACGTCTTAGTAACCTGGGCGGTACTTACTTCTTACCAGAAATCGCTGTAGTTTGCGGCTTAGTTTATGCAGCGCTGAAAACCCTGCAATACCCTCTACAATCCATTATGACGGAGAGCCAGAAAAGACAACAGCAAGCCAAAGTATTACGGATTTCCAGAAAACTACATCGAACAACGGGGGCTCTGTTATTTGTGTTCTTTTTGTTTATCTCCGTAACCGGTTTACTGCTGGGCTGGAAGAAAAATAGCGGTGGGCTCCTGCTCCCCAAATCCTACAAAGGCACATCGACCAATCTGGCAGACTGGCTGCCGCTCGATAGCCTGCATAAAAACGCCTGTCGGATAGTACAGGACTCGATATCGCCCGAATTGTCGCTGGAGCTGGAGCGGATCGACGTTCGGAAAGATAAAGGCATGGTCAAATTCGTGTTTGCCGATCATTTCTGGGGTGTACAGCTGGATGGCGCCACCGGCAAACTGCTCCACATCGAACAACGACGGTCCGACTTTATCGAGAAAATCCACGACGGCTCTATCCTCGACTTCTACGCCGGAACCAGCGACGGCCAGATCAAACTCGTTTACACTACCATTACCGGCCTGGCCCTGCTGCTGTTTACGGTAACCGGATTCTGGCTTTGGTACGGCCCCAAGCGAATGCGGCAAAACGCGGCAAACCGTTGATAGAGCTGATTATATTCACGCATCATCATTACCAGCCAATGTAGTTTTCCGTCCATTCGCCAATCAAGAACCAAAAACGCTATTTATTGGACGCGTAACGAGATGCCGGCCTGATAACAACTCATCACCTTTGTAGCTACGAACAAAGTTTCCGCTACAACAATGAGTACCCCAAAAACCTTATTTGATAAAGTCTGGGATGCGCACGTCATCCGGCACGTCGAAGATGGCCCCGATGTGTTGTTCATCGACCGTCATTTCATCCATGAAGTAACCAGCCCCGTAGCGTTTCTGGGTCTCGAGGGCCGGGGCGCGCCGGTACTGTTTCCCGGCCGAACCTTCGCCACCGCCGATCACAACACACCTACCCTCAACCAGCACCTACCCGTTGCCGATCCGCTATCAGCCAATCAGCTCAGGGCGCTGGAAGTCAACACGGCTAAGTATGGCATTTCACACTGGGGTTTGGGCCACCAGAAAAACGGCATTGTGCACGTAATCGGCCCCGAAAACGGCATCACCCTACCCGGCATGACCATCGTCTGTGGCGACTCGCATACGTCGACCCACGGTGCGTTTGGGGCCATTGCGTTCGGAATCGGTACCTCGGAAGTAGAAATGGTGCTGGCCTCGCAGTGTATCATGCAGCCGAAGCCAAAGAAAATGCGGATCACGGTAAACGGTACGCTTGGTAAGGCGGTCATGCCCAAAGACGTCATTCTTTACATCATCGCGCAGATTTCGGCCAGTGGCGCAACGGGCTACTTTGTCGAATACGCCGGCGAGGTGTTCCGCAACATGAGCATGGAAGGCCGCATGACGGTCTGTAACATGAGCATCGAGATGGGCGCGCGCGGTGGTATAATTGCCCCCGACCAGACCACCCTCAACTACCTGAACGGCCGCGAAATGGCGCCTAAAGGCGAAGCCTGGGATAAGCTGGTTCCGTACTGGGAGTCGCTCAGCACCGACGACGGGGCCGAGTTCGACGTAGATCTGACCTTCGATGCGGCCACTATCGAACCGCAGATTACGTACGGTACCAACCCCGGTTTGGGCACGGGTATATCGCGGCAGATTCCAATAGCCGAAGCGGTAAAAGACGGCGCGGCCAGTTACAAAAAATCGTTGCAGTACATGGGCTTCGCCGAGAACGAATCGATGGTCGGCAAACCCATTGACTTCGTTTTTCTGGGCAGCTGCACCAACGGTCGGATCGAGGATTTCCGCGCGTTTGCGTCGATCGTAAAAGGCCACCGGAAAGCCGATAACGTTACGGCCTGGCTCGTACCGGGCTCGCACGTGGTTGAGCGACAGATCAAAGAAGAAGGTATTCTGGACATCCTGACCGAAGCCGGTTTTGAACTCCGTCAGCCGGGTTGCTCAGCCTGTCTGGCCATGAACGAAGACAAGATTCCGGCCGGTAAATACGCCGTTTCTACCTCGAACCGCAACTTCGAAGGTCGTCAGGGGCCAGGCGCCCGTACCCTGCTGGCCAGCCCGCTCGTTGCCGCTGCAGCCGCCGTAACAGGCAAAGTCACCGATCCCAGAGAATTCATATAGCGATGAGCTATGAGTGCTGAGTTATGAGCGGCCGATATGTACCGACCGACCTTAACACTTATCACTCATCGTTCATCACTCATAACTTATTACGGTAAACATGGCTTACGATAATTTCACCATTCTTCGCAGTGCGGCCGTTCCGATGCCCATCGAGAACGTCGATACGGATCAGATTATTCCTGCCCGCTTCCTGAAAGCGACGGAGCGCAAAGGTTTTGGCGACAACCTGTTCCGCGACTGGCGCTACAACCCCGACAACACACCCAAGGCCGATTTTGTACTCAACAATCCAACCTATTCGAGCAATGGCCCAGCCCGTAAAATTCTGGTGGGTGGCAAAAATTTCGGCAGCGGATCGAGCCGCGAACATGCAGCCTGGGCTATTTACGACTATGGTTTCCGCTGCGTCGTATCGAGCTTCTTCGCCGATATTTTCAAGAACAACTGCCTCAACGTCGGCATCCTGCCCGTTACAGTAAGCCCCGAGTTTGCGGACAGAATCTTCGCAGCCATCGAAGCCGACCCCAGCACCGAACTGGAAGTGAACCTGCCCGAGCAGACCATCACCCTCCTGGCAACGGGCGATAGTGAGCGCTTCGCCATCAACGAGTACAAGAAGCACAACCTGCTCAACGGTTACGACGACATCGACTACCTCCTGTCGATGAAATCCGAAATCGAAGCCTTTGCCGATACCAGACCGTTCTAACCTTACTGAGTGATTGAGTAAATGGCGATGGAGTAAATTGGGCGCGTTATCAGGCGCACTGGCCACTCCATCACTCGTTTGCTCAACCACTCATTTTGCTTCATGAAAACCCGCCGTTATATTGAAATTATGGATACGACCCTCCGCGATGGTGAACAGACCAGCGGGGTGTCGTTTTCGGCGTCCGAGAAACTAGCGTTAGCCCAGGTACTGCTTACCGAGGTAAAGGTTGATCGGGTAGAGGTGGCGTCGGCACGGGTGTCGGCGGGCGAGCTGGAGGCCGTTCGGCAGATTACGCGCTGGGCAGCCGGTATGGGTTTGCTCGACCGGGTCGAGGTGCTGACCTTTGTCGATGGGCAAGCCTCCCTCGACTGGATGCGGGAATCGGGCGCTAAAGTCATGAACCTGCTGACGAAGGGGTCCATGAACCACCTGACTCATCAGCTCAAGAAAACGCCCGACCAGCATTTTGGCGATATTCAACAGATGGTTAGCCAGGCTCAGCTCGCCGGGTTTCAGATCAATGTGTATCTGGAAGACTGGAGCAATGGCATGCGTAACTCGCCCGACTACGTATTTCAGTTTCTGGATTTTCTGCAAACCCAACCCATCCGCCGGGTTCTTCTGCCCGATACACTGGGGGTGCTGACCCCGGCCGAATCGTATCAGTTCGTTTATCAGCTGGTAAACCGCTATCCCAGGCTCCACTTCGATTTTCACGCCCATAACGACTACGACCTCGGGGTGGCCAACGTGATGGAAGCCATACGGGCCGGCGCCCACGGCATTCACCTGACCGTAAACGGGCTGGGTGAGCGGGCCGGTAATGCACCCCTGGCCAGCACCCTGGCCGTGTTGCACGACTTCATGCCGGAGGTAAAACTGGGGGTGGTCGAAAAATCGCTCTATCAGGTCAGCAAAATTGTCGAAACGTTCTCCGGCCTTCGGATTCCGGATAACAAACCCGTAGTGGGCGACAATGTGTTCACCCAGACGGCCGGCATCCATGCCGATGGCGACAAGAAAAACAATCTGTACTTTAACACGCTGCTGCCCGAACGCTTCGGTCGCAAACGCAGCTACGCCCTCGGTAAAACCTCCGGCAAAGCCAATATCGAGAACAACCTGCGTGAGCTGGGTATTCAGCTATCGGACGATGACCTTCGGAAAGTGACCCAGCGGGTTATCGAACTGGGCGACCAGAAAGAGGTCGTTACCCGCGAGGACCTACCCTATGTTATTGCCGACGTGCTCAACACCAACGCGGTGGCATCGCGGGTAGAAGTGCTCAACTACGTGCTGACTCATTCTAAAGACCTGAAGCCGTCGGCTACATTACGAGTACGCATCGATAGCGAACAGTTTGAAGAAAATGCCCAGGGCGACGGGCAGTACGATGCGTTTATGAACGCGCTGAAGAAAATTTACAGCCGCAAAAAGCTCGTTCTGCCCGAACTGACCGACTACGCCGTACGGATTCCGACCGGTGGCCGTACGGATGCGCTCTGCGAGACCATCATCACCTGGAAAGTCAAAAATCACGAATTCAAAACCCGGGGCCTCGACTCTGATCAGACCGTATCGGCGATTAAGGCAACCCAAAAAATGTTGAATACTTTAGACTAAAGGAAACGCCTGCTGAAAGAGAGCCGGTCCGATCGTATACGTTCGCAGCACCGTCTCCTCTTATCTACGCGTTTCTCCATTCTCTTTTTCATGAAAAAACACATCCTTGTAGTTCCCGGCGACGGCATTGGTGCCGAAGTAACAACCGTTGGCAAGCAGGTTCTCGAAGCCATTGCCCGGAAATTTGGTCACGAATTTACCTACGACGAAGCCCTTATTGGCCACGTCGCTATCGAAGCAACCGGCTCGCCCCTGCCCGGCGAAACCCTGACCAAAATGCGGGCAGCCGATGCAATCCTGTTCGGTGCCGTTGGCCATCCCAAGTACGATAACGATCCTACCGCCAAAGTCCGTCCCGAGCAGGGTCTGCTGCAGATGCGCAAAGAACTGGGACTTTACGCCAACCTGCGGCCCATCAAACTCTTTGACGAACTGCTCGATGCATCGAGTATCAAGCCCGAAATTCTGCGGGGTGCCGACATCCTGTTCTTCCGTGAACTGACCGGCGATGTTTATTTTGGCAAACGCGAACGACTCGACGAAGGCAATACCGCCTACGATACAATGATCTACAGCAAATACGAAGTAGAACGTATTGTTCGGAAGGCGTTCGAAGCCGCCCGCACCCGTAACAAGCGGCTCTGTTCGGTAGATAAAGCTAACGTACTGGAAAGCAGCCGACTGTGGCGGGAAGTGGTTCAGGCAATTGCCCCCGAATACGCCGACGTAGAGGTCGAACACCAGTTCATCGATGCTGCCGCCATGCTGCTCATCAAAGATCCAAAACGGTTTGACGTTGTCGTTACGGGCAACCTCTTCGGCGATATCCTGACCGACGAAGCCAGCCAGATTGCCGGATCGATGGGTATGCTGGCCTCGGCTTCTGTTGGCGACAATACCGGCGTATATGAGCCTATCCATGGCTCTGCGCATGATATTACCGGCAAAGGAGTAGCTAACCCGCTGGCTTCTGTATTATCGGTAGCACTGATGCTCGACATATCCTTTGGCCTGAAAGCCGAAGCCGAAGCTGTTGTCGGCGCCGTAGACGCTGTGCTGAAAGCCGGCTACCGGACCCGTGACATTGCTGATCCAACCACCCAGCCCGAGCATGTGTTAGGAACCGATGCCATGGGGCAGCAAATTTTGCAACTCCTTCAGGCATAGCTGTCAGATAGGCTGGTATTAAAAATAAAATTTCATTTGCAGATCTTTTTTAAAACTCTATTTTTGTAGCGTGTTTACGCAACCAGCGAAATTTCGCCGATGATCCTGATGCCTTCACTTAACCGACTGCAGAAACCTTACGTTTGTTGACGGAGAAAGATAGGCTTTCCTATAAATGCTCTTTCTCGCAACAGGAAGAGCATTTTTTATACAATCAGATAAATTGCCAATCAGTCATTACTACTAAGTATGAGCCAGCGAGTTTATATTTTCGATACCACCCTGCGCGATGGTGAGCAAGTTCCCGGCTGTCAGCTAACCACCGAAGAAAAGATTGTTGTGGCCAGAGAACTGGAGCGACTTGGGGTTGACATTATCGAAGCCGGCTTCCCGGTTTCCAGCCCCGGCGATTTTCGCTCGGTTGTTGAAATTGCCAAAGCTGTTACAGAACCAACCGTCTGCGCGCTAAGCCGGGCGGTCAAGGGTGATATCGACGCGGCTGGTGAAGCGCTGAAACTGGCTAAACGGGGCCGTATCCATACGGGCATAGGCTCTTCGGATATACATATCCGGAACAAGTTTGGTAGTACGCGGGAGAAGATCCTGGAGCAGGCCGTAGCAGCCGTCAAACACGCCAAAACGTACGTTGAAGATGTCGAGTTTTACGCTGAAGATGCCGGACGGGCAGACCTGGTCTTCCTGGCGCAGCTGACCGAAGCTGTCATCCGGGCCGGTGCTACGGTTGTCAATATCCCGGACACGACCGGTTACTGCCTGCCCGACGAGTATGGTCGTAAAATCGCTTACATCTACGAAAACGTATCCAACGTCCATCAGGCTACTATTTCGATCCACTGCCACAATGATCTGGGCCTGGCCACCGCCAATACGCTGGCGGGTGTGATGAACGGCGCTCGTCAGGTTGAGGTTACGATGAATGGCATTGGCGAACGGGCGGGCAATACATCCCTGGAAGAGGTCGTCATGGCGCTTAAAGTACACAAAGAACTAGGCTACTACACCAATGTTGACTCAACCCGTCTTTTCCCCGTCAGCAATCTTGTCTCGCAGATGATGCGCATGCCAGTACAGGCGAACAAAGCCATTGTTGGTCGCAACGCTTTCGCGCATTCGTCGGGTATCCACCAGGATGGCTTTCTAAAGCATTCGGAGAATTACGAGATCATGAATCCGCATGATGTGGGTGTACCGGAGTCGTCTATCGTATTGACGGCTCGCAGCGGCCGTCATGCCCTCAAACATCGGCTCGAACTGCTGGGCTTCCGTTACGATAAACCAACCCTGGATGGCATTTACACGCGCTTCCTGGACATGGCCGATATCCGTAAAGAAGTGAACGATAAAGACCTGATGGAGCTGGTTCGATAATCTATCAACACCCAACGCCAACGGCGAACAAAACGGATTAACAGGCTGTTAGCCAGTCAATCAATAAACCTTGTTTTATCATGGCACGACCAACCCCCGAACTTATTGATGCGTTGCGCCGTACGGCTCGTAATCTGGCTAATGGATCTCCTTACCAGTGGGGTCATATGGGTGGCTGCAACTGTGGCAATCTGGCGCAGGTTTTAACCAAGCTAAACAAAGATCAAATTCACCAGTACGCCATGCAGCGCTACGGTGACTGGAATGAACAGGTCGATGATTACTGCCCCACCAGTCAGATGCCGCTGGATATTGTGATCAATGAAATGCTGAACGCTGGCTTGATGCTGGAAGATCTCAAGCACCTCGAACGGTTGGATGATCGGGCAGTACTGGCTCGTTTTCCGCTCGAAAAACGATACCTCAAGCATAATGTCCGGGATGATGTAGTGGCATACATGAACGCCTGGGCCGATCTGCTCGAAGAACAGCTGCTTGCTAAAATCACCCTCCCAACGTTCAGCGAACTCGAACTCGCTTAATACCACTTATAACATAAGGGCGGCTATGGTGAATCCCATCTGGGGTCTCTATAGCCGCCCTTATATTGTATTCAGGCATGCGGATCTCGCTCCTCGTCGTAAAATAGCTTATATATGCAAAAAGCCGTCACCCGGATCGGGTAACGGCTTTCGCGTTTAATAACAGCAGGTGGCACCTTCCTACTCTCCCACTTGTGACAGCAGTACCATCGGCAGTACGGGGCTTAACGGCTCTGTTCGGAATGGAAGAGGTGTTCACCCGCCTTACCAGCACCAACCTGCTTGTTGTTCCTCGATCGACACCGCCCCCTCACGGGAGCAGCTCGATCAGA
>NZ_MVEC01000018.1:0-99926 GCF_002006735.1 Spirosoma sp. 209 | reverse complement strand
GAACTGTTCGATGCCATCCGCCAGCATTGGTGTGTTGAAGTGATGCACCATCAACGGGATGTAACCCTGGCAGAAGATGAGTTGCGAAGCAGTCAGGCAGCAATCAGTCGAGTTTTGAGCAGCCTAAGGACGCTGGTTATCAATCTGTTGGAAAAGCTGAATGTCAAGAATATGGTGGCTCAGTTCGATACCTTCGCCGATAAATTTCCAGCCTTGATCCAGTTCTTTACCCAACAAATGGTTTTATAAGAAAGCCCTGTTAACTATATAAAAGGGTGCAACTTTTATAAAAATGTTATCAATTTGATAATCAGTTAATTAAACAATTAGGGGGCTTGAGGGCTGTAGAGGTGCATAGAATCATTGTGAAACATGACTTTTGGAAATTTCCAGCCAGAAAGCATTAAAGTCTTTGTGGGTTTGGTAGAGACCAGCTCGATCGACTACTTTGTTTCCTATATTTTGTAGTTTATCAAGAGCCGCTCTACCCGCTTTATCGTTGTCTAAATAGGCGTTTGTCCGCTCAAACTTTTCGATAATTGGAATGGCACTTTCCAAATTAGTTGTTGAATTAAGTACCAGCGTTGGAAAGTGGGGTGTTTGTCGGCCGTAGAATTCGAGTCCCGACAGGAAATCGAATACCCCCTCAAAAACATTAATACAGTCAACTCCTGGTGCGTCGATGAGTGAGTATCCGGCTGGTCCCAGGTTGCGTTTAGCTCCTATTCCATTGCGTAACGCATAGCCGCCTTTCTGATTGATGAAACCTAGCGCGAATTGATTCTTTCCCCCTTGTTGGAAATAGATCTCATGACAGTAGCGACGGGCAACGGGGTAACTGATTTTACGACTTTCGACGTAGCGTATAAGCTGAGCGTTAGAAAGGAGTTTAATCGACCGGATAACAGCCTCGGTAGGCTGGGAGCGTATAGGCCCACTAAATGAAAAAGCAGGTTTGACTTCTAAACCGGCAAACTGGATTAGCTCTTCCACTGCCTGAGTGAAACTAAACCCGTTTAGGTGTTGGACTAGTTTAATTATGTCGTCCCCGGCTTCGCTTGAGCCGAAATCTTTATACCGATTGATCGACGTATTAACCCAGAATGACGGGGTATTTTCTAGCCGAAAGGGAGAAGAATAAACAAGCCGCTTGCCGTGTTGACTAACGGGCTGAAATCCTTTATAGGCTAGGTAATCAATAATGGCTACTGCTTTCGCCAATTGTATCCTGTTTGTAGCAATCATAATAACTTTCTTCTTAGTGGGCCTTTCCTTAAATTTTTTCAACGCCTGGTTTTGCCTGGCCAGCGTTCTACTAGCCTAAACAGAACATTATTTGGATACTCAAAACTGACCTCCGATCGAACGGGCGAACGAACGCGAACGGGGGGTATATAAGGTTTGAGCGTTCGCGTTCGATTTTGATTCTACTTTTCAAAAGCATCTTTTTTGATACCAAATAATATTTTGATTTTTGGCTGTAGAGAGGATAAAAACAGAATCGAAAGCTTCAAGGGGATTTTTAACGGGAGTATCTCGGATTTGTCCAAGCGAACGGGCGAACGAACGCATACGCGAACGCCTTATATATATATAGTTCGTTCGTTATATATATAGGAGGGCTTTCATTCATCTGACTGTCCAATTTTGAAGTCAATCGCCCCGCCCTCAATGTCCGTTAAGAGATAAACGGAGCCCTCTATAGTCTGCTCCTCCCGAATAAGATTGTATTTGAGTAGGGCTTGTAGGTTACGATTGCAAAGGGCGCGTTCGGCATCTTTGCCGGTAGTGGTATTCTGATTATGCTTGATACTTTCCTTGAGCTCACGCTCAGTCAATCTGGTTTTACTTCGATAGCACTTGGTGCGTAGGACCATTAGTTCACCAATGCGAACCCGGTTCCTGTCTTGAAGTTGGGCGCGTTCGCTCGCCGTTAAGATGCGATGGGTGGGACGGTTGGTGTGCGGGTCAAATCGGAACGCTATCGGCTCAAAATCGGCACTCTTCCGTAGGAACCGGCTTTTAATATAGTGTTCACCTCGTTGCCGGTCTTTTTCGATACCAACGGCCCCCGATGCTTTCCGTTCGAGCTCACTTCCCAAGTGGCCGCGAAGTTTGGATTCTTGACCAGCTTTTGTAGGGTTCTCGTGAATTACCAGGATGATGCAGGTATCAAGTTTACCCGCCATACTCATAATCCAACGAACCGTTTGATTACTCTCTTCTTCGTCGTTGGGCTTGCTGACGAGATCGGCAATACCGTCAATAATCCATAAATGCGCGTTTGGGTGTTCACTAAATAGAATGTCCATTCCTTCCCGACATTCTTTGGCGGTAAATTCTCGCCAGTGGTAGGTGTGCAGGTTAGCAGGTTGCTCACTCATACCAATGATGCTTTTAACACCTTTGATAAAGTCCTGTGTGTCTTCTTTGCTGCCCTCGGTATCAACATAAATAACATCGCTACCCCGGCAATAGTCAGTGCGTATTTGTAGCGTATCCAGCTCGAGCGGAATGTCTTCGAGTAAAGCGGTAGCAACTACAAATTGCAAAACAGTAGTTTTTCCGGCTTTTCGTTGGCCTGTGATAACTGAAAAATCGCCCCGTCGGGCGAAGGTGGATTGACCAACGGTAACAACAGGCTTGAGTTTCTTAACAGGGGTACGGTCGGTAATGCGACTCTCTCGTATACGACTTAGCAACGTGGTCTGATTAAGCGTAATGGTTTTGGGATCGCTACGAACCGAAAACGGGGGTAGTTGGTTAGCTATCATTATATTTGCAGCGCGTTAAGCATAATTATAGCCCCCGTACATTTTGGCCGATGTGCGGGGGCATTTTGTCTAGTTGGGGGAACGGAAGGTCTCGAGGTGTCGGAGTCTGCGCTCTAACTCGGCGTTGTCTTCTCGAAGAATAAGGTATTGCAGCAGGTATACGTCAAGTAGATCGCGCTGCTTGGTGATGTATTTCTTAAGAAATAGGGTATCATCCGGTAACTCGTTGATTGGCATCAAGCCTCCGTCGTTGATAGTTGACATGGTTTAGCTGGCTTTTTGGTCTTTTCCTTGCTCGCCGTATAAACTTTGGAGCTTGCGGATAATAGGCTCGCGTCGATGTTTGAAATAATGGTTTTCTGTCATCGTTGCGGTCGAGTGACCTAGCATCGTAGCGGTGTCATTCAGCGTAAAACCAAGCTCTTCAGCGTACATCGTGAAGGTCTTACGGCCCATGTGCGTGTGGAGCACCTCTTTAATTCCAGCGGCATGACCGATTACTTTTAGCCACTGGTTTGCCTTTTGATTAGAGATATAAGGAATAAGCCTGTTTTCCACGATACATTGCTCGTGGTATTCATACTTATTTAGTATCAGTCGAGCGGCTGGAAATATGGGAACAAAGGCTTGTTGAGCTGATTTCTGTCGTTCGATCAGAATGCAATCGAAGCCGTTAACCTGAACGATATGCCCTCTGTTGAGCTGAATCATATCAGCATAAGCGAGTCCTGTGTAGCAGCTCAAAAGGAACATATCTTTTACCAGATTCAGGGTACTCCCAACTAGTTTAGTATCCTGCAATCGGTTCAGATCGTCCATCGATAGTAGCTTGACCTCCTTCTTGAACTTTCGAATTTTGGTCGTTTTGAGCACGTTACGGTCTACCCACTCGTAAGAGACCGCGTGTTCAATAATCGACTTCATATAGTCGATTATCTTAACGCAATAGTTGTGACAGTAGGCTTTGGGGCCTTTGAGGTAGTCAATGAGTTCAGTACCTAATGCGGGTTTGAGTTGGTGAAGCTGAATCTTGGGACCGTATTGAACCGTAATGAATGTGGTTAGAATCTGTCGATAGGAACGGTATCGCTTAACTGAATTAAGAGTCAAGCCATTACTGCCGATTCGGTCTTCCTGACGCTGGTGAAAACGGTTGATAGCTTCTATAACAGTTGGTACAACTTCGTCATGGCCCCGCAGACCCATTGCAATGTCACGTATAACTAGTGGGTCTAGGTTACGACCCGTTAACTCCCGGTCTTTAAAAATTCGTGTGATGTCTGTTTTCAGAGCTTGCAATCGTGCGGTATCTCTGGAATCACCCTTGATAACATGGGTTTTGGTGTCAAAATTTGCCTTTGTAGACTTAATGCGGGTTGACCATTGAGCGCGTTTACCGTTGATCGTTATGCGGCATTGTATCATGCCGGTTCTGGGTAGTATATAGAACGAAACGAAGCATTCCGCCTGGGTAAATCGCTGACCATTTTCGACCGCTCGGGTTGCTTTTTGGTAGTTAGGTTGATTGAGCATCAATGTTTAATTTGGATTTCAAATTCTTTCAAATGGCAAAGCCCTACGGCCTCGAGGCTGTAGGGCTTAATACTTTATATTAAGTCCTCGACAGGGACACCAAGAAATTCAGATAGAGCCTTTACTTCATAACTCATTAAAGGTTTCTCACCTCTGAACACTTGACCAAAACGCTTTCGATTTATACCGACTCGGTCATAAAATCGCTGGTCTGGTTTAAACGCAATACCAATTTTGTCTTGGTATGCGGTGAAGGCATCTGCTACTGGATTGGGTGTTGTGGCTTTCATAAATGGATGAATTAGGCCACAATCTTGACAATAATTTCAATAGTAATCAACAATTATGTCAATAAATACTGACTATTTTATTAATAACTATTGATATTCAAACAGATAACATTGTAAAATTTTTCAATGACATGGACATTTCCAACAACATAAAGGCCATACGTACCGCTAAAGGAATGAGCCAAGCCGAGATAGCCAGGCGATTAGAACTCGACCCATCAGCTTATCACAGATTGGAAAACAGAGGTAGTAAATTAAGTGTAGATCAGATTGAGGAGATTGCTATTGCGTTGGGTGTTTCTTTCTCTGAGGTACTTAAATGGGGAGAAGACAAAACGAACACAATAGATCAAGAGAGATTAGATAAGCTTGAGCAAGACTTGGGAAAAGCAGACGAGTTGCTTAAGCTTCAAAGAGAGAAAATAGAATACTTACAATCTACATGCGCTCAAATAATTGTTAGGATGGCAGCTGACGAGTTTGAATTAGAGAGTAAGCTTACAATTGTCGAAAACATCGAGACAAAGGAAATAGAGCATGGATACCCGGAAGATTGGCCAATGTTTCTTTCCAACTTTTTGATTGCAAACGATTGGGCTTATAGCTTGATAGACAATGGACTGACTGGAGAACACTTAGTTTTGAAAAGCGGAACCGGCTACGGTTCATCAGTACCAGTCCCGAGAGACATTCTGCGTAAGTTAGCCAAAAGGCGTAAGGCTGATAGTAAATCGGTAGATGGAGCTTTCTAAGCGAACGGTGAACTATTGGGGTGCATTCAAAGAGAGAGGTAGTACCAAAAACGACGATTCTAATCAATTAAGAACCTTGATGCTCAGAATACCCTTTAAAAGGTTGCATTTTGGCGGAGTACCATAAAGAAAAAATCTCGATAAAATACTGAAAATGAACTTGTTGAGCGAAGGATGGTTATATTCTCCGTCTCCACTTACTTAAACCCCTGATAATCAGCGATTATCAGGGGTTATTTTTTGGCCAAAAATTAAAATGGCAGTAACAGGCCAAAAAATGGCCAAAAAATGGCAGTAGCTGAATGAATATAAATTACAAATTAGCCAGACTGAGCGATGCTGGCGACGATCTGACGAAGGCCTGGGTAGTCGTTTATTACGTGTGGAGTGTACGCGACCAGCGACAGGTTCGAAAACGGGTTGTTATTAATGGTGATACCATTTAAGAGCGCAAGGAGCAGGCAAAAGCGGTCATCCGGAAGATCAATAAAGCCCTGAAGGCTGGCATGGTGACCCATGTACCGCCACCGCCGAAAGAACCGTCTCCTATAGAGGCAGAAGTAATCACCAATGTGCTGAGTGCGGTTGACCATTTTCTGAAGGTCAAAAAACAGTCTTTGAAGGGCTCATCTCACAAAACGTACCGGTCAAGAAATAGGAAGTGTTTTTAACGGAGAAACTATTGACTATCTTGCATTTAAACTAAATCTTCAGAGCTATGAAGCTGTCTCAATTACTCTGCTTGAGTCTCCTTTCTGGAGTACTTTTTCAATGTTCATCAAGTACATCACAAGAAGAAACGACTGCTTTAAAGCCTTCAATTCAGTTAGCTTCTCCCACAGGGGATCAATTGGCTACTTCAATGGAGGAACTACAGCGAAAAATCAAGCCGGAGGTTGAGAAAAGGTATGGATTGGGTACAACTATTAAAGTGACAAAGATCACTTATGGAATCGATTCACCCGATGATCGTCTACTGATAAAGAGGGGTTCCCTAGCTATGATCCATTATACAACCGCATCGGGTCAAGAGGATAAGACAATTGGTGCCACCTCCAACTTAGAGATGGTAGTCAAGCCAGGTACTAAGCTGGCCAAGGTTGTTCAAGAGTATGAGAGAAGAATGAGAGATTTACAAGATCCTGCTAAGGAACTGTAATTGATAGTTTCTCTCTTTTGTCGAATAACATATTGCCACATATACAACAAAAAAAGGTTGGACGTTATGTTTGTAAATACTCAACATCATGACAAAGTTACTTTTACCTTTAATGTTCTTAGGCTTCTTTGGCTGTCAGCATAAAGAAAGTGTGCCTAATGATGTGTCAACTCGGGCTTCCGGTCGATATAGAGTGCTAACTTATAGTATTAATGGAGATACTCTTTACTCTGATAAGGGTATCAACAAAATTGGTGTTAGCGAATTCTACATCGTTGTAGATCGTAAAAAATCAGATTCTGTACGAGTTGGAAGCGTCTACAAAAAGATTAGTGATGTTGGCGTAGCCATTCAGACTAAAGATGTTGGTGTCAGCGAAAGTAACGGAGTCTTTCAACTTTCTGCTGGATCAAGGGCTCCGGCACTTTATGTGAGCAAAATAACAGCTAACACTTTTTATGAACGAAGTGTAAATGGTGCACCTGGCGTCGTTATAATACCACTTGGTTACACTTTTAAAACACCTAGTACCCCTTCTCAAGAAGGGATCATTATTTCAGCTCAGAAATAAGACGCGAATAAGATATTTTTAATAGTAAGACGACCTTTTAACCTAGGCCGTCTTATTACTTCAATTTCTTTATATAAATGCACTTATACAACAAAACTGTATGAAGCTTTTTCAGCTCATTATAGGGTGTATTTTGCTAGTTCAACAAGGCTGGGCTCAACCAACAATTCATCTACAATTGATTGGTCAGTTTAAAGAACCAACTTATCTAGAATATATTGATGTTTTTGATAATGAACAACTAACCATCTTATCTAATGTAAGACAGAAAGCGCAGTGGTCCGTCAAACAACCCATATTTTTGAGAGATGCTGACCACCGCAGCCAAGCTCTGTACTTACTATTCCCGGGTAGATCCTACACCTTAACACGGGGAACAAACTACTACTTAACCGCAAAAACAGCCTTCGATACAACCAACGCTGTTGCTAACTGCCATCAACAGTTTTTTAATACACAGAAATCGCTTAAACAAGGCGATTGGGATTTCGAAAAAGAATACTTGGTTGGCACTACCTATAGTAAGCTCACATTTGCCGAACGAGCACTTGAACTTCATCAACGTTATCGAAGCCGCCTAAATTTTTTGACTCATTACGGCCACCAGCACCACTTGACCAGTAAGCAATTAGCCCCTTGGAAAGACTACTTTTTCTATCAGTACATACGAGGCTTAGTGGCTCATAATCCAGGCCAGATTCCACTTGATTCAACGAAACAGTACGTTCACTTCTTTCGGGATGACGCCAAACTGTACATTCCAGAGTACCGTGCTGCGGTTATTGGTCTGTTACGTGTAATGGCTCAGCAATCTTCAGGTAAGGTTGATTTCGAACGGATGTACAATATCGCATATCGGTCGTTTTCGGGGGCTACCCGTGATTATTTGTTATTTCATATTATGAAAACATTGAGCCAACCGAAAAGGGATAAATCACCCAACCTCGATTTTGATTTACCGCTAGCTCGCAAATTACTGCCTGCTTTTCAAACGCATTGCCAACAAGTGACTTACGTTGAGTATGTTTCTAAATCAATGGAATTCCTCACCAACACTCGGTCGTCTGCAAGAGATGAAGTAAAGCTCTTGGACAGGTTGGGAGTATCCACGACTTGGACTCAACTGCTAGCCAAGCATCGTGGCCGCGTCGTATACGTAGATTTTTGGGCCAGTTGGTGTGCTCCTTGTCGGGATGAACTGCCTGATTCTCATCAGCTACGAAGGTCGTTGGCGAACGACAACATTAGTTTTCTTTACATTTCAATGGACAATGACCCTCAAGCTTGGGCCAACGCGGTAAGACAAGTTGGTCTTGAGAAGACAGCTAGTTATTTGCTGACTCACTCGTTTCAATCAGCTTTGGCTAAACAATACCAGTTGAAAGCCATTCCCCGTTACCTATTATTTGATCAAAATGGGAAGTTGATATCGGCCAAAGCAAAACGTCCCAGTGACAAGTCTCTTCGAGTCCAATTGCAAGATTTAGCTCGATAAAATAGTCAATCTAATATTTAATTTTATTTAGAGTAATCACCATTTCAACATACGGCTGATTCTTACTTTCATCTACTAACATAAGATTAGTTATAAACCGCCCCTCGGCATCGTGCAATTTAGGCTGCACGGCCGAGGGGCGGTTTGTTCTTGCACTTCTCCCAGATCGGGGGTCAACATCGCTACAGCACCGCTTGGGCGGAATGGTGTATTGGTTGAAACCCGGTACCCGGCAGCAAGTCGATTTCGCCAGCCGGTTGAAAACAGGTGCTACTGTCGACGTGTACGAAGCAGCCAGGCGGGCACTGGCCGAGCAGGGGGGAAACAAAAATTAACTAATCAATTATTGATTTGGTCTACAGAACATATGTTTATAACCGGTATCGTCCTATCTTGACCTTTCAAATGATGGCTGATCAGTCCGGCTGGAAGCAAATGAGTGTTTGTGCAGGGGTAAAGCCACAAACGGTGGAGAGCGCACTTCCGTTAAGGGCACCCCGGCAGCCTGGATCAGACCGACAGGTACCTGCTTAATCTAGATCTGTTTTACGACGAGAACGAGTATGACTGCGTCAAACCACTCTGTAACAGGATACTCTTGGCAGAGACCATATACCAAACAGCGAGATGTGTGTCAACAGATTGGTTTACTTCTTTTACTAACTCTGTTTACATCTTGTTCAAGGTCGCTCCCAGTCAGAGCTTCACTCAACCAATCGGCTTGGTATGGCTCTTTTTTAAATGGCAGTCCTAAATTATACTATGGGAATAAGGTTAGCTTGATTTTTATCACCGATCTTCCTCACCCTGAACTGAAGCGGAAACCTATCAACAAACCCACTGGCTGTCAGGAACCTTGTAGACAAACACAAACGCTTCTCATTGGCAATATTCCACTTCAGACGGGTCGTTACAAGGTTTTTCCATCTAGCTTGGCTGACTCCCTGGGTCCAACAGGCGTTCGTAGTAATTATATTACCCTGGGAGTGGGAAAAATTAATTCCGCAGTGTATAAACAGGCTGAAGGATGGCTCAGAGTGATCCGTTATGACTCGGTTAGTGGTTCCGTTAAGGGTAGGTTTGATATACGTTTTCAAGCTGACAACGGAGATTCTCGATCAATGCATTTTAAGCGTGGTAAACTCAACTTTTCGGTAAAAAAGAAGCAGACTACTTAACCTGAAAATACTGATACAACAAGTTCTGAACCCTAATTTAACCAGGCAATGCAACCGGTAAAGGTTCTTACCAATATACTGCTTATGCTGGCTGCATTTTCGTCTGGTTTCGGGCAAAAAATACAGCGTTTTGCGGGCAATAAACCAATTGATACGACCTTTAATCAACTCATCAGTCACTTTGACGAACTACATTCGTACAGAAAAGATACCCTTCGACTTCCCAACTTACTGGTTACTGAAAAGTACAAGGTTGTTCTGGCGGATACGGCTTTGCATCTAACCAAACAGCGTCGCGTAGTAACCAATCCGTTTAGCGCTGACAAGTACCCTCTTTCGTACTCAATACTTTATCGCAATAACCTGATCAGTTTATTTAGCCCTGGCTACTTTGCTTGTTTTACTATCGATGATTGGCAACGAAACCTGGCACTAGAGAAAACGCTGAACACGAAGCGGTTTAAACGGCATTGGTTGGTGGATGGTCAACTAATTGGATTAGCAGCCGGACAATATTGGCAGCTCACAACTGACAATAGATGGCGACCCTATAAGAAGCCCATTCCATTTGGCGAACGGCCTAAATTATTTGAAGATGCTACGTATCTGGTTTACAACGAATGTAACGGCGAATTTGGGGGGCGGGTCTTCTTCTTTGATAAGCAGACGAAAAAGACTTACTGGATGGAATCCACCTGTGCAGTTTGGGTTCGTCGTAGCTCAGCGGGTTATGAAGTAATGTCTAGTCTCGGACATGGCATGGGTAGTGCTGACAAGCAATTGATTGGTGATCCTCATTCCTTACCAGCATGGGCAGGTAAGCCGGCCAGCCGGGTTGCTGCAACCAATAGTTTGAGTAAGTCTACCACCCTGTTTGATCTATACGGGGTCCAGCTATTCGGAGGAGTAGCGCGTGACCAACAAATTTTCTATCTGGCTCACATTTTGGATCGAACTTGTTTGGTAAGTCTACTGGGTTCTACGTTCACTGTTGTTGATGCTTTATTTAACGATGGCCTCTATACACATCAACCAGCAACGACCAACTATGATGGAATTTACGTAATTAATTTAGATTTTTACGGCATTGGCCGCTATCGTGAGGTGAGTCTTTTGGTGCTGAAAAACGATAAGCTTACCTTACTTGACTGGCACGAACTTCACCCTCGTTTTTGAATAAATAATGATTAGGTTGGGCTATAATTTCTCTGCATTCTCAGCCTATTTTCTTTATGTGAAATTTGTTATGAAATTGTCCCTTGGCATCCTGCAATTCAGGATGCACTGCCAAGAGAGCGTTTTGTAATTGCATTTCTCCAAAATCGTGTGGCCGATCACCAAAGCGGGGAGCCGATAAAAAAACGTATACAACTCAAATTATGTTACACAATCCAGCTTTTCTTTACTTTCCCTGGCTAATCTTAGTCTTACAGCTTATCGCTTATATCGTCGGCATAACGGTGGGTATTTTGGGTATTAAAGCCCTTCGTAAATACTTGCGTAGCTAAGATTTTACAAACGTATCAGCGCTTACTCAACGTATGAAAAACCTCGTACTTATACTTCGTGAATATGCCTACTTAACCTGGCTACGAGCTAACTATGAACATGATTATGCTCTGAAAGAGGGTAGGCAATCAACTACTGCTATATTAACTTTAATATGGAGCTTACCTTTTATTTTTACTAGCCAGTATACAGGAGTGAACAGAAGCTAAAACAGGTTTTTGTTCTGAGCTTATCGATAAAAACGAAACTGTTCCGCGTTGCGTAAAGCCCTGGTTGTAGCGGTAGCGTATCCTGATCGAAACGTAAGCGCTGTTTTCCCGCTCACCCCGTAAAAACGACCCACAACGTTTCCGGTTTGGTCAGAGATAGTCAGATAAACCGAATCTCGCTTGAATTGCCAGTAGTTTTCCGTGTGGGATACCCTGCACTGGTAATATTGACAGGCTGGTTCGATTGTAGATAAAGGAGCCGATAGTATGGCAAAACCCTGTTGCTGAAAATGATTTCTCACTAAATCGGTTACGCCAAAGGGATCAACCTGACCTTGCTTCGATGTGTAAGGAATGATATACATCTGCCGACAGTTCTGCCTGGTAAAAGATATACCACTAACAAAAAGGCCAAGTTGAAGTAAAAGTAGGTAGGTCATTTTGTGACAGCTGCTGAAAAGAAGATGGGTTTGTGGGTTCAAAGCGAAGCGCGCCCGACTGTACATCTACCCGCGCTCCTGCTGGGTCGAATCGTCATGGTCGAACAATAGAATACCTGGGCTGCATGAGCTGGGGTGACTCAGTTTGTTTTCCCGTTCATTTGATAGGCCAGCGCTACGGCTAAGAGGAGCAGGGCGACGAAGCACAACGCGGCCGGGAGTGAAAATTGGTAGGCGATAAAACCCAGTAAAGCGGGTCCGGCCAGTAAGCCGGTATAGCCAATGGTTGTAATAACCGGTATGCTCACCGTAGGCGCAATACCCGGCAATCGGCCCGCTGCGCTGAAAAATATCGGAACCACGTTGGCAACACCCAAACCAAGCAGCACAAAACCCACCAGCGTGCCCCATACCCAGGGACTAAAAACTGCGACCGCTAAGCCAACTGCACCCAGTATACTGCCACCCACTACCACCGTTCTGCCACTTAATCGGGTCACGAGCCTGTCGCCGACCAGCCGCATGGTGGCCATGGCCACCGAGAAAGCTGCATAACCTGATCCGGCAAGTTCGGCGTCAACGCCCTGGTTGTCCCGTAAAAAGATGGCACTCCAGTCGAGGATGGCCCCTTCGGCCAAAAAAACAGCGAAACACATAAACCCCAGAAATAACACGCTGCCGTTTAACCAGGTAAGAGGCCGCCTGGTTTCTGTCGGCTCACTCGGCCCGGTTGTAAACTGAGCCATCGCCCGTTGCTCTATATCGGCAGGAAATAATTTCGTGTACTGGGTGCCGGTGATGACAACGATCAGCACGGCAATACTCCCGATGGCATAGACGGGGTTGAGTCCCAGCTTGATCAGGAAGCCTAACCCCAGGGAACCGAAAAGCCCGCCCACGCTAAAGAGACCATGCAGGGACGACATAATCTGTTTTGCATACAGGTTTTGCACGTGTACGCCCTGGGCGTTCATGGCTACGTCGATAGTGCCGATGGCTGAACCGAATACGAAGAGGGTTATAGCCATCGGTAGGGTCGAGGAGAGGAGCAACAGCAGGGGCAGGGTAAAGGCCATGACCAGGGCGGCACTGGCCATGACAATCCGGCTCCCGAAACGGCTCACCAGCCAGCCTGAAGTAGGCATCATGAGCATAGCTCCGGCTCCCAGCATCAATAACAACAACCCCAAATTGGCATCATTTAACTGGAGCCGATCCTTAGCGAGGGGCACCATAGGGGCCCAGCTCGCCATACCCAGGCCGCAAACGAAAAAGATCAGCTGAGTAGCGAAACGGGCTTTAACTACGTCTGCTGTTGATAGTCCCAGGTTTGCCTGCATAGCGCTGGAGAGTCTTTGGTTGTGTGGTGAATGGTGAGTCTGCTGTTCGGGAAGCAAGATACAAACAAACGGTTATCAGGTTCCCCGACTATGTTGCGTTGACGTGCAGGACGCAGGCATAGACAGACCCCCTTATGAATCGTTTGGCGGGGCTGAGCCGAACAACGGAAGATGACCAGCGTTATGAAGCCATCAGGCCTGAATTGCCCTGGAGGTGATTTATAGGCTGTTCAAAAAGCCGGATTTAACGCTCACCCACAGCCGCCTGGGAGGTTGTTTGGGAAAGGGTGGTTAAGAAGATAAAGCCACGCAGACAGCCCGTTTTACACCCCCAGCTCCCTAAAGGGACGGTCGGCCGCTGCAGGAGCCCATTCGGCGCGGACGGCTCCCCCTTTAGGGGGCTGGGGGGTAGAAAAGGCCGGCCCATTCGAGCCGACTAACCTCAGCAGATACCTTCCCCAAACAAGCTCTTAGGCCGGGCCGCCGTCGCGGGGCTGGTAGGTATAGCAATAACAGAAGGCTGAAAACACCTGCCTCCAATAACCCACATTCAGAAACTAGTGTGAAGTAAAATGCTGAAAAAATCAGGTAAAATTCTTATTGTAAAGTATCAAGGATCAGTAAACGCTATAGACAAAGAATAAAATTTGCCCGCCTATTATTTCAGGAAAATAAAATGGTGAATTTGTTGGTTAAGGTGATAATATATCCATTGATATAGGCAATCGAGCCTACCAATAGCGGTTGTGAATCAATACATTGTGATGGGTCTAGCTAATTAATTGTGTTAGTTGGATTAATTGTGGTGTATAAGTTAGGATGGTATGTTTCTTATTATAATTCGTAACCCTTCAGGCAGTGCATGACCAGGAAGATAAGCAACCCGTTAAAAAACGATAGCGTAGCTTCGTAGTTATGCACTGAATGAAGAAGTAATAATGTTTAAGCGGCCCCTGTAGCAACAGAACTAACTTTAGTCCAGACGATAAATTTCTTTAATGTTTTCGAGCACTTTGATAAAGTCAATCTGCAAGTCAATTAACTTTCCGGAGTGTACGTCAAACACCCAGCCGTGGATGGTAATGTCGCGATCCCGGCGGGCTTGCTGCACTTCGGCCGTTTTGAGCACATTGATACACTGCTCTTCCACATTGAGCTCTACCAACCGTTTGTAGCGCTGTTCCTCATCCTGGATAGCATTCAGCTCCTCCCGGTGCATTCTGTACACATCCCGAATATTTCTGAGCCAGGGGTTCAGTATGCCCAGGTCTTCGGATTGCATGGCGGCCTGCACACCCCCGCAATAGTAATGGCCGCACACGACAATATGTTTTACCTTGAGATGTAATACGGCATAGTTCACAACTGACATGACACTCAGATCCGTATTCGGAACCATGTTAGCAATGTTTCTGAGGACGAACACCTCACCGGGCGATACGCCCATCAGTTCTTCTGCCGATACACGGCTGTCGGAACAACCGATGTATAAGATATCGGGTGTTTGTCCTTTGGAGAGATCACTAAAGTAATCTGGTTCGACATGTATTTTCTGCTGAACCCAGGTTTCGTTGTTTTCGAAAATGCGTGCGATATCCATCCTGCTCGTTTTACGTTGATAATAATCTTGTGCGAAATTAATAGATAAACTAACCTCAGTACGTTCTGTTTGAACCGACGGATGTACTACAGGGAATTTTACCGGAAACCAGCTCTTCAATTTAATACCCGGTTACTAGCCCCGGCTTGGGTCAATTGACAGCCCTGAACAGTCCTGTTTTTTATAGAATAGTCCGGTATTTATTGTCCGCACATCTGGAAATAAATCATTAATTATCAGTTGTTTATTTTTGTTGTCAACCTGAATTTTTGCGGCTCCATGTGCAGAATCTGCCCGCAGGGTTAAAGGTGTTGACTGGTCGTGTGCTGTTGGGGAGTCGGCACTTGCCAGTCATTATACACTGGAAGTACCAGCGCGGTAGGACAGGCAACGAAATGGCCACCGCATTACGAGTCAGTAACGGGTTCTTCGAGCCGGGAACAAGAATTAGTCTACCTGTAAGTTGACACTCGGCAGTTTTCCCCAGGCTGAATGAGGTAACCTTACCTGTATGTAAAAAATATAGTACGCTCGCCAGTCCGTATAAATGGCTAATACACCAGTAATTAGCCCGACTTAGGCGATTTTACGTATATATACACCCGTACTCCATGAGTAAACCAGGAACCAGAGCGGCTTGATGCTAGTTATAAGCCCGCAAAGCAAGTTGTACCACCATGCCTCATCGTAATAAGGACTGCGTTTTCATCGTCGACGATGATGAGGACGATCTGTTTATCATTCAGCAGGTTTTTTCACAATACAGTCCGGAGTGTCAGCTTAAGCCGTTGACAAGTGGCATGGCCCTGCTCGATGCGCTGGCCGAAGCCCCTGCTTTGCCCAACCTGATCCTGCTGGACCTGAATATGCCCCAGATGAGCGGGCTGGAGACGCTGGCCCACCTCCGTCAGCATAAAACCTACGCCACTATTCCGGTAGTGGTACTGACAACATCCGATCACGCCCGCGACAAACAACAGGCGGCCCAGCTCAAGGCCAGCGGGTTCATCACCAAACCATCAACCATTGAGCAGTATAATAAGGTCGTGCTGAAACTTCGGCAGGACTGGCTGCTGGGTAACTGCGTACCGGATCAGCCGGCGGGCTGCTGCTAGATCGGCCTGGCGCCGGCATGAGTAAAGAAAGCCGGTCTGGCTGACTTTTAGGGGAGAGTCACCACCTGCCCGAACCGACCGTATGCCGACCACCCGCCGACAGTTTCTGCACCATACCACCCAACTGGCTGCCAGTGCCGCCTTGCCGGGGGTTATTCCCCAGCCAACCCGCACCGCAGCGGCCGACCAGGTGTCGGTGGGGCTCATCGGCTGTAACAGCATGGGCTGGACCGATCTGATGTCCATGCTCAAACTGCCCGGCCTGTGCTGCATAGCCCTTTGCGATGTAGATCAGAACGTGCTGACCCGCCGGGCGGCCGAACTCGACAAGCGAACGCCCGGTACAACCCCCAGGCTGTATACCGACTTCCGCCAGCTGCTCGAAAACAAAGACATTGACGTTGTCATTATCGGCACGCCGGACCACTGGCATTGCCTGCCTATGGTCTATGCCTGCCAGGCCGGGAAAGACGTCTACGTTGAAAAGCCACTGGCCAATAGCATCGAGGAGTGTGATACCATGGTGGCCGCCGTACAGCGGTATAAACGGGTGGTGCAGGTAGGGCAGTGGCAGCGGTCCGGCCCTCACTGGAAACAGGCTATCGACTACGTACAATCCGGCCAGATAGGGAACATACGATCCGTGAAAACGTGGGCGTACATGCCCTACGGGAAAACCTTCCCCGGGCGACCCGACGAACCCGTACCGACCGGAGTCGATTACGACATGTGGCTGGGACCGGCACCCCGGCGGCCGTTTAACCGCAACCGCTTCCACGGCAGTTTTCGTTATTTCTGGGATTATGCGGGAGGGCTGATGACCGACTGGGGCGCGCACATGATCGATATAGCCCTGTGGGGGATGCAGGTCACCGCCCCCCGCTCGGTACAGGCCCTCGGCGGTCGGTTCGGCTTTCCCAACCACGCGGGCGAAACCCCCGATACCCTGCAGGTGCTGTACGATTTCGGTACGTTTCCGTTGCTCTGGGAGCAGTCGCTGGGAATAGGGCGGGGGCCGTACGACCGGGATCATGGCGTGGCGTTTATCGGCAACCACGGAACGGTAGTCATTGACCGGGGGAAGTGGGAGGTGTTGCCGGAAGTAGAAAACGGTCGGTTCATGACCCCGGCCATGCCTCCGCAGTACGGCGACGGAAAGGACCTGGACCGGCACACGCAGAACTTTATCGACTGCGTCCGGAGCCGACAGTCACCCAATTGTCCGGTTGAAGCCGGTCGGCATGTGGCGCTGAACGCTCAGCTCGGCAACATAGCCCACCGGCTGGGCCAGCAGCTCTTCTGGGACGAAACAACCCGCTCTGTCCTGAACAATCAGAAAGCTAGTGAGTTGGCCAGGGCGCAGTACCGGGCCCCCTGGGTGTTGCCGAAGCTATAGGAGGCATACTCTCTATCCATTTGGTCGGATACTGGATGCGATTCGGGCCGGAGGGCTTATTTTCGCGCTCCTCTTATGAAACAGCTTGTCTTTATCTTCGCCTTCCTGCTGGTAGCCTCGCGGGCCTATGCCCACCTGGGTACCATAGCGGGTACCGTAACCGACCAGACGACCCGCCAGCCCCTGTCGGGGGTGACCGTCCAGCTGACGGGCCTGGGCCGGGCCACCGTAACCAACGAACTGGGCCAGTTTCGGTTCGATCACCTGCCCGCAGCTCCCTACCGGATTGAATTGTCTCACCTGGGCTATGCTTCGTTTCAAAGAGAGGTAACGGTACTGGATGACCAGACAGTAGCCGTTACCATCAGCCTGTCAACGGCGCCCGTGGCCCTGGGTGAAGTGACCGTATCGGCCCTGCGCGCGCACGATCAGCAGCTGATCAGTAACCTGGACATCCGGCTTCGGCCGATCGTTAACTCGCAGGAAATTCTCCGGCTGGTACCGGGCCTTTTTATCGGTCAGCATGCCGGCGGGGGCAAAGCCGAGCAGATTTTTTTGCGCGGCTTCGACCTCGATCACGGCACCGACATCCGCCTGACCGTCGACGGGATGCCGGTCAATATGGTCTCCCATGCGCATGGACAGGGGTATGCCGACCTCCATTTTGTCATCCCGGAACTGGTAGAAGGGGTTGAGTTCAAGAAAGGACCCTATCAAACCGATAAGGGTAATCTGGCCACGGCCGGCTGGGTCGACTTCCGGACCCGAACCGTACTCGACCGATCGTTCGCCAAGCTGGAAGTCGGCCAGTACAATACCTACCGCGCCGTGGCCGGACTGGATCTGCTGAACCTGAACCGAACCTCATCAACGCCCCGGCCCGCAACCAGTCAGTCGGCTTATCTGGCGGGCGAATACTCGTACAGCGATTCGTATTTCGACAACCCGCAGCAGTTCAACCGGGTCAACGTGCTGGGCAAATACCACGGCCACCTGGGGGCTTCGACGAATCTTACCCTGACGGGATCTACGTTCTGGAGCCGCTGGAACCACTCGGGCCAGATTCCGGATCGGGCAGTCGACGCGGGGTTGATTGGCTGGTTCGGTTCCATCGACCCAACCGAAGGGGGAGAAACCAGCCGCACCAATGCCAACGTGCAGCTGGTTACCGTTACGCCCCGGAATCATACCATCCGGAACCAGTTTTACTACAGTAACTACGCCTTCGAGCTGTATTCTAACTTTACCTTTTTCAGAACCGATACCGTAAACGGAGACCAGATCCGGCAGAAAGAACGACGAAACCTGTTTGGCTATACAGGCAGCTATTCGACCCGGACAGCGATTGGCCGCAGCCAGTGGACAACCACCCTCGGGGCGCAGTACCGGCAGGACATAACCCGCGGTTCCGAGCTGTCGCACACCCGCGATCGGATCGTAACCCTGAACCCGCTGCAGTACGGCAACGTCAACGAACTGAACGCGGCCCTCTACGCCGACGAGCTGATTCAGCTAAGCAGTCGGTTCAGCCTCAACGCCGGACTTCGCTATGACCTGTTCAGGAGCCAGTATACCGACCTGCTCGCCACGCCCGATCCCGACCGCAGCGCCACCCAGGGAATCCTGTCGCCTAAACTGAATCTTTACTACACCGCCAGCCCGGCCCTGCAGCTCTACCTCAATACGGGCCGGGGTTTTCATTCGAACGACGCCCGGGTCGTTGTCCCCCAAAATGGCCGTGAGATTCTGCCGGCCGCCTACGGCACCGATCTGGGGGTGCTGGTCAAACCCTTGCCGCGGCTGCTGATCAATGCTGCGGCCTGGTACCTCTGGCTGGAGCAGGAATTCGTTTACGTCGGCGACGAGGGTGTGGTTGAGCCCAGTGGCCGGTCGCGTCGGCTGGGCATCGACCTGTCGGCGCGTTACCAGCTGACCCGTACCCTCTATGCCGACCTGGACCTGAATACGGCACGCCCCCGGGCCCTGGGCGTCGAAGCGGGCCAAAACTACCTGCCGCTGGCGCCAACGTTTACGTCGGCCGGAGGGCTGTCGCTCCAGACCAGCACGGGGCTGAGTGGTTCTGTTCGGTATCGGTACCTGGCGAACCGACCGGCTAACGAGGATAATTCGCTGGTAGCCCGCGGGTATGTTGTGAATGACCTGCAGCTGAACTATGCCCGGAAGCACTACCAGCTGGGCCTGTCGGTGCAGAACCTGTTCAACGTACGCTGGAAAGAAACGCAGTTTGCTACCGAAAGTCGGTTGCAGGACGAAACAGCGCCCGTCGATGAAATTCATTTCACGCCCGGCACGCCCTTTTTTGCCCGGCTCAGCCTGACGTATTGCTGGTAGCAATCCGGGGTTTCGCCGGACCGAGGCCCACCGGCGGGCCGGGTCAGATCGGTCATAGGGCACACATGTAATCAGGTTGATCTATCTTTGTAGTCGGATTGAATGGACATGACTGGTTCAACCGTTTACTGCCATGAAGATTTTAATCGTTGAAGATGACCGCCGGATTGCGCAGACCATCAGCCAGGGGTTATCGGGTGAAGGCTACGAAACGGAGGTGGTGTACGATGGTCAGCTGGGTCGGGAAGCAGCCCTGCAGAACCCGATCGATATGCTCATACTGGATATCAACCTGCCGGGTCTCAGCGGGTTCTCGATCTGCCACGACGTTAGACAGGCCAAACCCGCTCTCCCCATACTCATGCTGACCGCCCTGGGTGAAGTAGAGGATAAAGTGCTGGGACTGAGTCGCGGGGCCGACGATTATATCGTAAAGCCCTTTGACCTGAGAGAACTGAACGCCCGGGTAGCGGCCTGCTTTCGCCGGCTTGACCGCCAGGAAGAGACCGTTGGTCAGGAGGTGCTGCAGGTGGCGGACCTGGTTGTCAATCCGGCCACCAAGCAGGTGAGCCGCCACGGACAGTCTATCGAACTGACGAGCAAGGAGTTTAACCTGCTGGAGCAACTGATGCGCCATCCCGGGCAGGTCATATCCAAAAAAGACCTCACCGAACGCGTCTGGAACCTGCATTTCGACCCCGGTACCAACGTGGTAGAGGTCTACATCAACTACCTCCGCCGGAAGATCGACCGCAACTTCGAGCCGAAACTCATCCATACCCGCTCTGGCTATGGGTACATGATAAAAGAAGGATAAGATGTTCTTGTCCAGGACCGTAAAAATCTAAGTTTTTTCTAAGCGCAAACTCAGGCTCTTCTAAGGTGGCGGACTTTAGTTTGTATCCGCTTCATCAATAAATACCGCCCTGACCGATGAACTGAGTAGGGTTTTCGCTGACCCCCACCCGGTTCATCGGCGGTCGGATTATCTGCTGATCTTCCGTGGAGACTGGCCCGGCAGCTGGTCAGCCTGCAACCAATGACCATCCGTAATCGACTTCTTATCCGGTTCTCGCTCATCGTCGCTACCATCCTGGTGGTGTTTTCGGTGGTCGTTTATGTAGCCTCGGCGACCTACCGGCGGGAGGAGTTCTACGAGCGGCTGAAGAGCAAAGCCCGCACCACCGCCCGCCTGTTGATCGAAGTAAACGAGGTCGACCAGGCCCTGCTGAAAATCATTGACCGGAATACCATATCGGCTCTCATCGATGAAAAGGTGCTGGTGTTTGATCATGACAACCGGCTGGTGTACAGTAGTGTCGATGATCATCCCGTGTCGTTTAATCGTGAGTTGCTGGAACAGGTTCGGCAGGAGGGGGAGGTCGAAACCTACAACGGAGCCAACGAACTCATCGGCATCACGGTGCCGCGGGGCGATCAGCTGGTTGTGGTGCTGGCTTCGGCCCACGATCAGTACGGACAAAGTAAGCTGCAGAATCTGGGGCTGGCTCTGCTCTGGGGCCTGGTGGGCGGGTTGGGGCTAACCGTATGGCTGGGGCGTATTTACGTGGGTCGGGCGCTGCGGCCCGTGGCGCACATTAACCAGCAGGTCCAGAGCATAACGGCCCGCAACCTGCGTCAGCGGCTCGACGAAGGCAAGAAGCAGGACGAGATCGAGCAGCTGGCGGCTAACTTCAACGCCGTGCTGAACCGGCTCGAGTCAGCCTTCGACCAGCAGCGTAGCTTTGTTTCCCACGCCAGCCACGAACTCCGAACACCCCTGGCCGCCCTTAAACTCGAAGTTCAGCTGGGGCTCAACCGCCCCCGACAGGCCGAAGCCGATCAGCTGACGTTCCAGAACCTGCAAACGGATACCGACCGACTGGTAGCCCTTACCAACAGCCTGCTTTTTCTGGCCCGAACCATTGAACAGGCCGATCGAACCACGCTGACCCCGGTGCGGCTGGACGAGGTTGTATTTGCAGCGCAGGATGAACTGCTGGCGGTTCGCCCGGACTACGCGGTTGCTATTCAGTACGATAGCCTGCCCGAAAACGAGGCCGATCTGCTGGTGCTGGGCGAAGCGACCCTGCTGCAGCGGGTGGTGCTGAACCTGTGCGACAACGCCTGTAAATACTCCGCCGATCACCGGGCCCGGGTCAGTCTGGTGGCGCATGATAACGGGTGTCTGCTCACCGTGACCGATACCGGCATCGGCATAGCATCCGATGAGCAGACGCGTATTTTTGACCCCTTCTACCGGGCCGAAAGTGCCATACCTTATACCGGTTTTGGCATCGGGCTGGCGATCTGCCGCCAGATTGTCGAGCTTCATCAGGGTATTATCAGCCTCCATAGCCAACCGGGCGCTGGCAGTACCTTCAGCGTCTGGCTGCCCGGCGTAACCAAAATCTAATTTTATTCTAAAGGCTTTTCCCGGCATCACCCCTGTAATCGTCCAGACCTTTGCGGACAGATTATCTGTTTTTGGTGATGCGGTTTTTCTTAGTTCTTTTTCTAGGGTTAGTGCCGGGGCTGTTGACCCGGGCCCGGGCTCAGGATTCGCTGGTGTTGTCCCGGCGGCAGGCGGACAGTCTGTTTCTGGCCAACAACCTCTTACTGCTGGCCGAACGCTTTCGGGTCGATGCCAGCCAGGCACAGCTGATTCAGGCCCGCCTGTACGATAACCCAACCGTCGGGTTTGAAATCAGCACCTACAATCCCGATCGGAGGAAGGTGCTGGACGTTGGTTCGCAGGGGCAGACGATTGTTACCATCGAGCAACTGCTCTACACGGCGGGGAAGCGTAACAAACGGATTGCCCTGGCTACCGAGGCCACCCGGCTTACCGAGCTGGAACTGCTCGATCTGCTGCGCGGCCTCCGCTACGAACTGCGCAGCCGGTTCTACGGGCTCTACTTTGCGCGCCAGACGCTGGCCCGGTTTACGCAGCAGCTCGCGACCCTGCAGACCACCGTAGACGGATACGAGCGGGAATATACCCGCAATAATGTATCGCTGCGGGAGGTGCTCCGGCTGAAAGCGCTCTTGTTCCAGCTCAGCAACGACCGGACCGAGATCCAGTTGCAGCTGGCCGATGACCAGCGGGTGCTCCAGACGCTGCTGTCGGTCGAGCTACCCATCCGGCCGATGGTTTCTGACGAAGGCCTCCCGACGTACCGGCTGCCCACGGTGCCTGATGATTCGCTGCGGCAACTGGCGCTGCAACACCGGCCCGACCTGCGGGTGGCCAACTCCCTGACCCGGCAGGCTGAACTTAACCTGAATTTACAACGGGCGCTGGCCCGGCCTGATGTACGGGTGGGCGGCACCTACGACCAGGCGGGTAGTTACGTCCCCCATTACGTCGGCCTCGGCCTATCGGTCGACCTCCCCGTCTTCAACCGAAACCAGGGCGCTATTGCCGCGGCCCGCTCCCAGATCGGGTACCAGCAGGGGCTGGAACGGCAGCGGGTAATCCAGATCGGCAATGAGGTGATGGCCTCCCTGCAGAAGGTGCGCGCGGTAGAACAGCAACTGCAGTCGGTTACCGGCCGGTTCACGAATCAGTTCGACGAACTGAATAAAGGAGTTCTGCTCAGCTTCCAGAAAGGCAATATCTCCCTGATCGAATTTGTCGACCTTATTGAAACCTATAACGAAAGCCTGCGGGAGCTGAATCGGCTGAAAGCGGATCGGGTCAGCACGTACGAAGAACTGAATTACCTCCTGGGTCTTGATCTATTTAACTGATATGAACTACCTGACACAAACGGGCTGGCTCCTGGCGCTGCTGACATCGACCCTGGCCTGCCAGCCGGCATCCCCGCCCGACGAGGCAAACGCGTTTATGCTCTCCGATACCATGCTCAGCCGCATTGCGCTCGACTCGGTGCGGATACAACCGGTTCGGTCGGAGTTGACGCTGGTCGGAAAGGTCGTCTCCGACGAAAACCGGGTTATCAAGGTGTACCCACTGGTGGGTGGTAACGTAGAGGACGTCAAGGTCGAGCTGGGCGACTATGTCCGGAAAGGGCAGACGCTGGCCGTGATCCGCTCCGGTGAGGTGGCCGACCTGGAACGGCAGTCGCTGCAGGCGCAGTCGGATCTGCTGCTGGCCGAGAAGAACCTGCTGGTGGCTCAGGATCTGCTGGAGAGTAAGCTGGCCGCGCAGCCCCAGGTGACGGCGGCCCAGAAAGAGGTCGATAAAGCCAAAGCCGAAGTGAATCGGCTGCGGGAGGTCTTCCGGATCTACGGGCTGGGCAACACATCGACTTATCTGGTTAAAGCGCCGATCGACGGCTACGTCATTGAAAAAAACGTCAACCGCGACATGCAGCTCCGCTCCGATAAGGCCGATAATCTGTTCACCATCGGGCAGATCAGCGACGTATGGGTACTGGCCAATGTCAACGAATCGGATATCTCCAGAATCCGGACGGGGATGACGGCCGACGTGCAGACCCTGAGTTACCCCGATGATCGCTTCAGTGGCCAGGTCGATAAAATCTATTCCGTGCTCGACCCCGGCACCAAAGCCCTGACCGTCCGGATCCGGCTGCCAAACCCCGCCCTGAAGCTGAAACCCGAAATGCACGCTACGGTTACCCTCCGCTACGACGACGGGATGCAGATGCCAGCGATCCCGGCCGGCTCGGTCATCTTCGACCGCTCGAAACACTACGTGATGGTGTTTCGGAGTCGCACCGATCTGGAAACCCGCGAGGTTGATGTCTACAAGTCGCTGGGTAAACTAGCTTATATCCGCACAGGCCTGAAACCGGGTGAACGCATCATTTCAAAGGATCAATTGCTGGTATACGATGCTCTCAACGACTAATCTATGAACCGCTTCATTCGATCTATTGTCGGTTTCTCGCTGAAGAACCGCTTTTTTGTCTTTTTCATGACGGCGGTGCTGGTTATAGCGGGGGTTGTCAGTTACCTGAAAACCCCGCTGGAAGCGTTTCCGGACGTAACTAACACCCAGATCATCGTGGTAACGGAATGGAACGGACGCTCGGCCGAGGAGGTCGAGCGGTTCGTGACGGTTCCGATCGAGGTGGCCATGAACTCGGTACAGCGGAAAACCAATGTGCGCTCGACCACCATGTTCGGGTTGTCGGTCATGAAAATCATCTTCGAGGATGATGTCGATGACTTTTTTGCCCGGCAGCAAGTGAACAACCTCCTGCGGAATGTGTCGCTGCCCGATGGGGTCGAGCCAGACGTACAGCCGCCCTACGGACCGACGGGGGAGATATTCCGTTACACCCTCGAAAGCCCCCACCGCGACAGCCGCGAGTTACTGACCCTACAGAACTGGGTCGTTGACCGGCAACTGCGCAGCGTGCCGGGGGTAGCCGATATTGTGGCGTTTGGCGGTCGGGAGAAGATGTACGAACTGCGCGTCAATCCTACCCAGCTGGCCAAGTACGACATCACCCCGCTCGACGTTTACCAGGCCGTTACCCGCAGCAACATCAACGTGGGGGGAGATGTCATCGAGCGAAACGGGCAGGCCTATGTGGTGCGGGGCATCGGGCTGCTGACATCGATTCAGGACATCGAAAACATTCTGATCGAAGAAGTAGGGGGCAACCCGGTGCTGGTGAGGAACGTGGCCGACGTAGCCGAATCGCAGCTGCCCCGCGTGGGTCAGGTCGGGCTGAATACCAACGACGACGTGGTCGAAGGAATCATTGTCATGCGCAAAGGGGAGAATCCCAGCGAGGTACTGACGCGAGTCAAAGATAAAATCGAAGAATTGAACACCCAGGTCCTGCCGGCCGACGTGAAGCTGGTCACGTTTTACGACCGCGACAACCTGATCGCGTTCTGTACGGAAACGGTGCTGCACAACCTCACAGAAGGTATTGTACTGGTAACGGTCATTGTCTTCCTGTTCATGGCCGACTGGCGCACCACCCTGATCGTGTCGATCATCATTCCGCTGGCGCTGCTGTTTGCTTTTCTGTGTCTGAAGTTACGGGGCATGTCGGCCAACCTGTTGTCGATGGGTGCCGTCGACTTCGGGATTATCGTCGACGGGGCGGTGGTGATGGTGGAGGGTATCTTCGTGTCCCTCGATCACCTGGCCCATCGGGTTGGCATGGCCCGCTTCAACCGCATGGCCAAGCTGGGACTGATCCGGAAAACGGGGGGCGAATTGGGCAAGGCCGTATTTTTTTCGAAGCTGATCATCATCACCGCTTTGCTGCCCATTTTTTCGTTCGAGAAGGTGGAAGGTAAAATGTTTTCGCCCCTGGCCTGGACCCTGGGGTTTGCCCTGCTGGGCGCGTTGCTGTTTACGCTGACACTGGTGCCGGTGCTGTGTTCGATGTTGCTCAAGAAAAACGTCCGGGAGCGTAAAAACCCGCTCGTCAGCTTCTTCGACCGGATCGTGATGGCGGGTTTTGGCTGGTGTTACCGGCACCGTCGACTGAGTCTGGTGGGTGCGTTGTGCTTCATGATGGCTACTTTCTTTTCGGCTTCGTTGCTGGGTACCGAGTTTCTGCCCCAGCTGAACGAGGGCGCGCTCTGGGTCACGGCCGAGCTACCCATGAGTATGTCGCTGCCCGAAAGCGTCGATATGGCCAAAACCATTCGTAAAGACCTGGGCGCCTTCCCGGAGGTGAAGCAGGTACTCTCGCAGGTGGGCCGTTCCAACGACGGTACGGACCCTAACGGGTTCTACTTCTGCCAGTTTCAGGTCGACCTGAAGCCGAAAGCGGACTGGCCCAAACGCCACGACGGGCGTGCGCTTACCGACGAGCAACTCACCGACGAGATGGATAGCCGGCTGAAAAACTATGCCGGGGTACTGTACAACTACTCACAGCCGATCATCGACAACGTGGCGGAGGCCGTGGCGGGGTACAAAGCCAGCAACGGGATCAAGATTTTTGGACTGGACGTGTACGAGCTGGAAAAATACGCCAATCAGGCGGTCGAAGCGGTCAGAGGGGTAGAGGGAATTAAGGACCTGGGAATCATTCGAAACGTGGGTCAGCCGGAGCTGAGCGTTATGCTGCATGATCATAAAATGGCGCTGCTGGGGGTGTCTACGGCCGACGCGCAGGCAGTTATCGAAATGGCCATCGGCGGAAAAACGGCATCTGAGCTTTACGAAGGCGAACGTAAGTTCGAAATCCGGGTGCGGTACCAGCCCGAATTCCGAAAAAACGAGGATGATATCATGCGGCTGATGGTGCCGACGATGAGCGGTGGTAAGATTCCCCTCAAAGAGATTGCCACCATCCGGCAGATAACCGGTCCGGCCTTCATCTACCGGGATCTGAACAAACGCTTTATCGGGGTTAAGTTTTCGGTACGCGGCCGTGACCTGGGAAGCACCATTGCCGAAGCCCAGCGCCGGCTGAACGAGACGCTCCGGCCCGCCAAAGGGTATTCGGTTGCCTGGGTAGGCGAATTCGAGAACCAGGTGCGGGCCACCGACCGGCTGGGTCAGGTCGTGCCGATCTGTCTGGTCGCCATCTTCGTTATCCTGTTCATGCTGTTCGGCAATGCCAAAGACGCCGGGCTGGTGCTGGTCAATGTGCCCTTTGCGCTGATTGGCGGGATTTTGGCGCTGCATGTGACGGGTATGAATTTCGGGATCTCGGCGGGGGTCGGCTTTATCGCCCTGTTTGGCATCTGTATCCAGAACGGGGTGATACTGGTCAGCGTGTTCACCAACAACCGACGCAACCGAATGCCGCTCGACCAGGCCATTCGCGAGGGGGTTGCCTCGCGGGTGCGGCCCGTTATCATGACCGCCCTCATGGCGGCTATTGGCCTGTTGCCGGCCGCCGTATCGACGGGGATCGGTTCGGAGACCCAGAAACCGCTTGCCATTGTGGTGATTGGTGGATTGATTACCGCAACGATCCTGACGCTGCTGGTCTTTCCGATTATTTACCGGTTGTTCAACCATCGGCAGCCAACCCGCCACCGCCAGACCGACGAACCGCTGGCTGTTGCCTAGCGACCACGGAACGGACGCGATCGGGACAGGGAATAAAATAGACTGGTTTGGCGCTTAACCAGGTTGTAACTTGAGCCATTTGATCGGCTTATTTGTTACTAAGGCATGACCCGTACTGAACTCGACGAACTGATTGGTCAGGGCGAAAACGTTCGACTTGAATTTAAACGCAGCCTATCCTCAGCGCACCGCATAGCCCGCACGCTGACGGCCTTTGCCAATACGGCCGGAGGTACCCTGCTGATCGGGGTAACCGACGATGGCCGTATTGTAGGGGTGCCGTCGGAGTTGCGGGAGATGCGAAAGATCGAAGAGGCTACCGACCAGTTTGTTGAACCTCCGCTGGAAATCAGTTACGAAACCCTGGCCCCCGATGGTCGGCGGGTGCTGGTAATCCATGTGGCGGAGAGCACGGAAAAGCCACATTTCGCGGTGGATGAAGCCGGTAAGCGAACCATCTACGTCCGGGCCAAGGATAAATCGATGCCAACCAGTCGGCTTATCATAACCCCCGGCGGCACGGGTTCGCCCAATGTACAGACGCCCACCGTTCGGGCGCTGATTCAGTACCTGCGTCGGAATGAGGACATTACAGCCGATAAATACGCCAGACTGATCAACGTATCGGAATACAGGGCGGGTAAACAACTGCGCCAACTGGCCGAACAGGGGCTGTTGCTGTTACTCAACAAACAGCGGCCCGTTCGGTACGCGCTGAAACTGGCCGAGTAGGCCGGGCCGACGTGCAGGGAAGCTGGCCGGGATTTGCGAACTTTACGCCGTTATGACAACACAGGCACCCATTACCAAAGAAACGATTACCGCTTTTTTTCAGGATTTACAGGACCGCATCTGCCAGGCGCTGGAAGAGGCCGACGGCAGTGGCCGGTTTCGGCAGGACAACTGGGAGCGACCCGGTGGAGGAGGAGGTCGCTCGCGCATCCTGACCGACGGAACGATCATTGAGAAAGGGGGCGTTGGGTTTTCGGCCGTTCATGGCGAAGCCACCGAAGCTACCCTCAGTTCGCTCAGGCTAACCGGGGCCGACGCGCCCGCATCACCCCCCACGTTTTACGCGACCGGGGTGTCTATCGTGCTGCACCCCCGCAGCCCCATGGTGCCGATCATTCACATGAACGTTCGGTATTTTGAAATGAGTACGGGCCACAACTGGTTCGGGGGCGGTATCGACCTAACCCCGCATTACGTAGTACCTGACGATGCCCGCTGGTTTCACGACGCGCTGCGGCAGGTATGCGACCAGCATGATCCGGGCTATCACGCCCGATTCAAGCCCTGGGCCGATGACTATTTCTTTCTCCCGCATCGGCAGGAGACTCGCGGTATTGGCGGCATCTTCTTCGATTACCTGAAGCCCGAAAACGACAGCCATAAAGCGGATCTGTTTGCCTTTGTGCAGGCCGTGGGCAATGCCTTCGCGCCGATCTACACCCACTTTATGCGAAAAAACCAGGGCCTGCCGTACGGAGATCGCGAAAAGCAATGGCAGCAGCTGCGCCGGGGGCGGTACGTCGAGTTCAACCTGGTCTGGGATCGGGGCACCAAATTCGGACTCGAAACCAACGGCCGAACTGAATCCATCCTGATGAGCATGCCGCCCCAGGCTAACTGGGTATACGATTTCAAACCCGAGCCCAACAGCCCGGAAGCCGAAACCCTAAGCTGGCTCCGCAAAGGCGTAACGTGGTGAGTGATGAGCGAGTAGTGATGAGCGATGCGTGTTATTCATATTACCGATAACTGATCATTCATCGCTCATCACTAAAACGCGGCTGTCAGGTCCCAGGGGTGGGTGGGGTCGAAATGGAGCTGTCCGTGCTCGATCCGGAGCGGGCTGTCTACGTTGTTATGGTACAGCTGGCCGGTACCGAGGCCGTGGGGCAGGCCGTTTTTGAACTGCGCTGTGTATTGCGCAATGGCATTGAGGCCGATATTCGATTCCAGGGCCGAGGTGATCCACCAGCCTACGTTGAGCCGTCCCGCCAGCTCAATCCACTCGTCGCAGTGACGGAGGCCGCCCAGCAAGGTCGGTTTCAGGATAATGTACTGGGGCTGAATTTTTTTCAGCAGTCTGAATTTATGCACGTATTCCATCTGCCCGATCAGTTCTTCGTCGAGGGCAATGGGAACGGGCGTGTGGCGGCACAGCTCGGCCATCTGCTCCGCCTGTCCGGCTCCGATGGGTTGTTCAATGGAATGCAGCTGGTACTGGGCCAGTCGTTCCAGTTTCTGCATAGCCTCTTCGGCCCGGAAAGCGCCGTTGGCATCCACGCGCAGGCTGATCTGTTCGGGGCTGAACCGATCCCGGATCATGGCCAGCAGATCACATTCCTGCTCGAAGTCGATAGCCCCAATCTTCAGTTTGAGGGTTGTAAAGCCGGTTCGCAGTTTGTCTTCGATCTGCTCCTTCATGAACGCCTGGTTCCCCATCCAGATCAGCCCGTTGATGGGAATGTCGCGGTGGCCCTGGGTAAATTCAGACTCGAACAGAAGCCGCCGTCCGCCCGCCAGAAAGTCGAGCATGGCCGTTTCAAAGCCAAACAGGATGCTGGGAAAGCGGGGGCTGATGACCTGGTTGAGAACGATAGGGACATTCCAGTTGAAAAGCTGCAGGTCAAGGTCGTTGAACTCCTGGCAGTACTGCTGCAGATGGGCCTCGAAATCAGGCCGGTCATCATAGCTCAAGCCCTTTAGTGGCCCGCATTCCCCGTAACCGACTACCGAGCTGTCTGTATCGTCGAGAAGCCGGATGAGGTAGGAGGTTTTTTCGGTCAGGCTGCCACGCGACGTACCCGCTTCGAAGCGAAAATGCAACGTATATTTCAGGTAGTCGGCTCTCAAACTCATTGTATCAGGATAGTCAGGGCGGGTGTTATCAGTCCTAAAAGTACTACTTTTGACTGCTCCAAAAAGGCAATATTACGAAATTATTAGTGAAGCCTACAGCCATAAATCGGTTACTGCTGCCACTCAGTGGTCTTTACGGTTTAGTGATCGACTTGCGTAATTGGTTATTTAACAACCAGTTAAAGGAAGTCTATAGGGCTTCTATCCGTACGGTAAGTGTCGGGAATTTGACCGTTGGCGGAACGGGTAAAACCCCAATGGTCGAGTTTTTGATTAAATGGTATCTAAACAAAGGCGGTGCAGATGCGTATCAGGCGGTTACATTGAGCCGGGGGTATGGCCGCAAAACAAGCGGATTTCGGGTGGCCGGTCCTGACGATACAGCCACTACGCTGGGCGACGAACCGCTGCAGGTGTACCGGAAATTTGGCCGGCAGGTTCGCGTATGCGTGGGTGAACGCCGGGCCGATGCCATCCAGACGATCGAGCGGATCTACCCAAACACCCGGCTCATTATACTCGACGATGCTTTTCAGCACCGGGCCGTTCAGCCGGATGTGAACCTGCTCCTCACCGATTTTGCCCGCCTGTTCGTGGCCGATCATCCCTTTCCGGCGGGGCGGTTGCGGGAACGGCGGCAGGGCGCCCGTCGGGCCGATGCGGTCATCGTCACCAAATGTCCGGTGGCTCTGCCAGCCACCGAGCAGCACCGCATAGCCGGTCTGATCCGTCAGTATGCGCGGCCAGACGTGCCGGTCTTTTTCGCCGGTCTGGCCTACCAACGGCCTGTTCCCTTCTCCGGGTCGACGAGCCCGGCGCTGACCGGGCCCGTGGTGCTGGTGTCAGGCCTGGCCAACGCCGACCCGCTGGACGAGTACGTACGAACTGAGTATACCCTGCTGAGCCACCGCCGGTACGCGGACCACTATGCCTATACGCGGGCTGACCTGGAGCGGGTGATGGCTGAGTTGCCCGCTGGTGCATCGGTGCTGACGACGGAAAAAGACTGGGTCAAGCTGGATGCGCTACTGACCCCCGCCGAACGGGCCCAGTGGCCCCTATACTATCTGCCCGTCGGTACGCAGCTGCTCGACGGGAGCGACCGGCAGTTCGATCAGTTTTTAAACGAGCAAATCCTTAAAAATCCATAACGAATGCCAGCTGACCTGAAGGCTCTGCACTTTTGGCGTATTTTTGAGCGAATGAATCAACGTGTTTTTCTTATATGCCTCGCTTTATCGGTGTCGGTGCTGAGCCGGGCGCAGCAGTTTCCGGGTGGCGGGCAGCTCCCTGGTAGTTTTGGCGGCTTCGGCGGACAAACCGGACGCCCCGGCTCGTTCACCTCCGGGTCCGGGTCCTCGGCCAGCGGGATCGATGACTCGACCAAGGTTATTTACGGACCCAAGTCGACCCGCTACAGGCTGGAAGACGACATCCTGAACAACCGGAAAAAACTCTATACCGTCGACACGACCATGGATGACGTACACCGGTTTCTGTACGTTCAGCGCAACCAGAATCTATACCAGGACCTGGGTAATCTGGGTACGCCCATGCGGCCGGTCTTTGTGACCCTACCGGCGCAGCTGGGTGCGCAGACAGGCTATTCGGTCTTTGCGCCCTACGCTTACCAGACGATGGCCGTCAAATATTTCAACACCAAATCGCCATTCTCGGATATGTACCTGGCGCTGGGTGGGCGTAACCAGAATATCCTGCGGTTTGATTTTACCCAGAACATCAACCCCCGGCTCAACGCCGGTTTTGCGGTACAGCGGTTCACATCGCAGAAACAGTTTGGGGGGATACTCAACTCGAGTAACTCGTCGGATCGGCTACTGGCTCAGAACTGGGGGTTTCTGGGCCATACCAACTATACCTCCTCAAACGATAAATACACGCTGCTGCTGCATTTCATCAACATGAACCATGAACTGGCCGAGCAGGGCGGGGTGTTGCCGGGCGAAACGCTCACCAGCGATGGCAGTACCGTAGTCAATTTGATCAATTACGACGGCGATCCCCGATTGACGTCGGTATTCGGGCGTGAGATTCGTAATGACTGGCACATCTATCAGCAGTTTGTACTGGACCAGGGGGTTCAGTTGTATCACCGGCTCGATTACCGGCGGCAGAAAAACTACTTCCAGGACGATGCCGTCCTGCAGAACCAGACCCCGGTCGAAACCCCCATCGGGACCCTGCCCGGTTTTTACCCGACCGGACTGAACAACCCCAACCTGGTGAACCTGGGCGATACGACCCGGATCGAGCAGGACGCGCGGTTCCGGCAGCTGGAGAATCAGGTGGGGCTCAAAGGCGTTTACCAGCTGGGCGAGTCGTCGTTTAACTACCGGGCCTACCTGCGTAGCCGTATTTATGGCCAGTATACCCGGTATAATACCGCCGAGACGGCCTACAACGAATACGAAACCCGCCGGGTCGAAACCTTCCTGGGTGGCTGGCTGGGCTATTATTTCCCCGATAGTTTATCCCGGCTAACGGCAGAAGCCGAGTACCAGGTCGGGGGCGGCTTCCGGCTTCAGGGGCAATTTGAGAGTCGATTGCTGACGGGTGGGTACACGGCCATGCTCGTTCAGCCAACCCTGTTGCAGGAGCGGTTTCAAAGTCCGGTTTATTTCTGGCGGAATAATTTCCGGCTCCGGGGCTACAACCACGCTTACGGACAGCTGAATCTGCAGTACAAAAAGCTCCGTCTGCAACCGGGCCTCGATTATATGCTGCTGAGTAACTACATCTACTTCGATACCGAGGGGATAGCCCGGCAGGCCAGCGGGTCGTTTAGTGTGTTACGGACGGGGCTGGGCTACTCGCTGCAGGTCGGTAAGTTCCTGACTTCAGGGCAGGCCTATTATACGGTACAATCCCGATCCGATATTCTGCGGACACCCCCGGTATTCCTGAACGCGCGGCTTCAGTACGAATTTCTGTACGCCAAAGTGCTCTACATCCAGACGGGCATCGACCTGCATTACAAGTCGGCTTATTTCGCCGATGCGTACATGCCGGTTACCCAGCAGTTTTATCTACAGAACCGCCAGCGGGTAGAAGGGTACCTGCTGGCCGACGTCTATGCCAATCTGCGGGTAAACCGAACCCGCCTGTTCATCAAGCTGACCCATGCCAACCAGGGGTTGCTGCAGGGAGATGGGTATTTTGTGGCCCCCGATTTTTTGCAGATGCGCCGGGGCTTTGCATTCGGTGTCGACTGGTACCTGTTCGACTAGCCATGACCGTTTAGTCAGCCTGGCGCAGGGTGGCCCGGTAGGCCTCGAACTGCTGCTGGTTTACCAGCTTATCGGTTGAGATTTCCAGTAGCTTAGCCTGCGTGCCCGGCTGAAGGAAGTCGGGCAGGAGCGAGGTGAGTTCGGTAGCCGTCCGGCAGATTTGGTAGGTCACCCCCGCATCTTCGGCGGTGCGACGGGCGGTGTAGCCATGGGGGGTCTCAAAATAAGGTTCCAGTTCGGGTTGCTGACCGGGGCCATCGATGATCCGGAAAATATGCCCGGCGTCGTTGTTGAGGAGGACTATGCGTAAGTTGGGCGGTACGGGGGCTGACCATAATCCGTTCCGGTCGTAGAAAAAAGCGACGTCGCCAATCAGCAGGGTAACCAGTTTGTCCGTAGCCAGGGCTGCCCCCACGGCCGTGCTGAGGCAACCATCGATACCGCTTACGCCCCGGTTGGCCCAGACGTCTATCTGTTGCTGCTCGCTAAGGCCGCACAGGTTGGCGTACCGGACGGGCATGCTATTCGCCAGGTGCAGGACAGATCCCTCGGGCAGATTCGCCAGCACGTGTTGGGTGGCCTGCCAGTCGGTTAGCCTGTCCTCGGGCTGACGAAGGGAACGGAAAACCAGCTGAGCCGCCCGCCGATCGGCCGCCTGCCAGGTCTGTAAGAACGTTGTTGACTCATCATCATCGTCGCCCTGCAGAAACCGCTGGTAATCGAGATCACCGAACAGCTTTTCAAAGAACGCGAGGGGGGAAGCCTGCACGCGCGTGGTCAAACTCTGGAACGAGTCGTTGATCCGATCGAGCACCGGGTCGATATGCCAGTGATGCCGGGCGGGGTAACGCCGAAAGAATGTCTTCATGTTTCGGGTCAGAAACGAGTTGCCGATCGTAATCAGCAGGTCGGGTTGCAGGGTTTCCGCTACCGACTCGTTCAGATTCGCCAGAAGTGTATCCGTATGGGTAATGAACAGGCCATTATCGGCCAGGTTACTGATAATCTCGCCCACGACCGGCACGCCGAACTCTTCGCTGATCTTCGCCAGCATATGCCGAAGGGCCGGATTGGGTGGCAGCTGGCCAACCGCTATCAGAATCCGGTCATGACGATCCCATTCCTGCAGTAACCGGTGCCAGCTGTCGGTGGGCAATCCTGGTTCTGCCCGGAGGGTATCGATGGTCCGAACGGGGCCAGCGGTAAATGACTCCCCGGCGGTGGGGTAGAACGGTTCGCGCAGCGGGACGTTGATATGGACCGGTCCGGCCGGCGAAAATTGGGCGAGGTCAATGGCTTCGTTGACCGACCGCTCAATGAACCAGCGGCTGTCGGCATGGGTGTAGTCGGCGGGCAGATCATAACTCCGCTTGACGTGATGTCCGAAGAGGCCGGGTTGGTGGATCGTTTGTCCATCCTGCTGATGAAGCCATTCGTGGGGGCGGTCGGCGGTGAGCAGCAGGAGGGGTATTTGTTGGAAAAATGCTTCCACAACCGCCGGAGCCAGATTATACACCGCGCTCCCCGACGTACAGATTACCGCCACTGGTCGGCCCGTTTGCTGCGCTATGCCCAGTGCCACAAACCCCGCGGCCCGTTCATCGGCCATGACCCGTACCCGAAGGGCCGGGTGTCGAACAACGGCCAGCGTCAGGGGAGCCGATCGGGAACCCGGCGATACCAGGACGTCGGTGATGCCTTTCTGGTGGAGGAGTTCCGCCATGTTAACGATGGGCTGGAGAATGGGCATGGCTAAAAACAGACAGAGAAATGGGAAAAAAGGGCCCGGAAGCCGGTATGCAAACATACTGTCTAAACCAATGAGCCCGGGCAGTTGTCCCGGCAGTATCGCTGAATTTCCGTTACTTTGCCAATAAAAGCGGAAAAAGACCCCGGTCCTTTTTTGATAAATAAACGAAGCCGGTCGAATCCGCGTTATTCTACCGTATTTTAGTCTGTGCCGTATGAGCCGCCTTACCTACGATAACGAAAATGAAATCCGGCTGAAGTCGTTCGCCGGTGCCCTGGTCATCAACGTGCTGTTGCTGGTGATCCTGTTTCTCGTGAGCCTGTCTCAGACGGTGCCTAACCCGCCACCCATCCAGTTTGTGGAGGTGAACTTCGGAACCGATGCCCGCGGGAGTGGAAAGATACAGACCTACAATAAACCCTCTGACTCGCCGAATCCGGTAGACGTAAAACCATCCGAAAATCGACCGAACCCCAAAGTCAACACCACCCCCCGGGTTGAGCGTACGCGGGTTACCCCAAGTCCGAAAATAGAGGATGTCAAACCGGCCAAAGTAGCTACCGAAAAACCCATCATCGCCAGCAAGGCAGAAAGCCCCGTAACAACCCCCGAGCGTCCGGAACCGAAGCGGACTGAAGCGCCCCGGCCCACCGCTCCGGTAGAACGGCCGGCCCCGCCCGCGCCCGCCCGCAAGGTAGAGACCGTCAATAACGATGCTCTATTCAAAAAATCATCGGGGGGCGGTGGATCCAACGGCACTGTGGGGAAAGCATCCGGCACCGGCGGGAACAGCAACGGAGACGACGCGAGTGGAGTCGGGGACAAGGGAAATCCCAACGGTAAAATCGACGCCAAAGAATTTTATGGTACCCCCGGTGGAGCCTCGTCCGGTGTCGCTTTCGATGTATCCGGCTGGTCACTGGCTTCGCGCCCCAGCGTGAACGACGATTCTGATGAAACCGGTAAAATTATTTTCCAGATCAAAGTCGATAGCGGGGGGGAGATCATCAACGTGCGTACGCTACAGACCACGGTGAGTCCGTCGGTGGTTGATGTGTATCGGAAAGCGGTACAACGGCTCAGACTCCGGCCAAAAGGTGGCGCCACCCCCCCAACAGCCACCGGTACCATTACCTTTATTATTACCTCCAAGTAAATGCAGTATTCGGAAGCACTCGACTACCTCTACAGTCGGCTCCCTGTTTATCACCGGATCGGTCCCAAAGCGATTAAACCTGGTCTTACCAATACCCTGCGGCTTTGTGCGGCTCTGGGCGACCCACAGCATAAATTCAAGAGTATTCACGTGGGTGGTACCAATGGCAAGGGGAGCACCGCTCATATGCTGGCGGCCGTGTACCAGGCCGCCGGCTACCGGGTGGGTTTGTATACGTCGCCCCATCTTCACTCGTTCACCGAACGGATTCGGATTAACGGTCAGCCCATCGACGAAGAGGATGTGGCGGATTTCGTCACCAGTCAACAAGCCCTGATTGAATCGATCGAACCGTCTTTTTTCGAGGTTACGGTGGCCCTGGCCTTTCTGTATTTTGCGTTTCAGGAGGTTGATGTGGCGGTGATCGAAGTGGGGCTGGGTGGTCGGCTTGATTCTACTAACGTTATTACCCCGGCCGCATCGGTGATTACCAACATCGGGTTCGACCATATGGACATCCTGGGGGATACCCTGCCTGCTATTGCTGCCGAAAAGGCCGGCATCATCAAGGCTGGCATTCCGGTGATCATCGGCGAGACCCATCCCGAAACCGAACCGGTCTTCAGGGCCAAAGCCACCCAGGAAGTTGCTCCCATTACCTTCGCGGATCAACAGGTCCGAGTTCAGGACCGGGGACTGTTTAGGGGGTTCCGTCAGGTATTGGTTAGCCAGGCTGGTGAATCAGACAGCCTGTTCGAACTGGGGCTGACAGGTGGCTACCAGCGTTACAACCTGGCAGCGGTTCTGGCAACGGTCGAAATGTTGCAACCCATCTGGCCCGTTAGTAAGGAAGCGCTTCAGCGGGGGGTACGGGAGGTTGTTACCCTGACCGGACTCAAGGGACGGTTTCAACTGCTTAGTGACGAGCCCCGTGTCTACGTCGATACGGCTCATAACAAACCGGGGCTGGAGGCATTGATGGAGACCGTTGCGTCCCTGTCTTTCGACACGTTGCGGATTGTGATGGGCGTGGTAGCCGATAAAGCCGCATCGTCTTTACTGCTAACCCTGCCCTCGTCGGCAGTCTATTATTTTTGTCAGGCATCATCTCCCCGTTCCCTGCCAGCTCTATTGCTTCAGGCCGAAGCGGCAGAGGTAGCCCGGTTTGGTGAGGTGTATTCAGATGTAAACGTTGCACTGGATGCTGCCCGGCAGGATGCTCAGGGCAATGATGTCATTCTTATCACAGGCAGCAATTATGTCGTTGCTGAATTAATCAATTTATAACCGTGACTCGTCGCAAGCAACATCGCTTTCTGCAAAACGCAGAAAGCCATAACGTCATTGAAGTTGGTAAACCGTTGTACAAAATAATCAAAGGCAACTGGCGCAGCCGCTATTTTAACAATAACAACCCGATTGTTCTGGAGTTGGCCTGTGGGAAAGGCGAATACACCGTTGGCCTGGCACAGGCTTACCCGGCCATGAACTTTATTGGTGTCGATATTAAAGGCGATAGAATAGCGCGTGGTTCACAAGCGGCTCTGGAGCTGAATTTACAAAACGTGGCCTTTCTGCGCACCGATATAAACTTTCTGCTTGAGTTCTTTTCCGCGGGTGAGGTTAACGAGATCTGGATCACATTTCCTGACCCGCAACCACGGCCTAAGCAGGAAAAGCATCGGTTAACCCATCCGCGGTTTCTGGACTTATACAAGACTATTCTAGTCCAGGAGGGAACGCTGCACCTTAAAACGGATAATCCCGAGCTATTTGCGTACAGCCTGGAAGTAATTGGGCAGAACGGATTTGCCGATTTACAATATACAACAGATCTCTACCAGTCAGCGCTGAACGCAATCCATATGAATATCAAAACAAAATATGAGCAGTTGTTTTTTGACAAGGGATTTACAATTAACTATTTACAATGCAGGAGATCGTAATTTACATTTATACTATCTACAATACTATTTACAAATAAAAACCCTGCATTGTTAAACAGTTTACAGTTTAACAATGCAGGGTTTAATGTTTACAATTGTTAGTCTAGAACAACTTTGCGATTAGATCCGCTACTCGGCTAGAGTACCCAAACTCATTGTCATACCAGCCTACTACCTTAGCTAGTGTGCCATTTACGGTCGTCAACTTTGAATCAAAAATACAGGAGTGAGGGTTGCCAATGATATCGATCGATACAATCTCATCGGTTGAGTACTCAAGGATTCCTTTTAGTGGGCCTTCCGAAGCAGCTTTCAGCGCATTATTGATCTCCTCAACCGACGCTTCTTTTTTCAGGATGACCGTCAGGTCTGTCAATGAACCATCTGGCGTAGGTACCCGCATGGCATTGCCATCGAGTTTCCCTTTTAGCTGAGGTAATACGAGACCAACTGCTTTGGCAGCACCAGTCGAGGTTGGCACGATTGACAGAGCGGCAGCCCGGGCCCGACGTAGGTCAGAATGGGGAGCGTCCTGCAGGTTCTGGTCTGCTGTATAAGCGTGGATCGTAGTCATGTAACCTTTCTCGATTCCGAATACGTCGTCAAGTACCTTTGCCATCGGAGCAAGGCAGTTCGTCGTACACGAAGCGTTTGAAATAATGGTTTCGTCACCCGTAAGCGTATCGTCGTTTACGCCTAATACCACAGTTGGAATATTTCCTTTAGCAGGCGCTGAGATGATTACTTTTTTACAACCAGCCTGCAGGTGCATGCCCGCGCCAGCCTCATCAACAAAACGGCCGGTTGACTCCAGAACTACGTCAATTTCCAGTTGCTTCCAGGGAAGATTTTTAGGATCACGTTCGGCGTAGGCATTGATTCGTTTACCGTTTACGGTTATACTTTCGCTGTCTGACGATATGTCGCCCGAAAAACGGCCATGAACCGAGTCGTATTTCAGAAGATGAGCAAGTGTAGCATTATCTGTAAGGTCATTTATGGCCACTACTTCAATGTTATCTTTCTCGATCAACCGTCGGAAGGATAAACGACCGATTCTACCAAAGCCATTAATGGCAACGCGTATTTTTTCCATGAACTGATAGATGTTAGTTTTCGGGGTCAAATATACTGATTAAATAAAAAATCCCCGAGTTTGAATCAAGATAGAGCAGAGGAATACTAAACGCCATGAATTAGTAAAACACAATCTTAATTTTAGCAAAATACGATTGTTAGTAAATAATTTAGCAAATAAGCGCTAATATACTAATAATCTGTAGCAAATAGGGGTGTAATTACTACAAATATTGGCAATATACTATAATAATACTAAAAATAACTAATTTTTATCAATTTGTTGCTAATTTACTAATATTGTTTTTAGTATTGCTGCTAAGTTGTTTTTAAGCCGTGCTGTATAACAATAGGAGTGAAATACATCACTTTATGAAATCACTTTTATTCGGTTTCGCCACACTCTTGTAGAAAAAATACTCGTTGCTGCATTTGGATTGTCAGCAACGACCCAAACAACTATTAAAACTACTTTCTATAGAATAGTTAAACGCAATTCATTTTATAAGACACCGCTACTATGATACTCGTATTTCCAGGCTAGTGATACTATTTCAATCGTTTCATTATGCTTATATTCTGCTGTGGCAGCTTACGCGTATTCAGTCGTACAACAGAACCGGTCTTATACGCGTAAGCTGCCACAGCGACAGTAACATTTTATGTTAGGCTGAATAAGTCTATTACACTTCTGAACCAAGCGAGATCGTACAGTCATGTACTGGAGCTGACTACCCACTCTCATTTAAAAAAAGCCGGCAACAACCTATGGCATCGACTTTGCATTGATAAATTGTAGCCTCTATTCTCGTGTATGTTATTCCTCATCGCAACACAGATCGTTTTAAAAAATTAAAGACATATATTTCAGATATAAGATTCTGATCATTACATTTGAAGAGAGAATAGAAGATAAAACTATAATATAAATAGCTCACAGAACATTATTCGGCACCTAACTAATTAGTCATGATATTCAACAAGTTATAATCTGTTTAGTGAACCTTTACTTTAAATTAATGAAGCAATTAGTCGAAGAAATCTGGGCTGATCGAACTTTACTGGCTCAACCAGAATCACTAGTAAGCATCCGTAGTGTAATTGCCCAATTAGATAGGGGAGAGCTCCGCGTAGCCGAACCATCTTCCACAGAAGAAGGGGCGTGGGTGGTCAACGAGTGGGTAAAAAAAGCCATACTACTCTATTTTGTCAGCCAGTCCATGAAACCCGAGGAAGTCGGAATTTTTTCGTTTCATGACAAGATTCCTCTAAAAACTGACTACAGCCAGCGTCAGGTTCGCGTAGTACCGCCGGCAGTTGCCCGTTACGGCTCTTACCAGGCTCCCGGCGTTATACTTATGCCATCCTACGTTAATATTGGTGCATACGTAGATGAGCGGACCATGGTCGATACCTGGGCTACTGTCGGAAGCTGTGCTCAGATTGGCAAAGACGTTCATCTAAGTGGTGGAGTAGGAATCGGTGGTGTGCTCGAGCCACCGCAGGCAGCACCCGTCATCGTAGAAGATGGCGCTTTTATCGGCTCCCGCTGTATTGTTGTGGAAGGCGCTCACATTGGCAAACGAGCCGTTCTGGGGGCTGGCGTCACGATCACCGGCTCCTCTAAAATTATTGATATCACAGGCAACGAGCCCGTTGAGTATACAGGTTTTGTCCCGGCTAACTCAGTAGTTATTCCAGGGAGCTTTGCTAAACGATTCCCAGCAGGGGAGTTTTACGTTCCCTGTGCCATGATTATCGGCCAGCGGAAGCCGTCTACTGACCTGAAGACATCCCTTAATGAAGCGCTCCGGGAAAATAATGTCAGTGTATAAATAATGGTGTGAAAGCTGAACGAGAGATTCGTGGTATCCATTTGTAATTCATTCAGTAAATTCACATATATCATTTACACTTTGGTCAATTTACGCAAAAATACACTATTTACAATAGTGTATTTTTGCGTAAATTGACCAAAGTGTTTTACATTTATAAGTAATTTATTTATGTTTGTAACATATCAGCTTTCCTGTAACGATATGAACATAAATGACAAGATTAAACAGATTCTGATCGAGCGTAACTTCACCCCGTCTTATTTTGCTGACGAAATTGGTGTGCAGCGATCGAGTATATCCCATATTCTGTCGGGTCGGAATAGACCTAGTTTTGATATTATTCAGAAAATAATCCGTCGCTTTCCTGAGCTGGGCTATGAATGGATTATGGAGGAAGACAACCAACCTGCACCAACTCCAGCCCAGTCAACCTCAACATCCCGGTATTTAAATCCTCAGCCCGTCCCAGCTTCATCGGGCGACAACCGGTACGAATCCCGACAAGGTAACTCAGGCCCGGTTTATTCGTCTCCAGCACGTCTGGCGTCAGTAGCACCGATCCGCACCCAGCGCCACGAAATTGCGGCTGCACCGCCTGACATTTCTGTCCCAGATCCGGTTGCAGATTCAGTCGATTCTACGGCCGGTGCTGTGGTGAAGAAAGTAGAACGAATTTTGATTTTTTACAGCGATGGATCATTTCGGGAATACACACCCGCTTAGATTAGTCCAGTGCTTCGGCTTGAAGTAACCCTTTATTTTAGACTCAAAAACGCCCTCTACTGCCTTTCAAGGGCAATTTTGACTAAAAAAAGCCTAAGTCTTTGTAAAGCAGTACATTAACGTTCCACGTGGATAACTTGTGGACAGGCTGTGGATTACGGTCTCTCAATTTGTTGTATAATTTATATTATGTTAAGTAATGATTTCTAAATAAGGGCTGGTCTATGGCCAGCCCTTACCTATTTCAGCTTATTTGCTTTCTACGCAAACGATCTTGCGCTCTTCATACTGTTTCAGGATATTCTCCAGGTTGGTCAGGTTTTCGACCAGATCCGCTTCTTCCTTCACGCTTTTAGCTTTCTGGAAATATGGAAGCGCCTGTTTGAATTTACCGCAAACACGGCCGTCAACTTCTTTACCACGTTTATTGTACTCAGCCATATCCATACCGTCAACAGCTTTCTTCATTTCAACCCCGTCGTTGAAATAAGCCACGCCCAGGTTGAAATTAGCGTCGTAGTTAGCCGGATCGATGGCGAGCGCTTTCATGTAGCTCTCTTTGGCCAGCGCCCGCTGATCGGCGTTTTTCTTAATCAGGTCGGCCAGCTTCGCTTCGTTGCCGGCGGTGCTTGAGCTTTTGGCAGCCTCTTCTTTAGCCTGGGTTTCCAGTTGCGCCAAAGCAGCTTTCGTATCAGCTTGACGCTTAGTTACGTCGGCCAGCTGACGCTTGGCATCGGCGTTCTTGGGCTCTTTCTTTACCTTAGCCGTAAGCCGGGTAATCTCGCCGTTGATCGCGTCAAGTGCGTCTTTCTGAGCCGCCAGTTTCTTGGTTATATCACCCCCTTTTTTGGTCTCTTCCGACAGTTTCCGGATTTCGGTCTGCATGCCGTTGGCTGCATTATCGTACAGAATACCCAGGTTAGCGATGTTCTGCGCATTGTTTGGCTCCCGTTGTACCAGTTGCTTGTAGCCTTCAATAGCTTCGTCGATCCGGTTCGTCGCCAGCATGATGTTGATCCGCTCGTTTGACAGGTCCTTGTTGGTAGGTGCCATGGCAATACCTTTATCCAGGGTAGCCAGTGCTTTGTCAATCTCGTTATCGGCGCGGTACAGCATAGCCAGCGAGCCATAAATGGTAGCATCCTTACCGCCGGCGGTCATGTATTTTTCCAGCTGCGTTTTGGCGGTAGCATTGTCTTTGATCTGCTGAGCAGCAATAGCCGTGTAGAGCGGAGCCAGCGTATCCGTTGGCGTGATTTCTCCGGCAATCAGCATCGACTTCATCGCTTCAGCATAATTCTTATTCTGAAACTTGGCTACCCCCTGCTGCATGAAAGCGCCATACATAGCCTGGCTCTTCATGGCCTCCTGAGCTTCCTTGGCCAGCCGACCCGGACCACCTTTTTTGTCCTTATCGAGTTCAACTACCTTGGTGTAAGCTTCCTGAGCTTTGGTTGCCGCCATAGAATCTAACCGGATATACTGGCCAGCTATGCTCTGGTAAGTTTTGGCCCGGTCCATCCAGGTTGATGCTTTAGCCGAGGCCTTAGCATCCGTGATGTCTTTATCACTCTTTTCCTTATCCTTCTTCACGGCATCCATAGCAGCCTGATCGAGTACCGATGCAGCGCCCTGTCCTTGTTGCTGAGCCTGCACCCGCGTACCAAGAGCGAGAAAGCAAACCATCAGCACGAAATAGATTGATTTCATGTGTTAATTGGGATTGTTTTTGTTTCAGAAACGAAATTACGGAATCAATCCGTATAAGCATAGACGGGCAGGAATTGTTTGAGCCGCTGGTCCTGATTGATTACAACCAGCACCAGCGGCTCAAACAAACGTATACCGGGAAATTATACAATTATTCAGAGGCTTCCGCTACCTGTACGGCCGGTTCCTCCTCGCCATCTTCCTGTTTGATTTTGGTGACAGACGAAATGGCATCGCCGTCACGCAGGCTAATCAGCCGCACCCCCTGGGTGTTCCGCCCGATCACACTAATGTCAGACACTGGGGTACGAATAGCGATACCTGATTTGTTGATGATCATCAAATCGTCGTTATCTGCCACATCGAGGATCGCTACCAGCCGGCCTACTTTCTCGGTCACCTTCAGAGTTCCTACTCCTTTGGCGCCCCGGTTGGTAATCCGGTACTCATCGATTTCAGAGCGCTTTCCGTAACCTTTTTCCGAAACCACCAACAGCTGGGCCTCGGTAGAACCGATGCAAACCATACCGACCACGTGATCAGTCGTATCCTCATCGTCGAGCGAGATACCGCGCACACCGGTAGCCGTACGACCCATGGGCCGTACCCGGCTCTCGTGGAAACGAACCGCTTTGCCGGCACTTGACGCAATCACGATGTCGTTATCGCCATTGGTCATACAGACGCCGATCAGCTGATCATCCTCATCGATGGTAATGGCAATAATACCGTTCTGGCGCGGCCGGGAATACGCTTCGAGCATGGTCTTTTTGATCGTGCCCTGCCGCGTACACATCACAATGTAGTTATTGTTGATGTAGTCCTCATTCTTCAGATCGGTCACGTTGATTACCGCGCGCACCTTATCGTCTGATTCGATATTGATAAAGTTGGCCAGCGGCCGTCCTTTCGACGTACGCGATCCTTCGGGCAGTTCGTATACCGGTAACCAGTACAGTCTGCCTTTCTGGGTAAACGCCAGCAGGGTATTGTGCATCGTGGCCGTGAAGAGATGCTCGGTAAAGTCTTCTTCCTTGGTCACGGCGGCTTTGGCACCCACCCCACCCCGGCTCTGCGAGCGGTACTCGGTCGTTGGCGTCCGTTTGATGTACCCTTCGTGCGAAATGGTGATGACCATATCGTCATCGGCAATCAAAGACAGATCGCTGATGTTTCCGTCGCCCAGCGGGTTGATTTCAGTACGACGCGGATCCCCATAACGAGCCCGGATATCGAGCAGCTCTTCTTTGATGACCTGACGCTTGCGATCTTCGCTGGCCAGAATCTCTTTCAGACCGGCAATCTCCTGCATCAGTTCGTCGTACTCGGCCTGCAGCTTATCCCGCTCCAGACCGGTCAAACGCTGTAACCGCATTTCCAGAATAGCCTTCGCCTGCACATCGCTCAGCGAGAAACGCTCCATCAGACCCGTACGGGCAATTTCGGGATCACGCGAGGAACGGATCAGCTCAATCACGGCGTCGATGTTGTCGAGCGCAATCAGCAGGCCTTCCAGAATGTGAGCCCGTTTTTCGGCTTCACGCAGTTCGTACTGAGTCCGGCGGGTTACCACCTCGAAACGGTGTTCGACATAGTACCGCATCATGTCCTTCAGGTTCAGCAGCATAGGCCGTCCTTTTACGAGGGCTACGTTGTTGATGCTGAACGACGACTGAAGGGCCGTATGCTTATAGAGGTTGTTGAGTACTACGTTGGGAATAGCATCTTTCCGCAGGTCATAGACCACCCGAAGGCCATCCCGGTCCGACTCGTCACGGAAGGCGCTGATCCCTTCGATTTTTTTATCGTTGATCAACTCAGCGGTTTTCTCGAGCATAACCGCCTTATTGACCATGTAGGGTACATCGGAAACGATGATCTGGGTTTTGCCCCGATTCTCTTCAATCGTTGCATTGGCCCGCATCACTACGCGGCCCCGCCCGGTTTTATAGGCCGACTTCACCCCTTCCATGCCGTAAATGGTAGCTCCCGTCGGGAAGTCAGGGGCTTTCACGTGCTGCATCAGGTCTTCGATCGAAATATCCTGATCGTCCAGATACGCAATGATTCCGTCTACCACTTCGGTCAGGTTGTGCGGAGCCATGTTTGTGGCCATCCCGACAGCAATCCCCGACGAACCGTTCAACAGCAGGTTGGGGAGTTTGGCGGGCATAACGCTCGGTTCTTCCAGCGAGTCGTCAAAGTTGGGCTGAAAATCGACCGTTTCCTTGTATATGTCCGACAGGATCTCGTCGGCAATTCGCTTCAGCCGGGCCTCCGTATACCGCATGGCGGCCGGCGAATCGCCGTCGATGGAACCGAAGTTTCCCTGACCGTCGACGAGCGGATACCGCAGCGACCAGTCCTGGGCCATCCGGACCATGGTATCATAAACCGACGAGTCACCATGCGGATGGTATTTACCAAGTACCTCTCCAACGATACGGGCCGATTTCTTGTGTGGCTTGTTGTAATTGACTCCCAGTTCCGCCATACCAAACAGAACCCGGCGATGCACCGGTTTCAGACCGTCACGAACGTCGGGCAGAGCACGCGAAATGATAACCGACATCGAATAGTCGATGTAGGCACCACGCATTTCGTCCTCAATGTTAATGGGAATGATGTTACTGGGTGATTCGAGGTCGGGATTTTCTTCCGCCATGTGTTCAGTATATTTCGCAGAAAATTACTATTCCGGCCCACACCCTGCGCATGAGCCGCTGTATAGACAAATATACAAATTTTTCGCATCAAAAGGAAACAATACCGGCAAAACGGCCAAAAACGACGGTAAAAGCCCCATATGAACCCGATGCGAAACAGCTGACCAACCCCTCGACGGCCCCTCTCCTATTCCAGATCAAATACAATTCTATTTCAAGACAAACACAGCACAGAAAACGCTGTACGCAGCTAGTTTTATGGGATGAGCCCATGTTTTTACATAGCCGTTTGAGGACCAGCCAATTGGTACTGAAAAAGATCAAATACATTGTTTTCTACGTTCCGCACCCGCCCGCAGATCCCCGGCCGATTCGCCCCGTTGCCACGCTTCGCAGGCCGCTTGCCGGTTACCACTCGCCTGCTCGGCCTGACCGAGGTAATAATACAGGTCATCAACCGATGCATCCAGTCGCTCGGCCTGCCGAAAAGACGCCAGTGCTTTTACGCCTTCCTGCCGGTTCAGGTAGTAAATACCAGTGGTTCGGTGAGCCCAGGCATTATCGGGATCCAGCCGCAGCGATTCCTGCACGAGCGGCAGGGCCTCCTCACTCCGGTTCAGCATCAGCAACAGATAGGCTTTATTGTTCAGGTAATAGGGCTGGTCAGGCTGCACCAGCAGCGCCCGATCCACGTACGTCAGCGCATCGGTATAGTTCTCAGCCCTGGCCAGCAGCAGACTCAGGTTGTTCAGAGCGGCATCCTGCTTAGGGTTGAGCAGCAGCGCCTGACGAATATCCGATTCGGCCTGTTCATAGGCTTTCTGGCTGTACAGCAGGGCACCCCGATTGGTGAGGGCTTCCGCATTTTTTGGATCGAGTTGTACGGCCCGGTCGTAAGCAGCCTGGGCGGGAGCCGGTTTGTTGAGTCGAACGTAACTATCGGCGAGTCGGACCTGGTAAAACGAAGAGTCTTTGTATTCCCGCTCGATCCGTTGCAGATCGGCCAGGCTCCCGGCGGCATCACCGGTTTCGAGCCGCACCTCAGCCCGGTTCAGGTAGGTAGCGCCGAAGTCAGGGTCGGTATCAATGGCGCGGTTGTAATCGGCCAGGGCCCCTTCCCGATCGCCGTTCCGATATTTCGCCAGGCCTCTATTGTTGTACGCATCGGCAAAATCGGGCTTTTTGTCGAGCGCTTCTGTATAATAGCGTATGGCTTCCCGGTATTCGCGCTTCTGGAGTTGCAGGTTTCCACGCAGAAAAAACTGAGCCGCTTCGTCGGCGTTACTGTCCGAGCAGCCCGAACCGACAGCTAGTACGAGCAGCAACAGGAACAGTGTATATCGTGCATATTGCAGCCGGGCCGGGCGTCCTGTCTGTTCTTTTGCCGTCTGCCCCTCTTGAATTGATGAATCGGTTGGTAAACTGATTTGCGTCGTCATTGGTTGATGTTACGTAAACAGTACGCTTATTAGCCCTCAACATGCGTTTCGTTCAGGACATTCCCCACCCGCAGTTTCGAATAGGCCTCTACGCCTGGAATGGCAAATATATCCTCAAAATAGAGGCAGGACCTTATGAACAAACATACAAGGTAAGCGAAATGGACGTTGCCGACAGTGCCGATGTGCTTCAGATGCTGGATACGGACTTTCTGAATCGGGTGACTCAACGTTTTGCCGACATGGACACCGACTGGCAGGCTACCGGCGAACGGAATGAGGTGTTTTAACCTGACGATCAGCCACTCGGCCCGGGTCGATTGCCCCGCCCTCTCTGTGAGCGGACACAGGTAGTCTTCTCATATCTACCTGTACAGCGACGCGACGGTATCACGACACTGATAACCTGTTTTTATAGACCATAACCAATAGTTGGGCGAATTCTGAACCATACCCTTCCCTATTTTATTTAGTATTGTAGATCCCATTCACCCGACACACGCCGATGATCACCGGCGTTTCGTTTTACTTAAATAGTCTTTTAATTCTATAGACAATATACCTTATGTCTATTCAGCTCACCGACAACGTTAGTTCTGCCGCCCGGCGCGACATACTCGATCTGGACCGGAGAATCCGTTCGTTCCAATCGGGGGATATTGCCGACGAAGCCTTCCGGAAGTTTCGACTGACGCGGGGCGTATACGGTCAGCGTCAGCCCGGCGTGCAGATGATCCGGATCAAACTGCCCCATGGCCGCATTACCGCTAATCAGCTGGTTCGGATCGCTGATCTGTCGGATCAGTATGCGACCGGTAATCTGCACGCTACAACCCGTCAGGATATCCAGCTCCACTTCGTCAAACTGGCCGACTCGCCCCAGCTGTGGGCCGACCTCGAAGACGCTAGTATTACCCTGAAAGAAGCCTGTGGCAATACGGTACGCAACGTGACCGGGTCGGCCCGCGCCGGCATCGACCCCGACGAGCCGTTCGACATAACTCCCTACGCCTACGCTATTTTCGACTACTTTCTGCGGAATCCGATCTGTCAGGATATGGGTCGTAAGTTTAAGATATCCCTGTCGTCGAGTGAAAAGGATTCGGCTTACGGCTACATGCATGATGTGGGACTCATTCCCCGCCTTCAGGACGGCAAACGAGGGTTTAAAGTGATGCTGGGCGGTGGCCTGGGGGCTCAGCCCTTTCCGGCTCAGACCGCCTATGAGTTCCTGGAAGAGGACCGGACCATTCCCTTCATCGAAGGGGTTATCCGGGTATTCGACCGGTATGGAGAGCGTGTCAAACGCCACAAAGCCCGTATGAAGTACCTCCTCAACGACATTGGCCTGGACGAGCTGCTTCGGCGGGTGGATGAAGAAACACCAGCCCTCCGCAACAAGGTCTACACCATTGATGCCACTGAGCAGTCACCCGTACTACCCGAGGACCTCCCCGCTCCTGATTTGTCGGCACACGAAGCGATACTTGCTTCTAATCCGGCCTATGCCACCTGGTTCAAGACCAACGTCTTTGAACAGAAGCAGGCTGGCTGGTATGCCGTACAGCTCCGGGTACTGCTGGGGGATATGAATTCAGACACGGCCCGTGCGCTGGCCAGTGTGGTCAGGCAGTATGCAGCCGATGACATTCGGGTTACTGTAAACCAGGGGTATCTGCTTCGGTATATCCGCCCCACCGACCTGCCCGCGGTGTTCACGGCCCTTAGCACGCTGGGACTGGCCACGCCCGGTTTTGACACCACGGCCGATATTACGACCTGCCCCGGCACCGACACCTGTAACCTGGCCATCTCGAGCAGCTACGGCATTACCCGCGCTCTGGAGCAGATGATGCACGACGAATTCCCGGATCTGGTCTTCAATGACGATATCAAGATCAAGATTTCGGGCTGTATGAACGGCTGTGGACAGCACTCGGTCGCCAATATCGGGTACCACGGCTCATCGCTGAAAAATGGAGCGTACGTGTTGCCAGCCCTGCAGGTATTGCTGGGTGGTGGCTTCAACGGCAAGGGCGAAGGACTGATTGGGGATAAAGTCATCAAGATTCCTTCCAAACGCGGACCTGACTCCCTCCGGCTGCTTCTGCGCGACTATGAAGCCAATGGTTTCGACGGCGAGTACTATAGCGATTATTACGCGCGTCAGGGTAAAAACTATTTTTATCAGTTGCTCAAGCCCCTGGCCGATCTGAAAACCCTGGTCGATACCGATTACATTGACTGGGACCATACGGAACAGTACGTTACCGAAGTTGGCGTAGGCGAGTGTGCCAGTGTGCTTATTGACCTGGTTGCTACCACGCTGACCGAAGCGGCTGAAAAAATGGAATGGGCTCGGGAAGCGTACCACGACAGCCGATGGGCCGACGCCGTATATCATGCTTATAACGTGTTCATCACCGGTGCCAAAGCAGCCTTGATGAGCCGGGATATCCCCACGAATACCCAGCACGGTATTGTCAGCGACTTCGACAAAACGTTTGCGGGTGAACCTGGCTTTCACCCAGCCGAAGGCGATTTCAAAAGTCGGGTGTTCAGCATTAACAAGCAGGAGCCTTCCGAGGCCTTTGCCACCCAGTTTATGACGGATGCCGACATCTTCCTGAAGGCGGTACAAGCCTACCGCGACGTCCAGATTGAGCGGGAAGGAATGCCCGAACTTCAGGAACTGGTTCAGGCTAAAGACAGCTAAATCAACGTGCGCGCGAAGAAGCAGGGGGATGAGCCCGCTTCATCAGTCGATTCTTTACACGACTTGTCCCTTATTGATATGAAACTTACCCTGGTTGGCGCGGGTCCCGGCGATCCCGATCTGATTACCCTGAAAGCCATCAAGGCCCTACAGGCGGCCGACGTAGTCATGTACGATGCGCTGGTTGCTCCGGAGTTGCTCGACTACTGCAAACCGGCTGCCCTCAAGGTATACGTAGGCAAGCGGAAAGGGGCCTACAGTTGTATGCAGGAAGACATCAATCCGCTGATCGTTCATTATGCCCGCCAGTATGGGCATGTTGTCCGACTGAAAGGCGGAGATCCATTCGTGTTTGGGCGGGGTTATGAAGAAGCCGATTACGCCAGCCAGCACGGGCTTGACGTCGCCATCGTGCCCGGCATCTCGAGTAGTTATTCAGTTCCAGCCTCGGCCGGGGTACCGCTGACGAACCGGGGCGTATCGGAAAGCTTCTGGGTTGTTACCGGCACTACAAAAGATGGCCAGCTTTCCCGCGATATGCAGCTGGCGGCCCAGTCGTCGGCTACCGTAATCGTACTGATGGGTATGCACCAGCTTGCCAAAATAGTAGCGCTGTACGAGTCAATCGGCAAAGCGGAACTACCGGTCGTCATCATCCAGAATGGCACGACCCCTGATGAACGGATGGTAGCGGGTCGGGTATCGACCATTCAGGAGCAGGTACAAACGGAAGGAATCGGCAATCCGGCCGTCATTGTACTGGGCGAGGTAGCAGGTTTGCCAGTAGCCGGCTGGCACAAACAGGTTCATGAGCTGGCGCTGCCTACTCAGGCGTAACCGCCATAAATACAAGTAAAAAGCCGTATGGTTTCGAAACCATACGGCTTTTTTTTACCGTTGACACAGTAGGTTAACCGTTGGTATACTTCTTCAGTTTTTACACTAGTAGAATTGTAGACATATTAGTACCTTTAGCCGCAATACAAGCTGACGCTGAGCCAACTACTCTTTTTTATACCTAATCCTGAACTCATTTCCGGAGACTCTCTGGTATGATACGCATTCATGACGCCTACCTCCGTTGGTTAGGCCCTGCGCTGTTATTTTTATTTGGCACTGTCTTTTTTAGGCTTTCTTTTTGGCTGGAAGCCTCTTCATCGTTGCTCCTCCACGCTACGCTGGTAGGTCTGGCAGCGGGTTACCTGTTCTGGCAGATCAGCCGTTGGGTCGTTTTACGGATGCAACAGGAGTTTCCAGGGCTGGAACAGACCCGGCAAAGGCTGATTATGCTGCTGTTGATAGCTCCCATACTGGTTAACGCGGCCGTTTTTTTTCGGTTTGGTGTCCACCTGCTGCTGGGCTCCCGCACCACGCTCTGGCTCGGTCTGGTGGACTACACCACGTCGCTGGGGATCCAGCTCTTTTACCATGTCGTGTATTTCAGTATCTACGAAGGCCTGTATGTTGTTCGCCAATGGCGGGAAACCTGTATTGAGAAAGAAGACCTGATTAAATCCCAGTGGCAAAGCCGCTTCAACTCACTCAAAAGCCAGGTCAACCCCCATTTTCTGTTTAATTCTCTCAATACCCTGTCGGTATTGATTGACGAGTCACCCGCTCAGGCCAGCCGGTTTGTCGACGAATTATCTTCCATCTACCGGTATCTGCTACAGGCCAACGACCGAGAGCTGATTACCCTCGGCACCGAGCTAACGTTTATCGAGTCGTATACGAACCTGCTCAGGACGCGCCATGGCACAGGCATCGACGTACGTATAGCCGTAGCCGATCCGTACCTGTCCAGTTCACTCCCCCCGCTCACCTTACAGCTACTGGTCGAAAATGCCGTAAAGCATAACATCGTTCTGCCCGACCAGCCCCTGTTCATTGAGATCAGCACCACGGACGCGGGGCAGCTTCGGGTCCGGAACAACCTGCAACGCAAAAACCGATGGGTCAGCAGCACGGGCATCGGCCTGACCAATATCGCGGCTAAATACCGGATGCTGACCCAGACCGATATTATCGTTCAGGATAGAGACGGCTATTTCACCGTCCTGCTTCCCCTCCTGAACGAGCCCGTTCAGGCTGCCGTTTACCAGGGAGATTCTGTCTATCCAGCTTAGCTCCTGGTTACGAACGCAATCAGCTCATCGGCGGTCAGTTTCTCCTGGACGCCGGTCAGCATGTTTTTTAGCGTAAGCTGCCCCGTCTGCACTTCTTCTGAGCCGATCAGAACGACCAGCGGAATCCGCTTGGCGTTGGCGTAATCGAGCATCTTCTTAACCTTGGCCAGATCGGGGTACATCTCGGCCGACGTGTCGGCTTGCCGAAGTTGATTTAATAGCGGTAAGGCTACAGCGCGGCCATCGGCGTCGAACGGAACCAGCAGCACGGCCGTACCCTGCCCCGCATCGGCCGGGAACAGGCTAAGCTCTTCCATGACATCGTAGATCCGATCGACGCCAAAGGAGATACCCACCCCCGACAGCCGTTCCGAGGTGCCGAATGCGCTGGTCAGGTTATCGTACCGTCCCCCTCCGCTGATGCTGCCAATCGAAACGCCCAGCGCTTTAACTTCAAAAATAGCCCCGGTATAGTAGGATAGGCCACGCGCCAGGGTGACGTCGAGTTCGGTTTTCGACTGGTCGAGACCATACTGACTGACCAGTTGCAGCGTTTCCTGTAACTCGGCAATGCCCCGCTGCGCGGTTTCGGACGAGGCAAGCCATTCTTTCAGCCTGGCCAGCACCGCGTCCGTGCTCCCCTCCACCGAAAAGATGGGCATGAGTGCAGTCAGGGACTCCTCCGAAAAGCCCCGTCCACGAAGTTCGTCCAGCACCTTCTCCTGACCGATCTTATCCAGCTTATCGATCGCGACGGCCAGCGCTCCCTCCTGCCCCGGCATACCGATCATCTCGGCAATTCCGGTCAGAATTTTCCGGTTGTTGACTTTCAAGGCAAACTGCTCGATGCCGAGGTTACGCATCACTTCGTGCACCATCAGCACAATTTCGGCTTCGCACAGCAGCGAATCGGTACCGACCACATCGGCATCGCACTGGTAAAACTCCCGGTACCGGCCTTTCTGGGGACGATCGGCGCGCCAAACCGGCTGCATTTGGTACCGCTTAAACGGGAGGGCCAGCGCGTGCCGGTTCATGACCACGTAACGGGCAAAGGGAACGGTCAGATCGTACCGCAGGCCTTTTTCGGCTATTCGGGGTAACAGGGCTTTTGAATGGAGGGGCAGCTGATCGGCTCCGTCAGCGGTCAGGCCGGCCGCAAAATCGCCTGAGTTCAGAATCTTGAATAAGAGTTGGTCACCTTCATCGCCGTATTTGCCGGTGAGCGTAGACAGGTTTTCCATGGCGGGCGTTTCGAGCGGCAGAAATCCAAACCGCTTGAAGGTTGCCCGGATTGTATCGAATATAAACAGCCGTTTGCTCATCTGCTCCGGCCCAAAGTCACGTGTTCCTTTAACGAGGGATGGTTTCATACCGCAAAGGTACAACAGCCGTTCCAACCAGTCTATCCTGGTCGGCCATAACCATCACCCGCTCCGGTCATGTCTATACGCGCCCCCGGCGTATTTTCGGCCACCGGACCAGGCTGACAAAAGGTACATCTATTGAATACCTGGAGGAGATGCGTGGAAACAAGCTGGCCGATGGCGATACGGCATGATAAGCCATACCGGGTATTACTTGCCAAACAGGCCAATAAATACAGCCGAAACCTGTTTTGCTGTCGTAAAATTCCTTACTTTTGCGGTCTGAATTCAGGAACTGACTAAAAAATACAGGTATACCGTCATGGCAATTACAGAACTGAAGCGCAAAGGCCGGAAGAACCGGGCTATTGCCAATAACAAAACCAACGCCATCAAACAACTGCTGCGTAAGCCAACGATCAAGAACGTTGACATCGAAGCCATCAAGGCATCGTTTGCTGAGAAGAAAGCCTAAGGTTCTTTTCGCAGTACGGAATCAGACCTCATCCCGACCGGATGAGGTTTTTCGTTTTTTGCTCCCCCCCCGCTGATCCCGCTTTTTCAGTTCACGGCGCACAAACCGGCGATAGTCGAGCTGCACCCGAAAGCGGACCGCCTGCCCAAACAACGACAACCCACCGTTGACTAGGATAAGCCCATAGGCGCCCCACAGAAACCACTGTCTGAAGGGCGCACCGGTATGTTTGGCATAACCGGCTTCGCTGACCACACACAGCCCGGCCCCGATCAACGCCAGACTAATAGGAGCCAGCAGTAACCATTTGGTTCGGGTGGTCATCCGGTTGACTAACCGACGACCCGGTGGTGGGGGGATTTTAGCCATGTATATACGTCTCTATCGGAGGGGTAAATCTACAACGGAGAGCCGTTTATTTTGTTAACATTGGCTTAACATCTTAGGATGGGTAGTCGATCGATGCGCCGGTCTCCCTGAATTCTCTGGGTTCCCGAAGTCGCTTCCAGCCTTCGCTCAGGAACCCGATGCCATAACCGGTCAACTGGACAAAAGCCGCCAGAACACTCAAGGCGCCTACCTGGATGCTTTTCTGCTGCCGGGTCCCGTCTATGAAAACAAGCAGGGAGAACAGTACCAGCACCCCAACCGCCAGCCCGAACGGGACCGGGCTGATCAGGGCCCATACTGGTATTGACGCCAGAAACAGGGTAAACAAAGCCGGAAACGTGTGAACCAGCTTCAGCTCGGCCGGGTAATAGCGGGAGATATTGATCCGGGCGCGGCCAAAAAACCGAAGTTGCCGAAAAAACTGTCCGAAACTCGTACGCCGTTTGTGATAAATAAATGCCTCAGGGATCAGACCGGTCGTGAAGCCCGATTCAATGATCCGAATGGCGAATTCGATGTCCTCCCCCATCCGGCTCAGGCGATACCCCCCGGTCTTCTCCCAGACCTGCCGCGACAGACCCATGTTGAAACTGCGGGGGTGAAAGGTACCTCCCAGATTTTTTTTGCTTCCCCGGATGCCTCCGGTGGTAAACGGGGAGGTCATCGAGTAACTGATCGCCTTCTGGATCGGGGTGAAATCCGGGTGAGCCGCATCCGGACCACCGTAGGCATCCAGTGAAGGCCGTCCCGGCTGGGTCTGGCCGGCCTGTAAACGCTCATTCACCACCGAGAAATAATGGGGAGGAATCAGCGCATCGGAATCGAATATAATGAAATAGTCTCCGGTGGCCCGCTCAAACCCGTAGTTTCGGGTAAAGCCCTGCCCGGAATTTGGTTTAGAGTAATACCGCACGTTCAGCCGGTCGGCAAAATCGGCTACCACCCCATCGGCTTTGGATACCGAACCGTCTTCAATGACCAGCACCTCAAAGTGGGTATATGTCTGCTTCGTTAAGCTTTCTAGCAGCTCCCGCAACTCATCGGGGCGGTTGAAGATGGGGATGATAACGGAAAAATACATGTCGGTTCAGGCTGGTGCGCGGCTGAGTGACCCACCGGTTGGGGGCCACTCAGTCCCCCATTAAGCGTTCGTCAGGGCGACGGTCAGACTTTCTTCGTTGGCCTGGATCACCTGATCGATCAGCTCGTCGGTCAGCGCCACCGACACAAACAGGCTTTCGAACTGCGATGGGGCCAGATAAACTCCCCGTTCGAGCATAGCGTGAAAATACCGGCCAAACAGCGGCAGGTCACACGTTTTGGCATCGGCGAAGTTAGACACCGACCGCTCAGTCATAAACAGGGTGAACATGGAGCCGATCTGGTTGATGGTAAACGGCAACCCGAGCTTGGCCAGGCTGTTGCTGAAACCGGTATGGAGTTTGGTACCGATCTCCTCCAGCCGCGAATAGACCCCCGGGTTGTCGTTCAGATGACGCAGCATGGCCAACCCGGCCGACATGGCAATCGGGTTGCCGGATAGGGTACCGGCCTGGTAGACCGGTCCGGCGGGCGATACCATATCCATGATGTCCCGTCGGCCTCCGTAGGCGCCTACCGGCATCCCCCCCCCAATGATTTTACCCATCGTTGTCAGGTCAGGGGTTATACCAAATCGCTCCTGGGCTCCGCCCCTGGCGAGCCGGAATCCCGTCATCACCTCATCGAAAATCAGCACGACCCCGTGCTTGTCGCAAAGCGAGCGGATACCTTCCAGAAACCCGGGTTCGGGCAGCACACAACCCATATTGCCGACCACGGGCTCCAGAATCAGGGCCGCTACCTGGTTGTGGTTATTCTCCAGCAGGACCTCAACAGCGGCCAGATCATTATAAGGAGCGGTCAGCGTGTCGGCGGCTGTGGCTTTGGTCACCCCCGGCGAATCAGGCACGCCCATGGTCATGGCGCCACTGCCGGCAGCGATCAGAAACGAGTCGCCGTGGCCGTGGTAACAGCCTTCAAACTTGATGATCTTGTCGCGGCCGGTAAAACCACGCGCCACCCGAATGGCAGCCATGGTCGCTTCCGTTCCGGAGTTGACCATTCTTACTTTCTCGACCGACGGAACCATACTGATGATCAGTTCGGCCATTTCTACCTCTTTCCGGGTAGGTGCCCCAAACGAGAATGAGTGTTGTATGGCATCACGAACGGCCTGTTCGACGGGCTCAAACGCGTGGCCAAGTATCATAGGTCCCCAGGAGTTGATCAGCTCGATGTACGACCGACCGTCCTCATCATAGATGTAAGGGCCTTTAGCCGACTTAATGAAGAGGGGACTTCCGCCCACCGCCCGAAACGCGCGAACGGGCGAGTTTACCCCACCAGGTATCAATTCTTTAGCTTTCTCGAACAGTTGTTGACTCGTTGTCATATCACTAGCTAGGTAAACGCGGGTAGCCGGCCAGCCGCTCAGGCGTATCCTGAGCGGAGGCTGCTACTAATTAATTTTCACGAACCGCCCGCCCTCGTACCGCACGATCGGAACGATCTGATTGTCATTGCTTCTGCTATAATCGAAACCCGATAGCAGATAATCATCCGTATCCGAGCGCAGGGCAGACCGGTTCCGGATCTGCCCGCCATTGCGGGCTAGGTGACGCCCAAAAAATAACATCATGTCATACCCCTGGCTGGCAAATACTGAGGGAATGGTATTCCGGCTGGCCAGATAGTCGGCGCCGAAATTGGTCACGATGTCGCGGCTGGTATCGATAAAATCTGGATACAGCAGGTACAGGCTCCGGCGGGTAAAGGTAGAGAGGGTGTTGCGGTAATAATCGAATGCTGCAGATGTGGCAATTAGAGAGCCGGATACCCGTCGGCGGGATAGCGCATCAAGCAGCTTCGGCCCATCTTCATCGTTGCTGCTGGCCAAAAACACGTGATTCAGCGATACAGTCGGCAGACTGGCAGGTGTGCTGACCGAGCTGGACGAGGGGCGGGCCGACACCGACGCATTGGCCGACAGCATCAGGCTGGCCATTGTCTGCGCCGAACCAGCTACCCGTTGAAAATCGACCACCTGATAGTTCTGCCGTTTCAGTTCATCCCGGTACGAAGCTGCCAGCAACGAATCTTTTCGGGCAGAACCGAAATAGATGGCCACCCGGCGGGTCCCCGTTTCAGTAGCCGGCCGGCCGGGCTGACGGATGAAGTCGGCCACCTGCTGGGCCTGGCGCGCCAGCGACGGCTGCACTAGAAATGACATAGGCTGGTTGGCAATCAACTCACTACTGGTCGCAATGGGATTGAGCAGTACGATGTTGTTCTGATTGGCGTAAGCTGATGCAATCCGGTTCGGCTCGGCATAGAGAGGGCCAACGATCAGATCCGTTTGGGAGAAGGCCGGACTGTTCACCAGTTCTAGCGTTTTGTTGGCGTCGTTCTCAATATCGTAGGCAAAGAGATTAACCGTTATGCCTTCTTCCTGCAGTTTCTCCTTCGCCAGCTTGATGCCATTGTACAGATCGAAAACGTACTGATTGGAGCGTAGTCGCTTGCCCGCATCGAACTCATCGAGTCGGAAAGGCAGCATTACGGCTACGTTATAATAGCCTTTGGGCCGCGTCGGACGGGTCGTGGCGGGGGGCGTAGCCGACGAGGCTGGTCGGTTGGCAACAGGCGCTGCGGGCTGGGCGGACGTGGTTGCCGGTAGACCAAAGCGGTTTGTCAGCCGGTCCGACAACTCCAGATCGTCTTTATCGGTAGAGGTTCGCTGGATCAGGTCAATCAGGTTTAGGGCAATGGCCCTGTTTTCCGGAAACTCCCGATGCATCTGCTTTAATCGGTTCAGGTCGGTTATCCGACTCAGAAAATACTGTTCCAGTTTACTGGCATCGGCCCGCAGACCGGGATCACCAATCCGCTGCAGGTTGGTCAGCCCTTCTTCATACTGACCAGTTTCCATAGCGATAGCGGCCAGCAGATACTGGGCGTCATCGATCTTGCGCCAATCAGGAAAGCGGCTCGTGAGTTGCTTCAGCATCAGCCGGCTTTGGCTGAAGTCGCGCTGTCGAAACGCGGCTATCGACCAGTAGTAATGAGCATAGGGCGCCAGGGGGCCTCCCCGCTGTATGATCGCGCTCAGCTCCGATTTAGCCTGGTTGTACTCGCTCCGCTGTAGTTGGCTAACGGCCGCTTTGTAGCGCTTCTGCAAGTCGGCAGGCACCTGCGCCATGGCCGTCCAGCCGGGAAGCAGCCCGATCAGGCCAATCAGCCCTAGTATAAGCCAACGGAGTTTTGGGTTCATAGTCGTGGCAGCTATCAACGGAATACGGTCGAATGAAGGGGCTTACGCCAAAATCATCCGACCGTATTCTGCCGATCTCGACGTTTACTTTTTCTGTTTTGCTTTGCGCTGAGCCTCTTCAGCCTGTTTCCGGGCCTCTTCGGCAGCGGCCAGCTGTTTCTGAAGCAGCGCCTGGAAACCGCCCGGTTTCTTGCCCTGCCCAGCGGCATTCTTCTTCCGGTTGTCGTCCAGCACCGCCTTGATTTTCGTTTCGTCAACAAACCGACGAATGAGCTGCTGCTGGGCAATGGTCACTACGTTCGATACAAAATAGTAGAACGTCAGACCCGCCGGATACGAATTCAGCACAAACATGAACATCAGCGGGAACACGTAGCTAAGCGCCTTCATGTTTACCGGGCCCGGCTGGGTAGGCGTTGTCTGGTTGTTGTAGTAGGCGTAGGCGATCGATGAGGCTGTCATCAGCACCGTGAACAGACTCAGGTGACTGCCGATAAACGGAATGGCCGGGAACGTAACGAATGCGTCGTAGGTAGAGAGGTCACCCGCCCATAGAAACGGCTTCTGACGCAGTTCGATCAGGTTCGGAAACAGCATGAACAACGCAAACAGAATTGGCATCGTAGCCAGCACCGGTACACACCCGCTCAGCGGGCTGACACCCACCTCTTGGTACAGCTTCATCTGCTCGGATTGCTGTTTGGCCATATCGTCACCCACCCGTTCCTTGATGGCCTCGATCTCGGGCGCCAGCACCCGCATTTTGGCCATACTGACGTATGAACGGTAGGTTAACGGTGTTAGAATGAGTTTTACAAACACCACCAGGGCAATAATCAGCAAGCCGTAGTTGGAAATAAATTTCTCCAGCAGGTTGAATACCGGCACGAAGAAATACTTGTTGATGGGCTTCAGCACGGAGTACCCCAGATAGACGTTCTGGTCGAATTCGGGGGCTACCGTACCCAGCAGCTGGAAATCGTTGGGACCGTAGTAGAATGAGTATTGCCCTTTACCGGCTTTTACATCGGCCATGGGTAGGGTTACGTCAGCCACCGCCGTTTTCACCACGCTCTTATCGTCAGGATTGACGAGCGTCTGGAAACTGGCTTTAGGCATGGGCGCGTTGCGGGCCACAAAACCAGCCAGGAAGTACTTGTGCTTGATCGTAAACCACTGAACGGGCTGATCGGCCGTTACGTCCTGATTACTGGTGCCTTCTGCCAGCTTCTCGAAGCTTTCGTCCGCCGTCAGGTAGTTGATCGTGGCCGACTGGACGTTGTTAGCCAGATCGTTTTCGTACTGCTGCATCCGGTCCTGCCAGTAAAACCGGATGTTATCGTTGGTTACCGAATTGCCCAGCCCATTCAGTTTCAGGTCATACGAGATTACGTAGCCTTCGGCCGGCACGGTATATACCTGTTCAACGGATTGGCCCGGAGCCACCTCGGCCGTGAAACGGATGGTCTGAGCCTGACCGCCAACGCTGCTATTCTGGGTCGACGTCTTGAAATACAGACGGTGCAGGTCTACCGGTCCGCGGTTGGTAGGCAGTTCGAGCCGCGTCTGGCTGTTACGGCCGTCGACCAGGACCAGCGGTTTCTGATCAAAGGTCTTGTAGTTTTTCAGTATTACCTCCTTCACCCGGCCACCAACCGTGCTGAAGGTAACTTTCATGTCTTTATTCTCCACAACGACATCGCGGGTTTCTCCCGTGGCTACGGTGGCGAAATCGCCGAAACGGGCGCGGGCCGTGGCGGAGTCAAGCGAAGGGCGGGCCGTGGATGCGGCCGTTGATGAGGTGCCGGAGGCAGTGGTAGGCGGGGTGGTTTGTGTTGTCTGAGCCGGTTTTTTGCCGGACTGAGCCGCATCGGGTGCGGGTTTTGGCACCAGCAGCTGATAACCGACCAGCATGGCCATTATCAGAACGATACCAATAAGTTGATTGCGATCCATTTTAGAAGTTTTCCGCTTTCGGATTGCGGTTTACAGTCGAAAACTACCCGCCCGGCATACCGGACTGATCGATCAACTGTAAACCACAAACCAAAAACTATTTTGCGCAAAAATACGCCAATCTACCCGCTTAATCAACCGCGTCGACGGTTTCTACAGCCCTCGATTCAGCAGCGGTAGAATCGGCCGTACCAGCGGTACGTTTTTGCTGACTGTAGGTCAGGGCGGCCCGTACAAAATGGACAAACAGCGGGTGCGGATTCATGACCGTACTTTTTAACTCGGGGTGAAACTGAACCCCAACGAACCACGGATGACTGGCCAGTTCAACAATTTCGACCAGCCCCGTATCCGGGTTGATACCCGTTGGCCGCAGCCCGGCCCGTTCAAACTGATCCAGATAATCGTTGTTGAACTCGTACCGATGCCGATGCCGTTCGCTGATCTGGGTTTTTCCGTAAATCTGGTGGGCCAGCGAATCGCGCTTGAGCTTACAGGTGTAAGCCCCCAGCCGCATGGTACCGCCTTTGTCGGTAATTTCTTTCTGCTCGGCCATCATGCTGATAACCGGGGTGGCCGTATGCGGCTCCATCTCCGTAGAATGCGCGTCTTCCAAACCCATTACGTTGCGGGCATACTCGATAACGGCCATCTGCATACCCAGGCATATACCCAGGAACGGAATCCCGTTTTCCCGTACGTAACGAACGGCATTGATCTTGCCTTCGATACCGCGCTCGCCAAAGCCGGGGGCTACCAGCACCGCATCCAGCTCGCGCAGCGCGTCGGCGCAGTGGTGTTCATCGACCAGGGTTTCTGACTGAATCCACTCCAGCTTTACCTTGCATTCGTTCTGCGCACCGGCATGAATGAAGGATTCGGCGATTGATTTATAGGCGTCTTTCAGCTCGATGTACTTCCCCACCAGACCGATCCGAACTTCGTCGCCGGGGTTCTTGAGCCGCCCCAGAAAACTCTTCCAGGCATCCAGATCCGCATCTTTGTCGTTATACAGATCGAGCATGTAGAGCGCCCGCTGGTCGAGCCGTTCTTTCTGCATCAGCAGGGGGACGTCGTAAATCGTCTCGGCGTCGATGGCTTCAATGACCGAATTGACCTGTACGTTACAGAAGAGCGCAATCTTCCGCCGGATGTCCTGCGGCAGCGGGTGCTCCGTACGGCAGACGATGATGTCAGGCTGAACCCCATTCTCGAGCAGCATCCGGACCGAATGCTGGGTCGGTTTGGTCTTTAGCTCGCCCGCCGACTGCAGATACGGCACCAGCGTCAGGTGAATAACGAGCGTATCGTGCTCACCCAGCTCGAACTTCAGCTGGCGAACGGCCTCCACGAACGGTAGCGACTCAATATCGCCCACGCAGCCGCCAATTTCGGTGATGATGATGTCGTACTCGCCCGTGTCGCCCAGCAACCGGATGTTGCGCTTGATTTCGTCGGTGATGTGGGGAACGACCTGCACGGTCTTGCCCAGAAAATCGCCCCGGCGTTCGCGGGTGATCACGTTGTTGTAGATCCGGCCGGTGGTGATGTTGTTGGCCTGCGACGTGGGTCGGTTCAGGAACCGCTCGTAGTGGCCGAGGTCGAGGTCCGTTTCAGCCCCGTCGTCGGTTACGTAGCATTCTCCATGTTCGTACGGATTAAGCGTACCCGGATCAATATTGATATACGGATCGAACTTCTGGATGGTTACTGTAAGCCCGCGCGATTGCAGCAGTTTGGCAAGTGAAGAAGCAATAATGCCCTTGCCGAGCGATGACGTCACCCCGCCTGTGACGAAAATATATTTTGCGGATTTGGGTCCCGTAGCCGCCATGATTGAAACCTTGTTTGGTCGTTACGGGATATAAAGGTACGACAAAAAAGGGGGATTGGGTGGATCACAACCGGAAAAAAATCGGGGGGACGTCGTAAGCGGTTGGTGTTCAGTTACTGGCCCCACCCACTTTTTTTTATTTATTCTACGGCATCCGCGGCTGGTTTTCCCGATCGGCCCAACAACCCCCTTCGTCGGGTTACGTTTACGGGCTTTGCCTAGCCACCCGAGGCAAAACTTTCAAATACGGTCATGCCTCCATCAATGAAAATACTGGCTCCCGTAATGTAATCTGACAGATCCGAAGCCAGAAAAACGGCCAGATTACCGATATCCTGCGGTTGCCCAATCCGGTTATACGGAATAAGCCCCATCAGGGAGTTGTACGCCTGCGGAGTAGACCAGGCATCGCGGTTGATGGGGGTCTGTATGGCCCCCGGGCAGATGCTGTTCACCCGAATCTGGCGGTCGCCGTATTCCTGCGCCAGTGACTGCATCAACATCTTAATGGCTCCTTTCGATGCGGCATAGTTGACATGACCGGCCCAGGGAATCAGCTCGTGCACCGAACTCATACAGATGATTTTTCCCGTAGCGGCCGATACCTCCGGCCGGGGACCGCGACGCAGAAACTCCCGGATGGCCGCGCGGGCACACAGGAACTGCCCCGTCAGGTTCACGTCGATTACGGTATTCCACTGCTCCAGGGTAAGCTCGTGAAAGGCGGCATCCCGCTGCAGACCGGCGTTGTTGACCAGGATGTCGACCGTACCATATCGCGCGATGACCTCCGCGAACATAGCCTCTACCTCGGCTTCTTTACTGACGTCACACTGGGCGATCATACCGCTGCCCCCGGCACTGGTAATTTCGTCCAGCACCGCCTGGGCGGCCAGCTGGCTTTTCGATGATGAATAGTTGACAACAACCGTAGCGCCGGCCTGCGCCAGGGATTTGGCCACTCCCGTTCCGATGCCGCTGCTTGCTCCTGTAACGACAGCAATCTGTCCTTTTAATACGTCCTGCATACTTTACCAGCTTGTTATATTCTTAGTAAGACAATCGGACAGATTTTGTTTTCGATCCGTTTGGCTCCGATTATTGTAATCAAGCGCCAAAGCGGTTCTTTATCAGCCACGCTGGCCTCTGTCTACGTATCGCTTTCTTACAATTCAGGACCTCCTTCTGCCCATGTTCACTACAAAACGTGTTCCATTCGCCATCGTGTTTCCGTTCGCCTGGCGCGCCGTCTTGCTGTTTTTTGTTTATTCAACGCTGATCTGCACCCTCTACACCTTTGCTGACTGCACGTTTCTGGCCATTCCGTTTGTACCCGTAGCGACCATCGGTACGGCCGTTGCCTTTTACGTCGGCTTCAAGAACAATTCGTCGTACGACCGTCTGTGGGAGGCTCGCCGGATTTGGGGAAGCCTGACCAACGCGAGCCGCTCCTGGGGTATCATGGTGCTCGACTACGTAACAGCGGCCGATGCCGATGACCCACTACCCCGCCTGGCCCATCGCGACCTGGTATATAGGCATTTGGCTTACCTGACCGCTATTCGGGTACAGCTGCGGCAAAAACCCGTCTGGGATCTTCATCACGACCCGGCTCATGAGGTCATTGAGCGCATCAAAGAGTTCAAACAATGCAGCCTGGATAAGGAACTGAGCCGATTCCTGTCCGACGATGAAGTTGAGGCCATTATCAAACACCCCAACCCGGCCACTTACCTGCTTCGGCAGCAGTCGGCTCAACTGCGCGACCTGCGCGATCGGGGTTACCTGAGCGATTTCTACCACGTCGATCTGGAGCGGATGCTGGTTGAATTTTACAACCAGCAGGGTGCCTGCGAACGGATTAAGTCGTTTCCGTTTCCCAGGCAGTATGCGTTCTTCAGCTACCTCTTCACCTGGCTGTTTATTCTGGTCCTCCCCTACGGCCTGCTCAGCGAAATGGCCAAATTCAGCGGCTGGCACATCTGGCTGACCGTACCCTTCTTCACCGTCATCGCCTGGATTTTCAATACCATGGAGATTGTGGGAGATACCAGCGAGAACCCTTTCGAAAACAGCATTAATGATATACCCATGACTGCCATATGCCGCAATATCGAGATCGATCTGCGCGACATGCTGGGTGAAACCGAACTCCCGAAACGGGTTCAGGCCGTCAATAATATCCTGATGTAAGGCCCCCCCGACGGACTGCAGCACAGGTTCCGGTTTATCATCATTTTTATAAAATTGGATTCTTACCATGAAAAATAGCGTGCGGTAACGGCGAAGTCCAATCTTTTCAAATTATTGGAAAAATACAAATCACATGCCATTTATAGGGACTTGTTGTACTTTTCCGATAATCGCACTATTCTGTTTATAACGAATTGACTTTTAAGAGGAATCTTTGAAAAACAGGACTTTCTGACGGGTTCGACACTTGCATTTAGCCGGCTGACAGCCACACCTTTGTCACGGTAAAACCAAATTTCAAACCACAATGAAACAGTTCCGTTTATCAATTGCTGTACTGCTATCAGTATGGAGTCTGGCTGGCATGGGAGGTGCAAAAGCTGACACAGGTTCGGGAGTTAGTGGGGTGAAAGTCGTGAAGTCCGAAAGCAAAAAAGTTCGTTTGTATACACAGGCAAGTCTGCCCGTAGATGTCGCTATCATCGACGCCGACGGCAACGTGCTTTACCGCGGTGAAACGAAAGGCCAGAAACAGGCCATGACGTCGTTTAACCTCAACAGCCTTCCCGATGGACAGTACTACATCACGGCCGGCAACAACGCCTGGTGGATGTCGCAGGCGCTGACCATCAAAGGGAATACGCTGACCATCGACGAGCGCAACCTGCAGCAGCTCACGCAGCCAACCCTGACGGCGTACGAGAAAAATAAAATAGAAGTAAGCCTGCCGGCTACAAACGTCGATCACGCCAACGTAGTCATCTACGATGCGCAGAGCAACCCGGTATATACCGATACGTTCAAAGGGTCGGTTCGTCGGTTCGACCTGTCGTCACTGCCCGCCGGTTCGTACACGTTTGTGGTAGGTCCTGATCAAAAGCAGTTTACCTCGCGGATCGACGTTCGCTAGTTCGTTTCAGCGAGTCATCCAGTATCTAGTTTCCCAGTACCATTTCACGACTTGATGAGCCGTCTTTTCGGACAGGACGGCTCACCCACTACCAGAACCTCCCGCTGCTTTCTCCCGAGAGCAGCGGGATTTTTTTGGCGTCACTTTCCCACTGTGAGCGTCCCGATCATCCTACCACTTCGGCCGGCGGATTCTCGGGGTCCTTCTTTTTCTGCTGGTTGATGAGCCGTTCGAGTTGGGGAGTCAGGTCGGGTTCGTCGCCACGCAGCCGCATAATGGAGAGTTCTTTCATTTTAGACTCGAATACGATATCGACTTCGCGACCGTACGTATTGGCGGGCGTGTAGAGCCAGTCCGCATGCGCTTCGGCGCGGGCTTTAGGGTCTTCGTAATCCCGGCGCGAGTTGGAATAATGAACCACCGGCCGAACATCCCAGGTATCGTAGGCCATCAGGAAGGCTTCCTGCTCGGTGAGTCCGTCGGGGTGAAGTGAGTGGTGAAAATAATCGAAGACGATGGGGGTTCCGATCCGCTCATGAACCGGCACCAGATCCCGAACCGAGTACAGACTGGGGCGATCGTCATTCTCGACCGTTAGCCGGGCACGCAGGTTTTCTGACAGGCGGTTGAAATTGGCGCAAAACCGATCTATAGTGGCCATTTTATCGCCGTAGGTGCCGCCCAGGTGAATGTTGATTTTGTTCCAGTGCGATGGCGTCAGTCCCATCAGGTCGAATACATCGGCATGGTATTCCAGGTCCTTGATCGTGTTGGTCAGCACGCTTCCCTGCCCCGCAAGATGATTAAACGGCCCGGGATGTACCGTTAGCCGAATGGGGCGACTACCAATCTCTTCCAGCGTGGCCCGAATCTCCATGAAGTCGGGTAACTCGGCAATCTTATATTCCGAGGCCCAGGGAAACAGATCCGACGACACCCGAAACAGCCGAAATCCGTGCTCCAGGTTCCAGTCAACGATTGTAAGCAGGTCCTGTACGTTTTTCAGAGCCAGTTCCGAGGCATAGGCCAGGCCGCGGCTCTGGAACGTTTTTTTGATCATGCCCCGGTTGGTCATGATTTTGTTAGCCTGTAAATTGAGGTTGATACAGGCGTAACCAACAGTAGGTGATGAATCGATCATAAGGGTAAAACCGGAACAGAGGCATCCTGGTTTACTGACCGTTCGTTCAAAAGTCCCGAAAACCTGCCCACATTCGGTTACAACCGCTTATTTTTCCAACCTAACGGAGTCTATTCCGATGAAAAAACTATACCCTTTCTGGGTAGGATCGTGTGCATTGCTGCTAACGAGTTGCCTGAACATAAAATCAGTAAACACGTTCAGCACGGCCACCCAGGCGGGTCTGCAACCCAGTCCTGCCCTGCCCGTAACGTTTGAACGAATCTACCGGTACCGAACCCTGACCGATTCGCTCAGTCGACATCCATTCAACCGGATTCCTGTTATCGGACTCGATTTTGACAGTGAGGTCGGTCGCGACTCGCTGGCGTCGTACCGCCGGGCCGATAGTCTGATGCTGGCCGGAACAACGTTGCTGGTCAACTATTTCAAGGGAATAGCGGCTTTATCGGCCACGGGCAGTTCGTTTAAACCGGTTCAGCTGAAATCGGCTTCATTCGATGCGTTCATGCAGGGATCGGTGGTCAAACTAACCCCCGAAGAAACCGTTGCGTTTAACCGGGTGCTGTCGGTAGTCGGCACCCTGGCCACGAGTGGCTACCGGCAACGTACCCTCAAAGCCCTGCTGAATCAAAGCTATCCGGATGTCAGGCAGGTACTCGGCGTACTGATCTTCGCCCACGAGCGACTGGCCGATGTCGTGGCCATCAGTCGGGAGCAGCAGTATAACACGTATAAGAACGGACTGATTCGGGACCCGGCCCTGTCGTATACCCAGAAGCGTGAACTCGCTCAGCAATGGCTACGCACCAGCCAGGAGACCGAGCTCAACAGGCAGGCCGTTCAAACGCACGTGAAAACGCTCAGCACCATCCGGGCCGGCTATGACCAACTTTACGCCAGTCGTAACCACCTGACCCGGAAAGACCTCGTCTCAAGCCTGGGTGGTTACGTTGCCACTCTCCAACAACTTCATACTGATCTAGAGCAACTTAGGCCCGCTTATGGAAGACTTGTCCCCTGAACAAATCGTCGAGCTCGCCAACGGATACCGGAGCCTGGCCCGGTCGTTGAACGAGTTTCAGGTTAGCCACTGGCCCGACCTGACGGTCGAGCAACACCTGGATCTGAACGCCTATCAAAGTAGTTTATTAAACCGGGCTCAGGATTTGCAGACCCTGGCCGTTCGCCCGGCTTTTCGGGACGCTGCTGAGCTGATTGCCCGCATTCAGCAGGCTACCACCGATGCACAGGACAGCCTGAAGCGTATTCGTAACCTGACCATTGCCCTGAACATTGGGGCCATTACGGTGGCTTTGGCCTCCTACATTGCCCGGGCCAATCTGCGGGGCATCCAGACGGCACTGCGCGAGCTGGGCGATCTGTTGAGCATGAGCGAAGAAACGACCTGACAACGGAGCGGCCTGTTACCGGAGATCAAAGAACTCCGGTAACAGGCCGCTGCCACTGGTACTGACGCGTTACAGAATCAGACCCGAAGCCGATTTCACCCCGACCAGTTCAACCTCGAATACGAGATCCTGGCCTGCCAGCGGGTGGTTCGCATCAAGCGTCACACTGGTATCCGTCAAATCGCGTACGATAACAGGAATGGGACGTGGATTACCGTCTTCGTGCATATTCAGGGTCATGCCTAACTCGAGCGGGATATCATCGGGAATATCGGAGCGATTCAGCGTAAAAATCATGTCTTCATTGGCCGGGCCGTAGGCGTCTTCCACCGGGATATTGATGGTTTTCTTTTCGCCCTGGCTCATGCCCGCCACGCCATCATCGAAGCCTTTGATGACCTGGCCGCTACCGACCGTAAATTCAAGGGGGGTGCGGCCGGCCGACGAATCGAAAATCGTACCATCGGTCAGGGTGCCGGTATAATGCACCTGAACGGTGTCGCCGGATTTTGCTTGTGCCATAATTGGGTTGGTTTTGTAAAAGCAGCCGCAAACCTACCGAAACTTCCGGCAAGCCGTTAGCTATACGCTAATTTTTGACCAACTCGTTATGGCGGCCAAAAGTTCAGCCTGGGTAGATTGAGTATGGTCTTCGTTATACCACCGCTGGGCCCGCTCAACGGCTTCTGAAAGGGGTAACTGCTCGGTTTTCCAGGTTTGCATACGGGCCTGGAGTCCGGCTGGCCGTGGCCCCCAGGTACCAATTTCTTCGTACGCGGGCCGGGTGATTGGTATTTCGCGCAGGCAGATCAACTTGGGAATCGAGCGCCCCCCGTTGGTCAGGTAATCATTCATCAGGCCGGGGTTTTTATCCCGCAACAGAAACCGAAGACGTATCCGATCTGTCTCCCCCGCGATCCGGTGTAGTACGGGAATCAGTTGAGCGGCATCCCCACACCATGACTCGGTCAGGACCAGCCATATCCACGGTTCGGAAAGCTGGGCCAACGCGTTTTTCAGATCATCGGACACCACCGTCAGTCTGTTCAGGCGACTCATGCGGTGCAGATTCAGCTTGGTATAGCCGAGGATTTCGGGGGTGTTGTAGTGCGGGTCATCGGAGGTGGTTAGCCCCTGGGCAAACAGGTCGGTCGAAAGCTGGACATACTGCTCATACGTCAGTGCTGACGCGATCAGTTCGGACGTAATGAGCGGAGAAGCGATTTGCATATGATCAACGGATGTGTTTTCCACAGCAACAGCCGGGTGACCTGGTTTCGTTCAGGATTATCGATGGGGTCAACAATCGACGGGAGTCCTCCTGGCCTTGGCAGTGGCTGCGAGCCGTTCAAAAACGCAGCATGGGCCGGCGACCGACAGCCACCGACCCATGCAGACAAACCGCTAACGGGCTGTTTGTTAGTACGCGCGGGCAAACACGACCCGGCCGGCCGATGGTTTGCCGGAGAAGATACATACGCCTTCTTCAGCTTCCTGATCGAAGGGAATACAGCGAATCGTGGCTTTGGTAGCCTCCTTGATGGCTTCCTCGGTCTCCGATGTGCCATCCCAGTGCGCCAGGATAAAGCCACCTTTCTCAATTTGCTCCTGAAAGTCAGCAAACGTATCGACCCGGAAGGTGTTTTCCTGCCGGAAGCGGCTGGCTTTGTTGTAGATCGTCTGCTGAATATCCTCCAGCAGCGCCTGAATGCGTTCGGTCAGTCCTTCGAAGGGAACTGTTTCCTTGGTTTTAAGATCCCGGCGAGCCATTTCTATGGTTCCGTTTTCCAGATCGCGGCCACCCATGGCCAACCGAATCGGTACGCCACGGAGTTCATACTCGGCAAATTTCCAGCCGGGCTTGTTGGCATCTGAGTCGTCGTATTTGACCGATATGCCCGCCTTACGCAGCTCAGCAACCAGCGGTTTCAGCTTGGCCGACAGGGCGTCCAGCTGCTCGTCGTTGCGATAGATCGGCACAATAACTACCTGAATGGGCGCGAGTTTGGGCGGCAGAACCAGGCCGTCGTCATCGGAATGGGCCATGATCAGGGCCCCCATCAGGCGGGTCGACACCCCCCATGACGTACCCCACACATAATCCAGCTGATTCTGTTTGCTCAGGAACTGCACGTCGAAGGCCTTGGCAAAGTTCTGCCCCAGGAAGTGCGAGGTGCCCGCCTGCAGGGCTTTGCCATCCTGCATCATAGCCTCGATACACAGGGTGTCTTCGGCGCCGGCAAATCGCTCGTTTGGGGTTTTATGTCCTTTCACCACCGGCATTGCCATCCACTCTTCAGCAAACCGGGCATATACCTCAAGCATCTGATGGGTTTCGGCCTGGGCTTCGTCGGCAGTGGCGTGGGCAGTGTGCCCTTCCTGCCAGAGAAATTCGGACGTGCGCAGAAAGATCCGCGTGCGCATTTCCCACCGCACGACATTGGCCCACTGGTTGATGAGCAGGGGCAGATCCCGGTAACTCTGGATCCAGTTTTTGTAGGTACTCCAGATGACCGTTTCCGAGGTGGGCCGTACGATCAGTTCCTCTTCCAGTTTTGCCTCCGGATCGACGATTACGCCCGAGCCGTCTTCAGCGTTCTTCAGCCGGTAGTGGGTCACCACCGCGCATTCTTTGGCGAACCCTTCAACGTGACTGGCTTCTTTGCTCAGGTAGGACTTTGGGATGAACAACGGGAAGTATGCATTCTGGTGGCCGGTTTCCTTGAACATATCATCCAGCGCCCGCTGCATTTTTTCCCAGATGGAAAAGCCATAGGGTTTGATCACCATACAGCCCCGTACGGCTGAGTTTTCGGCCAGATCGGCCTTCTTGATCAGTTCATTGTACCACTCGGAATAATTCTCACTACGGGAAGGAATTGCTTTTGCCATGACGGGAGGGGATTTCGGCCGCCGATTCTCGACCAACCGCTGTTCAGAACCGGGTGGCTGAACGCTGCTGATCGAAGACCCGTACCGAAACCTTAATACTTTTTTTGAATACGGTTTAAACCCTTCGATTCTAATTAGAATCTAATGAATGAAAAGTTGCAAAGATAGGTTTTTATCCTATTTTTGTAATCAAACGATCCACATCCGTGTTATGTGCATACGGCGGTTGGTCCGACAGGTTTTACTACGAAAATTCCCTTGCCAAATGAACAAACAACGCATATACAGCTATCTCACGCTGGCCGTGCTGATGGGTTTCTGGAGCTGTTCATCCAGCCGCCAGACAGCCCAGAACACCGGCGAAGTGGATGACTTGTACGGCAATTCTGCCAACGCAGTAGTGTACGCCGACAATTCGTCCGACGCGTCGTCGGTAGCGCAACGCCCCAGTCGGCAGCAGCGGCAACAGCGGTTGGGCCGCAACGACAATCCGGACTACGCCCTCAACGACGAACAGCAGGGCTACAATGCCAATGCGGACGAGTATTACTCGGAGCTGAGCACCCGCAAATTGAATCGGGGTCTTTCGCCGGATCCGGGCTGGAACGACAGCGGCACGAACGCCTATAACTCCGGCTTTGTCAATGGCTACAACGCAGCGCAAACGTCAGCTCTGAGCTGGAATCGCTGGGGCTTCAACAACATGGGCTTCTTTAACGGCTTCAACATCGGGTTGGGTGTCGGCGCTTTCGGCTATTCGCCCTGGGGCTTCAACCGGTTTGGCTACGGCGGCTTTTACGATCCGTTCTGGGGCAGTTCGATGGCGTACAGCCCGTTCTACTCGCCCTTCGGTTACGGTGGCGGCTTCTACGATCCGTTCTTCAGCCCGTATGGTTTCGGTGGTTTCAACTCCTTCTACGGAGGAGGCTGGGGCGGTGGATGGGGTCGTCCGGTGTACGTCAACAACGTAACCGTGGTCGGCGCAGATCCGTACCGCGTCAACCGGACCTACGGTGCCCGTACAGGCGGCTCATCGGGTCGGTACAACAACGGCTTCGTAAACACCCCGCGCTCGGCTAATGCCAACAACGGCGGTCGGTCGGGTAGCTACAGTGGCTCGGGCAGCAGTCCAGTATACAGCAACAACACCGGTTCGGGTACCTATGCCGCTCCGCGTCGTAACAGCCGGGGCGCCTACTACTACGACAACGGCTCGTCGGTCAGCGGTGGCCGGGCCAGCAGCACGACAACGCCGACCTATAGCAACCGGCCTACGCCTTCGTATAGCGGTAGCGGGTCGAGCAGTGACTACTATGCAGCCCCCCGTCAGAACAGCCGGGGTAGCTATACGCCCCCCAGCAGTTCGGGTTCGGGCAGCTACAGCAGTGGCCGCAGCAGCTACAGCCAGCCAAGCCAGCCACAGCGCACGTATAGCGCGCCGAGCTATCAGAATCAGTCACGTACCTACAGCCAGCCAAGCCAACCCAGCTATTCAGCTCCTGCTCCCTCCTACAGCGGAGGTTCGCGGGGCGGTAGCAGCAGCGGTGGCGGTGGATACTCCGGCGGTGGTGGTGGCGGTTCGCGCGGCCCACGCTAACAACCGCTTCGTTTACCCATAAAAAAACCCGCCGTTTGCGACAAACGGCGGGTTTTTTCGTTATTAGCAGTACTACCGTTAAACATTGCCGGGCGACCCCTGTCAAAGGGCAAAAAACGGATTCACGACAACCACTTCCATGAAGAATAAGCTCTTACTACTCTCAGGAATGCTCCTCGGCGCAGGAGCCTCCTTTGGCCAGACCGGCGATATCTATTCCGGAGAGGCCTTTCGCTTCTCCGAGATTCAGCAGACCGGTACTGCCCGTTTTCGCGGATTAGGTGGCAACCAGGCCGCCCTCGGTGGCGATGCCAGCTCTTTGTTTGGCAACCCGGCCGGCCTGGGATTCTACAACCGCTCCGAGATCAGCATCAGCCCAACGCTCAACCTAAACAGCAGCCAGGCGTCGTTTCTGGGCAGTTCCCTGTCCGAAAATGGAGCCAAGTTTTCGGTGGGTCAGCTGGGGTTGATTTTTGCCGGGGGCGACAACGGTAACCGGCGGTGGCGCCGGACAACGTTTGGCGTAGGGTACCACCAGAATATCAATTACTTCAACCGATTTACGTTTCAGGGGCGTAATAACCGCTCTTCCTTCGTAGATCCTATTATTCTGGATGCCAACGCCCGCAATGTTACGGGTAGCCAGATCGACGCCGAGTATGATCCGAACACGAATCAGGCCACCGACCTGCTGGCAGCTGCCTACCAGTTATTCCTGGTCAATGGCAGCCCGATTGGCCAGAATGACAGCGGTGCTCCATTCTCCCGGTTCGATGCCAACCGTCCCCGCGATCAACGCAACACCTTCGAGTCAACCGGGTCGCAGTCGCAGTGGACGTTCGCCTATGCCGGTAACCTGGACGATAAACTCTACCTGGGCGTTAACGTCGGCCTGTCGAGCGTGCGGTACAACTCGGAGAATGTGCTGACGGAGTTCATCGTAAATGGTCAAACGTTTGATAACTATTCCCAGCGGGATCGGCTAACAGTTCGGGGTAATGGCTTCAACCTATCGGTAGGGGCTATCTATAAACTGACTCCCGAGCTGCAACTGGGAGCTACCGTAGCTACCCCTACGTTCATGAGCATCCGGGAAACGTTCAACCAGGGCCTGAGCGTGGTAGCCCGCGACCCGGCTCTGCCGTTGATCGGCAATGCGGTCGATGTATATCCCAATGATTTCAACTATAGCATTACTTCGCCATTCCGGGCGTCGGGTGGAGCGACGGTGTTTTTGGGGAAAGGTAAGATTGGTTTCCTGACCGCATCGGCCGAATACGTCGGCTACGGTGGCATTCGCGCCAACACGACTGACAACAGCAATGCGCAGGCCAACAGCGATTTCCGGAACGATGTACGCAACTCGGTACAGACCACCTATCAGAATGTGATTAACTTCCGGGGCGGAGCAGAGTTCCGCGCGGGTCAGTTCCGGATTCGGGGTGGGGCCGCTTACCTACCTGATCCGTACATCTCCCGGCTGGACAACATCGACCGGAGCCGGCTGCTGCTCTCGGGTGGCGTGGGTCTTCGCAACGAGCGTTTCTTTGCCGATGTTTCGGGCACTTACAACACCTTCAAGTCGGCCTTCACCCCCTATACCCTGCCCAACTCAGCCGATTACGGTTCCGCCCAGATTACGAACAACAATACCAACGTGACCTTATCGGTCGGCACGTTCTTCTAATCCGTTTCGCACGAGTACTAAAAAAAGGAGTCAGATCTGGTCTGACTCCTTTTTTAGGCCCGGAAAAGTTTGCTTACAGCCAGGCTCCCACCTGCAGCAATACTTTTTCGGCCGTGGTCTCGCCGGGCACAGTGAGCGTGGCCTGCCGGTAAAAGGGCAGCCGATCCTGATAACGCTGCTGCAGGGTTGCCAGCAGCTCGGGATCGTTGGAGCGATACAATGGCCGGTCATCGGTGTTATGGGCCAGCATCCGCCGTACCAGCGTCTCTACGGGCACATCCAGAAACACAGACAAACCAGTAGCGTTGATATACGCCATATTATCGTGAAAGCAGGGCATACCGCCCCCCGTCGACACAACCAGGCTCTGCCCCGGGCGGATGGTGCGCAATACCCGCCGTTCAGCCTCCCGAAAGTACGCTTCGCCATCGGTTGCAAAAATGTCAGCAATTGACCGGCCCTCCTCCCGAACAATCATTTTATCGGTGTCGACGAAACGACAGCGCAACGCATCGGCCATACGCTTCCCCACCGTACTCTTGCCCGACGATGGCATACCAATCAGGAAAATATTCTTCATGTCTCAGGATGACAATGAGTGAATGGGTGATTGAGTGGTAGTACCGAAGGTTTCACTCAATCACTCATTCACCCATTCACTAACTGCTTAACAACGGCTGCGTCGGGGGTGGTGTTGAAGTGCCATTTGCCGCGAACCACGCCGTCTTTGAGGAGCCAGGTGCCGGGGTTCGACCGCATGATTGTTTTCAGCACGGTGCCATCTACTTTGTAATAGGGTAAACCTGTCAGCTGGTATTCATTCAGGAAAGCGTTGATCTCCCCGTCGCTCACCGACGTCAGCAGCGCGGGCGTAACCCCCGACCCTTTCAGCCCTTCTACCAGCGACCGAATGGCCGGGATGCTACCGGCGTCAATGTCGTTCGTATTCTTCACGATGACGAACAACCGGTTCCCCTCAAATGTCTGCTGCGTAAAGTCACCCTCGTCGTTCCAGACCCGATAGTCGGTGATTTTGGGCTTGGCGTTTTCATTCACCAGCACCATTTCTTTGAATTTGTAGCTCGGATCGGTAGGGTATTGGTCAAATTCGGCCGTTTTGCCTTCTTTTTCCATGATGTACCGGTACCGTAGCGGCTCCGACGGCTTCATCTGAGCTGGAATGCTTTTACCGACGGCATACGGCAGCAGATCGAGGGGTGGCAAGAACTGAATGGCGTAAATCCCCAGTCCCAGAGTCAGCAGGGTAGTAAGTGCGACCAGCCAGCCTGTTTTTCGTGGCTTGATCCGATTCCGGTGGCCGATGATAAACAGGATCAGTATGGTCAGGACCACATCTTTCCCGAACGAGGTCCAGGGTTTTAGTTTGATCGCATCCCCGAAACAACCGCAGTCGGTTACCCGATTAAAATAGGCCGAATAGAAAGTCAGGAATGTAAAGAAGGCAATCAGGAAAAACAGCAGCCAGGTCGTCAGCTTGGGCTTATACGAAGCCAGCAGGGCAACCCCAAGAATGATTTCGGCCGCGCAGAACAACACCGACATCGCCAGCGTAAACGGCACCAGCGCCATGAAAAAGTCATGCAGTAGCGGCACGTCCTGGGCAAAGACTTCGAAATATTCCTCAAACTTGATCTGGGTGCCAACCGGGTCGTTGAGTTTGATGAGTCCGGAGAAAATAAAGATCGCACCGACCAGGAAGCGGGCAATCCGGGCTGCCCATAACATAGGCGGGGTACCGGTCTTCAGTTTAGGCGGGGTGGCAGTGGGGTTCATACGAAGCAGCAGGTGATGAACAAGGTATATCGACAAGGAAGAGGCCAACAGGCTTCTGAATAAAGAAGGCCGGTTGCGGACTCCCTTCGTCGGTCAGTCTTAATGGGTCAGTTTGATTAAACAGAAAACGGCGTAATTGATCATATCCATATAATTGGCATCAACCCCTTCCGATACCAGGGTGTTTCCCTGATTATCTTCTATTTGCTTGGTTCGGAGCAGTTTCATCAGGATGATGTCTGTCATCGAGCTGACCCGCATGTCGCGCCAGGCCTCGCCGTAATCGTGATTCTTGGCAAAGAGCAGATCAATAACCCGGCCAATCTGTTCGTCGTAATGGTGTTCGAGTTCGTCGGTGGGCAGGTCGGTTCGGCTGTCATTCTGCAGGGCGAGCTGGATGAGCGCCATGACGCAGTAGTTGATAATCCCGACAAATTCCGGCTCGATGCCCTCACCTACTTTGCTGATACCGGTTTCCTGCAGGGTGCGAATCCGCTGGGCTTTGATGTAGATCTGATCGGTGATGCTGGGCAGCCGCAGTATTCGCCAGGCAGTGCCGTAATCTTTATTTTTCTTCAGGAAGAGATCCTTGCAACGCTGGATAACCTGCCGATATTGAGTTTCGGTTTCTGACATCGTCATTTGTAGTCGTAGATCGTCAACGGTCGTCATCACCTGCGCAGTCTGATCTGACCACAAATGACCATCAATGACGCCAAATGACAATTTTGATGCCGAAAGTTACGAAAAAAACGCTGAACTGCCGGGGCAGGCTGGTTTCCCTCGACACCCCCGTGGTGATGGGCATCCTGAACGTAACCCCCGATTCCTTCTTCGCCGGGAGCCGCGTCTCGCCCGAATCGACACAGCCCAACGGGGTGCTGGAGCGGGCCGAAAGCATGCTTCGGGCCGGCGCTACGTTTCTGGATATCGGTGGCTATTCGACCCGGCCCGGTGCGGCCGATGTTAGCCCTGCTGAAGAAGCCGACCGGGTTCTACCCGCTATTGATACGATTCTCCGCCATGTTCCGAATGCCCTTATTTCTATTGACACGTTCCGAGCTTCGGTAGCGCGGCAGGCCGTTGAAGCCGGGGCTTGTATGGTCAACGATGTGTCGGGCGGTAATCTGGATGCTGACATGTTCAGTACCGTTGCCGACCTGGGAGTGCCTTACGTGCTGATGCACATGCGTGGAACCCCGCAAACTATGCAGTCGCTATCCAACTACACCAACCTGGTCACTGAGGTGATTGATGAACTGGCTCTTCGGCTGAACGAATTGCGGGCCCTGGGCGCCAAAGATATCGTCATTGACCCCGGATTTGGGTTCGCCAAGACAATTTCTCAAAATTTTGAGTTGTTACGCGAGCTTACCGCTTTTCATTATTTCGATGAGCCCCTGCTGGTGGGTTTGTCGCGCAAGACAACGATATGGAAAACGCTGAATACGACGGCCGATAAGGCGCTGAACGGGACTACTGTGCTGAACACCGCAGCCCTGCTCGGCGGAGCCTCGATTCTGCGGGTTCATGATGTCCAGGAAGCTGTAGAGGCCATAAAATTGACGCAGCCACTAACTTTTTTTTAGTGCTCCTCTTGCGATTACAAGATCAAACCTCTACTTTTGCATTCCCAAACGACAACAACCACTTGTCAGCCGGGAAACGATCTGGTAGCTCAGCTGGTAGAGCAATACACTTTTAATGTATGGGTCCTGGGTTCGAATCCCAGCCGGATCACCAGAAAATGCAAAGCCGCTCGAATGAGCGGCTTTTTTTTGTGCTTTATCAGCATAGCAAGCAGGCAAGGCGGCTGTACTGCCTTGCGCACGCCTTTGCCTGCCTTCCGTTTTACCGCAGCAGCGGAGGCAGGTGCCGGCACTCCGCTTATACTCGTTCTTCCCCAATCTTACCGGGTCAACATCGCATAAATTGGTTTTCATGAACGATAGACCGGCAAAAAGAGCTGCATTATGCTCTGCATAACGCCAAAGTATCGATTTAAATACTACTATATTTTTAGTTTTACACGGGTTGGTTGTTGTGTTTATTTCAGCGGTTTGCAACAAGCTGTCTGTCATTTATTCACTTTCCAAGAACAATTATAATCAAATTCACAATCGAGACTATTCACGAACAAATTCCGCCAAAAGCGATTTTTGCCAAATATTTTTTGTATTATATTGCATGACTTTGTCGCAAACGCCCATCATTTCGGTAGTCAACTCCTGATTTATTTACCTGCCGAAATCCATTAGTTTTTTCAAATTTCGTAATACATCCAGTCGTTTTTTGCAACTGTCGCAATACAGGGTAGAAAACTGACGAGTAACCCCAACACTGTTACGACCATGTCTGATCAGGTTGACCAACCCACGCAGGCCAATACAGGCCTTTATCGTTCTGAGTTTGAACACGACAACTGTGGTATCGGCTTTGTTGCCCATATCAAGGGCCGCAAATCGCACCAGATTGTTTCGGATGCGCTCCAGATGCTTCGGCGTATGGAACACCGGGGTGCTGTTGGCTCAGAACCCAACTCCGGCGATGGGGCGGGGTTGCTTATCCAGATCCCGCACGAGTTTTTCGTCGACGAAACCCGTAAACTCGGCGTTCATCTGCCGCCAGCACTCGAGTACGGCGTCGGGATGGTGTATTTCCCAAAAGATGTCTGGCTGCGTGAAGAATGCCGCGCGGTACTGAACCGGAAAATGAAACGCCTGGGGCTGGAACTGCTCTGCTACCGGGTCGTACCGGTCAACAACAGCGACCTGGGCCATGGGTCGCGCTCCTGCGAGCCGCAGATGGAACAGGTGTTTATCAAACGCCCGGCCGATATTACCAATCCTGACGATTTTGAGCGTAAACTATACATTCTTCGTAATGCCAGCACCCGAATCATCAACGAAACGGTAGCCGGAGTCGATACCTTCTATTTTTCCTCGCTGTCCTGCCGAACGATTACCTATAAAGGGCAGCTGACAACCCTGCAGCTCGAACCGTACTTCCCCGATCTTCAAAATGAGGATGTGGTATCGGCACTGGGTGTAGTCCACTCGCGCTTTTCGACCAACACCTTTCCGTCCTGGAAGCTGGCCCAGCCATTCCGCTACATTGCACACAATGGCGAAATCAACACGGTTCGGGGTAACGTAAACTGGATGAAAGCCGCCGAGGGTCTGCTCGAATCCAGCAAGTTTACCAAGGATGAGATGGACATGCTGTTGCCCATCTGCGATCCGAAGCAGTCCGACTCGGCTAACCTCGACAATGCGATCGAATTGCTCGTCATGAGCGGTCGTTCCCTGCCCCATGTCATGATGATGCTCATCCCGGAAGCCTGGGATGGTAACGAACACATGGACCCCGTCCGTAAAGCTTTTTACGAATACCACGCTGCGCTGATCGAGCCCTGGGATGGCCCCGCGTCCATATCGTTCACCGATGGCCGTATTGTGGGAGCCACTCTCGACCGGAATGGGCTGCGTCCGTCCCGCTTCTGGGTTACCAACGAAGACGTCGTCATCATGGCCTCGGAGGTGGGTGTACTGGATATCGATCCGGCCAAAGTGGTTCGCAAAGGCCGTCTGCAACCCGGCAAGATGTTCCTGGTCGATATGGAGCAGGGCCGCATCGTTGCCGACGAAGAGATCAAGGAACAGATCAGTACCCGTCAGCCCTACCAGCAGTGGCTTAACGAGAACAAAATCAGGATTTCGGATCTGGAAGCGCCCATCCGGTCGTACAACCCCTACGATCCGGCCAAGCTGCTGCGGATGCAGCAGGCCTTCGGTTTCACCTCCGAAGATCTGCGCATGATTCTGGCACCGATGGTCGAGACGGGCAAGGAAGCGCTCGGCTCCATGGGCACCGATGTGCCGCTGGCCGTTCTTTCGGAGCAGAGCCAGCATATGAGCCACTACTTCAAGCAGTTGTTTGCGCAGGTGACCAACCCGCCGATCGACTCGATCCGGGAGCGGGCAATCATGTCGCTGATTTCGTTTGTTGGCGCCACCTACAACCTGCTCAGCGAATCGCCCGAACATTGTCATCAGGTCGAACTGGACCAGCCCGTTCTGACCACCCCTGAATTTGACAAACTCCGGTTCATTGACCGGCCTAAATTCCAGGCCAAAACCATCAACTGTCTGTTTACGGCCGATGGCCAGGGCAAATCGCTGGAGCGCGCCCTCGATCGCATCTGCCGCTACGCCGAAGACGCCATTCAGGATGGTTATTCTATTCTTGTGCTGTCCGATCGCGCGATCGACTCGAGTCACGCCCCGATCCCATCGCTGCTGGCTACCTCGGCCATTCACCATTACCTGATCCGGCAGGGGCTTCGCGGTAAGGTCGGTATACTGGTCGAAGCAGGCGACGTCTGGGAAACCCACCACGTGGCCACCCTCATCGGGTACGGCGCATCAGGGGTTAACCCGTACATGGCTTTTGAGACCATTGCCAGCATGAAAGAGAAAGGGCTTTTACAAGTCGATTACGATCTGGATAAGCTCTACAAGAATTACATCAAAGCCGTTAATGGTGAGTTGCTGAAGATCTTCTCGAAGATGGGCATCTCTACCCTGCAGTCGTACCAGGGCGCTATGATCTTCGAGTGTCTGGGACTGAACCAGGATGTTGTCAACCGCTACTTCACCGGCACCGTTTCGCGCATTGGCGGCATGAGCCTGGACGAAATTGCCCGCGAAATCCTGGTTCGCCACTGCATTGCCTACCCGCCGGCTCCGGTGGCCAACCCGCGGCTGGAAGTGGGCGGTATCTACCAATGGAAACAACGGGGGGAGAAACACATTTTCAACCCGGATACCATTCACCTGCTGCAACAGTCGACCCAACGGAACGACTATACATTATTCAAGAAGTACTCGAAGCTGATCGACGACCAGACGCAGAAGGCCATTACCCTGCGCGGTCTGTTGAAGTTCAGAAAAGGGACGCCCGTTCCCATCGACGAGGTTGAGCCGATCGAGACCATTTTCAAGCGGTTTGCTACCGGTGCCATGTCCTTCGGTTCGATCTCCTGGGAAGCTCATACCACCCTGGCCATCGCCATGAACCGCATCGGCGGCAAGAGCAACTCCGGCGAGGGGGGCGAAGACGAACTGCGCTATACCCCACTGGCTAATGGCGACAGCATGAACTCAGCCATCAAGCAGGTGGCTTCGGGCCGGTTTGGGGTAACGAGCTACTACCTGACCAACGCCCAGGAATTACAGATCAAGATGGCGCAGGGTGCCAAACCGGGCGAAGGCGGTCAGCTACCCGGCTTTAAAGTCGACGACTGGATTGGCCGCACGCGCCACAGTACGCCGGGCGTCGGGCTTATTTCGCCCCCACCCCACCACGATATTTATTCGATAGAAGATCTGGCTCAGCTGATTTCCGATCTGAAAAATGCCAACCGGGCCGCCCGCATCAGCGTCAAGCTGGTGTCAGAGGCCGGAGTGGGTACCATTGCCGCCGGGGTAGCCAAAGCCCATGCCGACCATATTCTGATCTCGGGCCACGACGGCGGAACGGGAGCCTCTCCCCTGTCCAGTATCCGGCATGCGGGTTTGCCCTGGGAACTTGGCCTGGCCGAAGCTCACCAGACCCTGGTTCGGAACAAACTGCGCGGCCGCGTCACGGTTCAGACAGACGGCCAGATGCGTACGGGTCGGGACCTGGCGATTGCAGCTCTGCTCGGCGCTGAAGAGTTCGGCGTAGCTACCGCGGCTCTGGTTACGGCGGGTTGCATCATGATGCGGAAATGCCACCTGAATACCTGTCCGGTAGGAGTTGCGACCCAGAATAAGGAGCTGCGGGCCCTCTTTACCGGAAAGCCCGAACACGTAGTAAACATGTTCACCTTCCTGGCTATGGAGTTGCGGGAAATCATGGCTGAGCTGGGCTTCCGCACGGTGAACGAAATGGTTGGTCAGGCGCAGATGCTCGAACTACGCAGCGACCTCCCCCACTGGAAATACAAGCACATCAATCTCGACGCGCTGCTGTACAAAGAGCCGACGAACCTCGATGTGGCGCTCTTCAAACAGGAGGAGCAGAACCATTACCTCGACGACGTTCTCGATCGTAAGCTGATGGCCGTAGCCAAACCAGCGCTGGAGTCGGCCGAGCCCGTATACGCTGAATTTCCGGTACAGAATATTGACCGGAGCATCGGCACCATGCTCTCGAACGAAATTTCCAAGCAGTATGGCGGGCCGGGCCTACCCGAAAGCACCATTCACATCAAGCTGCGGGGTACGGCGGGCCAGAGCCTGGGTGCCTTTGCCACCAGCGGGATTAAACTGGAGCTGGAAGGCGATGCCAACGACTATTTCGGCAAAGGACTCTGTGGCGCTCAGCTGATTGTGTATCCCGACCGGGCCGCTACGTTCAAGCCCGAAGAGAACAGCATTGTCGGCAACGTGTCGTTCTACGGCGCTACCTCGGGCGAAGCCTTTATCCGTGGCATGGCGGGCGAGCGGTTCTGCGTTCGTAACTCCGGGGCCAAAGTGGTGGTAGAAGGCGTTGGCGATCACGGGCTGGAGTACATGACCGGTGGCCTGGCTATCATCCTGGGCCAGACGGGCCGCAACTTCGCAGCGGGTATGTCAGGGGGCGTTGCCTATGTCTGGGACCAGGATGGCACGTTTGCCAGCAAAGTCAACCCCGAAATGGTCAGTCTGGAACCGCTCAACGACGAAGATCAGAGCATAGTACGCGAGTTTGTCGATAAGCATTTCCAGTATACGACCAGCAACGTAGCCCTGGCGCTGATTCAGAACTGGACCGACCAGATCGGGCAGTTTGTGAAGGTGATGCCGTCCGACTTCCGGCAGGCGCTCGCCGGCCGCGGTATCTCACTGGCCGAGCAGATTCGGGACAAAAACGTTGTTTACCAGGATATCACAGTCGACGTGACGCAGGGATAAGCAGCCCCTGCCCGCAGCTATAAACGGAGCAGGCTGTTCTCCGGAACAGCCTGCCAGACAGATCAGATAAGCCGTAGACGCTTTACAAGAATGGGAAAACCTACCGGATTTTTAGAATTCACGCGCGAACTGCCCAAGAAGCGCGACCCGCAACAGCGGATTCACGATTACAAGGAGATTGAAATGCCGTTTTCGGAGCAGGATTCCCAACGGCAGGCAGCCCGCTGTATGGACTGTGGTACCCCCTTTTGCCATAGCGGCTGTCCGCTGGGTAACATCATCCCGGAGTTCAACGACGCCGTCTATGAGCAGAACTGGGGCTACGCTTACGAGATCCTGGCAACGACCAATAACTTCCCGGAGTTCACCGGCCGTATCTGCCCGGCGCCCTGCGAAGCCTCCTGCGTACTCGGCATCAACAAACCACCCGTTGCGATTGAATTCATTGAAAAATCAATTGCCGAAGTCGCTTTCGAACGCGGATATGTTAGCCCGAAGCCTCCCAAAGTGCGCACCGGCAAAACCGTTGCCGTCGTTGGTTCAGGACCGGCGGGGCTGGCAGCAGCGGCTCAGCTCAACAAGGCCGGGCATACCGTTACCGTTTTTGAGCGGGCCGATCAGATTGGCGGGTTGCTGCGGTACGGCATTCCTGACTTCAAACTGGAGAAATGGACCATCGACCGGCGACTGGCCGTTATGGAAGCGGAGGGAATCACCTTTAAAACGAACGTCAACGTGGGCGTCGACGTCAAGGCGAACGACCTGCTGGCCGACTTTGACCTGATTATGCTGACGGGCGGCTCAACCGTTCCGCGCGATTTGCCCATACCCGGTCGTGATCTGAAAGGCGTTTACCCGGCTATGGAATTTTTGAGTCAGCAGAACAAACGTGTGGCTAACCGACCTGTTGAAGTAGACCACCGGGGTGTTCCATACGGTCAGGGCGAACTGCTGGCTACCAGAAAAAATGTCGTGGTTATTGGCGGTGGCGACACGGGTTCTGACTGCGTTGGTACCTCGAACCGCCACGGCGCCACCAGCGTCACCCAGATTGAGCTGATGCCGATGCCGCCGAAAGAGCGGGCCGCCAACACGCCCTGGCCTAACTGGCCCATGATGCTTCGCACCAGCACCAGCCACGAAGAAGGCTGCGAACGCCACTGGAGCATCAACACGAAAGCATTTATTGGCGACGAGAATGGCAACCTGAAAGCCCTGCGAATCGTTGAGCTGAACTGGGAAAATAAGGACGGCCGGATGCAGATGGTCGAGCAACCCGACACCGAGCGCGACATTCCCTGCGAGCTGGCTCTGCTGGCAGCCGGCTTCCTGCATCCTCAGCACAACGGGCTGCTCGACGACCTTGGCCTTGAATACGACGAACGGGGTAACGTGAAAGCAACGAACTATCAGACCACGACCAACCCGAAAGTGTTTGCCGCTGGCGACATGCGACGCGGTCAGTCGCTGGTCGTGTGGGCGATCTCAGAAGGGCGCGAAGCCGCTCGGGCTGCCGACTGCTACCTCATGGGCGAAACCCTGCTCGAAGCGAAAGCAGTATCCCTGCTGGAAACAGCATAGCCCGCCTATCATCCTTATGCAAAAAGCCGCTGTTCCCGGAACAGCGGCTTTATTTTTGTCTTCTTTAAACTACAGGACGCTACGGCTGGTTGAATGACTAGTCTGTCATTTACTCAACGAACTACATCATGCGTCTGCTCTTACTCAGCCTACTGCTCAGCGGAAGCCTTACGGTCTGTACCGCTCAAAATGATACCACCCGCCGGTCTACCCAGTCCAATGCATCGCCCCAGAAGCAAGTGCTGGTACCGGGGGTCGACTCGCCGATTTCGTCGCCGGGAACGCTCATGCAGTCATCCCCGCAGCCCAACGTGCAGCCCGAAACCGGATCCGGGAAGCGCCGAAAAACAGCGCCACCCAGCGATCCACGGGCGTTTGGGGTGGGCATTCCGGTGGGGAAATCCCGAAAGGATACCCTCCGTCCGTAAGCCCGCAATAAAACAGCTTACTTGATGGCTATGACCTCGACCTCAATTAGCACATCGTCGCTGACGATCTGAGGAATGGCCTTCACATCCGAAATTTTGGGTAACCCTGCGGTGAAGAAGCTGGCCCCTACTGCTGAAATCTGCTGGTTGGCCAGGTTACTGACCTGACCCGCCTGATCTTTTACATGGTAGGTAACCTGGGTTACATTGTCCAGCGACATGCCCACAGTACCTAGCGCAGCTTTCAGGTTTTCGAATATCTGCCGGGTCTGAACGCCAAGATCTCCGGCACCAACCAGTCGACCTTTTCCATCGAAAGGCCGCTGACCGCTGACGTACACCTGCTTACCGGGCAGGCCCGGTTCTACCTTGTAGATGTAGCCGGGCTGGGGCGTGGTGGGAGCCTGCGCCTGAGCGCCGTAGCTCATCAGCACACCCGCCAGAAGAATAAAGAGTTTTTTCATGGGATAAAGCAAAATGGTTATTAAAGCGTAATCGATTCTTCTTTTTCGTCGAAGAAGAGGTAATTCAGAAAATCGCAGTAGGGTTTGAGCAGGCGGCTGCCTTTCACGATCTCGTCGGCAAATCCGGCTTTGAGCACGTCTTTGTCAGAAAACCGGTGGACGAAGAACAGCTCCTTCCGGCGAAGTAAGTCCAGCTCCGGATGGTCGGCCGGATATCCTTTTGGCGCGGTTTTGGTGCTTTCGCCATGCGCTTCGGGAAAATACGTCCGGAACTCCTCTGCCTCAATAATCTGCTTCAGCTCCCCGGCATTGTAGTCGATTTCCTGCCGGAACTTGGCCAGATTGGCTGGCGTAGGCTGCCACATACCCGCTCCCAGAAACGACTGTTTGCCCGGCTGAATCTGTACGTAATAATCGATTCGGCCAGAGTGCCGGCCACCCGGACCGATGGCAAAAGCCAGGTGGGATTTGTAAGGCGCTTTGTCTTTCGAAAATCGAATGTCGCGGTTGATCCGGAATATACAGTCTTTGACGGCGGTGTTGGCGAGTGGCTCGAACGCACTCATGCCCGTCAGAACCCGCTCCACAACGCCACAGAGCTCGGCTTTGGCCGCATCGTATCGGGCGCGATTGGCCTGAAACCATTCCCGATTGTTATGTTGAACCAGATCCTGTAAAAATTCAAAGGTCTGGCTGGTGAAAGCTGACTTCTGGACGCCCTTTGTTGCCATAATTGACCAAAGATAAACAAACGCGGTTTTATCTGGTACGTTTTCCGGCCTTTTCTCGTCACCGAATTCGTCAGGCCGGCATAATCTGTTTCCGATACTGCGTAGGAGAAATACCGATCTCACGCCGGAACAACTTCATGAAATAGGTCAGGTTGTTGAAACCACATTCTATGCTGATATCGGCCAGGCACCGGTTGGTGGTGCGCAGCAGCTGGGAGGCCAGCGAAATCCGTTGCTGATTGATATAATCTACAGGAGTCATGCCAAACGTATTCTTGAACGTCCGGTAGAAATTAGGTTCGCTCATGCAGGCCTCGTCCGCCAGTTCCTTAATGTGCAGGCTCCGGCTCAGGTGTTTGTTGATGTACTGCGCTACGTGCGCCAGGCGATTCACGTTGGCGAAGCTGGTCTTCGGGTTTAGCAGCAGGGCGCGGGCCTGCGTTTGCATGAGTCGAACTACCAGTTCCTGAATAACCAGATTGGCAAAGACCTCTTTGGCCCGGTTGTTTTCCGTAAAGATATAAATCAGTCGGCCAATCAGCTGATGAATAGGCTCATCGTTGGTCAGGAAAAAATTATGCTGCCCAAACTGCCACCCCTGGGCGCTGTCAACGAGCGGAGCCCGGTCGTTGAGGGTGTCGGTTACCTGCCGAACCTTATCCGGGGCGATAGCCAGAGCCAGACATTGGGTCGGGTTCAGGATCTGCGCTTCCGGGAAGTCAATACACATGGTTTCGTCGCTGGGCACGATTACCGATTCGCCGGGCAGGAAATCGAACGAAGGGGTACCGGGCAGATGCATCACTTTCTTACCCCGAATCATGCTGGCCAGCACCGGATTGGTAAAGGTCAGCTCTACTTTTTCGGCCACATGCTGCGTTTCATAAATGTTCAGTTCGGCCGAGTCGATGGTGTAGGCAGTTCTGTTTTCAACTTCCTGTTCCAAACGTCGCGTGTGTAGGTGGCGCCCTATGTCGAAAGGTTGTGCCGGGGTTGATTTCATAATAAATGCGTTTGGCGATAACCAGAGAGGAAACGGACAGAATTAGTCGAAACGGTCGTCTAAGCTACACAAATTCATAATTATTTCGGGTAAGAATAGTATAAAATCGACGGGTTAGCCATTAAACGGCTCGTACCTCCACAACTAGAGGCCACTGGTACAATGATAGGATAGTGCAAGCAGTCGATATGATCGGACACATTTTATTGACTGATTCTCTCAAAATTTGTGACGATTCCAATTTACCTGTCAACTATTATCTTTTACCATCTGTATGGAAACGCTCGAACTCGTAGAAACCCACGTTAATCGGCCCAAATTCCGGTCTCATTATGATAACTATATTGGCGGCAAATGGGTACCACCAGTCGGGGGCGAATACTTTGATAACCAATCGCCGGTCGACGGTAGCCTGATTGCTAAAATGCCCCGCTCCAAAGCGGCAGATGTAGATATGGCCGTCGATGCGGCCCAAAAGGCGTTCGAAACCTGGGGAAAAACATCGGCCACCGAACGCAGCAAAATACTGTTGCAGATCGCCGATGTCATTGAAAAAAACCTGGAGTTTCTGGCCCGGGTAGAAACCGTCGAGAACGGGAAAGCCCTGCGCGAGACGATGGCGGCCGACTTGCCACTTTGTGTAGATCACTTCCGGTATTTTGCCGGGGTTATCCGCGCCGAAGAAGGATCTGCCACCGAGCTCAACGCCGATACCCTCTCGCTGATTATCAAAGAGCCCGTCGGCGTGGTGGGCCAGATCATTCCGTGGAACTTCCCCTTGCTGATGGCCACCTGGAAACTGGCCCCGGCCCTGGCAGCCGGCTGCTGCGTCGTAATCAAACCCGCCGAGCAGACCCCTACGTCCATTGCCGTTCTGTTCGAACTGCTCGAGGGTATCGTTCCGGCCGGCGTGGTTAACATCGTGCATGGCTTCGGTCCGGAAGCGGGTAAACCGCTGGCCCAGCACAAGCGGGTCAATAAGGTAGCCTTCACCGGCGAAACCACCACCGGCCGGCTCATCATGCAGTACGCATCCGAAAACCTCGTCCCGGTAACGATGGAGCTGGGGGGTAAGTCGCCCAATATCTTCATGAAATCGGTGGCCGATGCCGACGATGAGTTCTTCGACAAGTGCGTGGAGGGCGCCGTTATGTTTGCACTCAACCAGGGCGAAATCTGCACCTGCCCGTCGCGCCTGCTGGTTCACGAGGATATTTATGACCGGTTTATGGAGCGGGTTATAGCCCGGACCAAAGCCATCAAGCTGGGCCACCCGCTCGATCCGGACACGATGATGGGGGCGCAGGCCAGTAACGACCAGTACGAGAAAATTCTGTCATACATCGATATTGGTAAACAGGAAGGCGCCGAAGTGCTGACCGGTGGCGGACCGGCCGACAGCGTGGAAGGTGGCTACTACATCCAGCCGACCATTTTTAAGGGCCACAACAAGATGCGCATCTTCCAGGAAGAAATTTTCGGACCGGTGCTGTCGGTGACGACCTTCAAAACGCCGGAAGAAGCCGTTTCCATCGCCAACGACACCTTATACGGGCTGGGTGCCGGGTTCTGGTCGCGCGATGCGCATGAACTCTATACCATTCCGCGTCAGATTCAGGCCGGTCGGGTGTGGGTCAACTGCTACCACGACTACCCGGCTCACGCGCCGTTTGGTGGCTACAAGAAGTCGGGCTTTGGCCGCGAAAACCACCTGATGATGCTGAATCATTATCGCCAGGTCAAAAACCTGCTGATCTCGTACAGCAAGAATAAACTAGGTTTCTTCTGAGAATAAGGAAGACAGCTATAGGGGGAAGACCGGGACAGCTGGCGCACGTGGGTGTCGCCGGGAAGTCCGGACTTCCCCCTCTTTCGTTCATCTAATCTCTTCGTTTCTCCCAGCTATAAGTTATGAGTCGTGTTGATCTTACCCCGGCTGCTGCCGATATACTGAGCCAGCTCAAGGCTGAGCATGGCCCCCTGATGTTTCACCAGAGCGGAGGCTGTTGCGACGGCTCATCACCGATGTGTTTCGCGAAGGGTGATTTCATCATTGGTGAGTCGGATGTGCTGCTGGGTCAGATCGACGGCTGCGACTTCTGGATGTCGGAAGATCAGTTCGAGTACTGGAAACACACGCACCTGACCATTGATGTGACGCCGGGCCGGGGCGCCAGTTTCTCGCTCGAAATTCCGTTGGGGGTTCGGTTTCTGATCCGGTCTCGGCTGTTCGAGATGGCCGAGTACGAGCAGCTGCCACCGGTGCATATGGGCCCATTGGCTACGCAGTAAATAACTGACAATCAACTTGTTTTTACTCATCCATTGCTGTAAGTTCGGTACATATTCACTAAACCGCTTACCGCAATGAATCTTTTACACCGAGTCGAACACTGGGGCGATACGCATCACCCCGCCTGGACCGATGCCCTGCGGATCATGCTGGGCTTTATCCTGGTGCTGAAAGGCATCAGTTTTATCAGCGATACGACCTATCTGAGCCAGCTCGTAGGTGGGCTGCATTTCGATCTGTGGTCGGTCATGATCGTTCATTACGTGGCCTTCGCGCATCTCATGGGCGGATTTCTGATTGCGGTGGGTTGCTTGACCCGGCTCATGGTCATCCTCCAACTGCCAATCCTGGTGGGGGCCGTTTTCTTCGTCAATATATCCCGCGGTTTCTCGGCCCTGAACTCCGAACTCTGGCTCTCGCTGGTCGTTCTGATGCTGTTATTACTGTTTCTGGTGATCGGCTCAGGGCGTTTTTCGATGGACGCCTATGTCAAACAAAACGCCCGTTGACAGGTTAGTCTGCTATCACTCAACGATAGAAATCATGGCAGACAAAACCCTGGAAAAAGTAGAGGAGTCGTATAACGACCAGCGGGTCACGGGTAACCAGGACAACGGTACCCAACACGGCGAGAAAGGCAACGGCCGCAGTTCAACGGCCCACAAAAGTGCCAAACACTCGAAGAGCAGTCACAGCAGCGCCGGTAAATCGTCGGGTAACAAAGGTGGGCACAGCAGTTAGGTAACCACCCGCGCATCTGACCAAACGAGCCTTAGTAGGAAGCTGTTCGTCAGGTATTACTAGCTCCAGTCGGGCGGTGGCAACAGCCACATCAATCAGCTGGAGAAAGGCAAAGCCGGAAAAGACGGTGCCAACCAGCGCTCGACCAAAAAGACGACCGAGAAGGTTGATGCTGACCAGGTTGAGACAACGAAGAAGAACGCCAACAGCGTCGATTAACGCACGTTTAGCAACGGGTCAGGGACCAGAACTGAAGGACATTTAACCGAATGGATCCTGTCAGCGATGGTCCCTGACCCGCTAAAATATGTACCGGATGGTACACCACGGAATCTCGTCGGCAATGAGCCGCTCGAACACCGCCACCATTTTACTCTTCAGCTGGTGGTCATACCGGATGTTCCAGCCGCCGTACTGGCTTACCTTGCTCTCCTGCAATTCGGGCACCCACAGCAGTTCTTCCGCTTTCGGATTGATGGCCAGATTGGCCTGGTGCTGCCACTGATTGTGAGTCAGAAAAATCACTTCGCATTTTAGCTGCGCCTTCACTTCAGGGCGCAGGGCGGCATCGAGCTGGCGGAACAGATCGCGGTAATCGTTGCGCCAGGCCTTTCGATCACCATCGGGACCGCTATACACGATGACGGGCGAAAAATTAACGTGCACTTCGTAGCCGGCCTCATAAAAATCGTTGATCGATGCTATGCGTTTCTCGATGCTATCGGTCCGCACATCGACCAGTTTACTCACGTGACCCGGCATCAGGCTGAACCGAATCCTCACTTTTCGCTGCGGATCGAAATCGAGCAGGTCAGTATTGACAAACTTGGTGGCGAACGTTGCTTTGGCCCGCGGGTGATCGCGATAAAACGCAAACACCTGCCGAATGCCGTCGGACAGGCTGTAGTCGACCGAGATATCCGAATTACAACCAATATCGTACGTCCAGAAAGTGCTGTCGGTCTGGTTGATCGGTTTGGGCCACGCCAGCGCCTGGACGTGGGTATCGACCGACGCCATGATTTCATCAACGTTCGTAAAGAGCGTGATGGGATTGACTTTCTTGTGGCGGTCCACATAGCAGTAAGCGCAGCCACCGAAGCAGCCGTTCGCTAAACTGGGCGCGATATAATCGGAACTCCGGCCACTCCACTTAATCTCCTGCGACTTTAGCTTTCCCAGCACCAGCACGTCGGACTTTACCTTGAAGTGGTTCATGCCCAACTCCGGCAACCGGTTGTGCTGCTTGACTTCGAGCGTTTCGGCGTCGGGATAGCGAGCCACAACTGACTCGCCCTGCGCGTTGAGCGCGTCGGCAGTATACAGGATCAGACTAGGATTGAAATCAGGCATAAAAGGGTCGTTGAGTGTCTATAAACAAAACGTACAGAGGAGTTTATTGGTTCGCCTAGACTCCGCTCTATACAATTGACTATCAACCCATTAATGATAAAAACAAATACATTTTCTTCCCTTTTCCGAACCTGGTCTGGTAGTTTATGCCAGGCTAGTGCTACGGCCCGAAGCGGTTTTATCGTATTTTTAGGGACTACACGGAATACAACCCCATGATGCGCACCTTACTCTCTTTTCTCTGCTGTTTTATCGGCTACGCCCTCGTGCAGGCCCAAGCGGTTCCGAAGCCCAGACTGACCGTTACGCCCCTGAATGAGCGGGTATACGTTCATGTTACCTACAATGTCTACCAGAACAGCGTTGTCCCCTCAAACGGACTGATCATCAAAACGAACGATGGTGTCGTGCTGGTCGATACGGGCTGGGATAGCGATGGAAATACGGATAATACCGAGGATCTGCTGCGGTGGGTGGCCGATAGTCTGCACCAGCCAATCCGGCTATGTATAGTCACTCACGCGCATGAGGATCGGGTGGGCGGCATCAGTGCACTCCGCAAAGCCGGAATTCGGGTAGTCAGTACTCCGCTCACAGCCCAAAAATCCGTCAAGCTGGGTTACGAAGCCCCCGAAGCGGTTTTGTCTAATGACACGACCCTGAATATCGGGCAGGAACCCATCCACTGCTATTTTCCGGGCGAGGGGCACACCAGCGATAATATTGTGGTCTGGCTACCCAACCAGCAGATTCTGCACGGGGGCTGCTTTGTTAAAAGTGTGGCCGCCTTCGGTATGGGGAATGTAGCCGACGCGAACCTGAACGCCTGGGCCTCGTCCGTCCGCAACGTCATGAATCGATTTGGATCAGCCCGAATCGTTGTACCGGGGCACGACAGTTGGGGCGACACCCAATCACTCGAGCATACCCTTCGTCTGCTGGAGAAACATGCTGCAGCCCGGCACTGATCTGGTCGCTGACCGATTCGTTCGATTCCTTTATTTTCTGCCACTTCCCGCAATATGCAACCCCTTCCTCCCATCGAGACCGTTGACTTATTTCCCATCCTCAACGATCATTTGCTCGATCTGCTCCGAAGGCTGGCTCCCGACGACTGGCAGCGACCCACCGTATGCAAAGGCTGGACGGTAAAAGACATTGTGTCACACATTGTCGATGGCAACTGGCGCCGGATCACCCTGTATCGGGATCACTATCAGTCGCCTGAACTACCGGTGATCGACTCGTACGAGAGCCTGGTCAAGTACCTGAATCAATTGAACCAGGACTGGGTCGTAGCGACCCGGCGGCTGAGTCCTGCCATCCTGATTGACTGGCTGGCCCAGACGGGCCCGGTTGTGTATGAGCTGTTCAAACAGCAGCCCCCTTTCGAAGCCGCCCCTTTCCCGGTAGCCTGGGCAGGCGAAGAAACTTCCCTGAACTGGTTTCACATAGCCCGGGAATATACCGAGCTGTGGCACCATCAGCAGCAGATCAGGCTGGCCCTCGATCAGACAGATGTACTGATGTCGGCCGAACTCCATCATCCGCTGCTGGACACGTTCATGCGGGCCTTGCCCCATACCTTCCGCCACGTCAGCGCCCAGCCGGGCACCCTCGTTACCGTTACGGTTACCGGACCCGGCGGGGATACCTGGTATTTGCTTCGCCAGGATACGCAGTGGGCACTCGTTCAGGGGGCTGGCAGTCTGCAACCCGCGGCAGCCGTGAAGCTGGACGGAGCTATAGCCTGGCGGTTGTTCACCAAGGGCTTGTTGGCCGATGACGCACGGCCCTATCTATCCGTATCCGGCGATCAGACCCTGGGCACCCCGATTCTACGGATGCTCTCCGTAATGGCCTGACCTAACGATTGCGGCAGAACGGCCGACTAGCGGAGCACACAAAATAAGAGGAGCTGTTGTGATAACGAAGGCCGGTCAGGAACGCCATAACATCCAGTTGCATGACCAACTAGCGGCAAAACCGGATAGATGATCAACAACCGGATCAGCACTTCGAGCATGAACTCGCCAGGAGCTAATCCAAACACAATCCGCTCCCAGTCGGCGAGGTGAATCGCTTATTTTTTCATAATGATTTCGGCAGTACCTCCAGGGATGCTAACCAGCCGGGCCGACATGGGGGCAGGGTTGGCCAGATGATAAGCTTCATGTCCCTGACCGTAGAGTACCATCGACTCGCCCGGCACCTCTATCCCACTATCGCTGAAGACAGTGGCAGGTGCCTTGCTGATTTTCTGCGCATCGGGACCCTGCCATGATTGATCGGCCGAGTCGAACAGTTTTTGCCATTCGCCCTCGCCCGGCATCCGGATCATTCGCGGCTTGTCGGCAAAATTCATCAGGCAAAGTACCTGCTGATCGCCATGCCAGCGGTGCAGCACCAGGGTATAGTTGTCTTCGTCAGGAATGACAGCCACCTGTCTCCGACTCAGAGTATGCAGGGCCGGAAGCTGTTGACGCAACGCAATCAGGTGCTGGTAGTACCGCAGTAACGTTTGGTGGGGTTCGTGTTCCAGCAGGTGCCATTGCAGTTTGGTTTGCCGGAAGGTTTTTCCGCTCTGCGGGTCCGGCATGTCGTTTCCGGTGTAGAACGAAGCGAACTCCTCCCGTCGGCCCGCCCGGACGGACTCGATCAGCTCAGGATCCGAGTGATGGACAAAGTAGAAGAACGGATTGGTTTCGCCCCACTCTTCGCCCATAAACAGCATCGGGATAAACGGACTGACCAAAACGGCCCCGGCCATCAGTTTAAGCCTGTCGAAGCTAAACAGCTGACTCGATCGCTCCCCCCCTTTCCGGTTGCCCACCTGGTCGTGGTTTTGGGAAAAAACAATAAACTGATAGCCAGGGTGCTGCCCGAGCTTACGGCCGAAGCGCTTCTGCCGAACACTGGAAAACTGCCCGTCGTACGCATAGGCGTCTACGTAGGACTTGGCCAGGTGATAGATCCGGTCAAAATCGGCATAATACCCCGTTCGCTCTTCGCCCACGCTCACTCGCAGGGAGTGGTGAAACTCATCGACCCATTGGGCATCCATCCCATAACCCTGCTCAGTTAGCGGACTGATCACCCGCGGGTCGTTGAGGTCACTCTCCACGATCAGGTAATGGGTGCGCCCGGTCCGGGCCGACAGCGCATCGACCTGTTGCCGAAGCTCACTCAGGATATGCGTAGGGCTAAAGTCCTTGATGGCGTGAACGGCATCCAGCCGCAGGGCATCGATGTGAAAATCCCGGAACCACATCAGCGCATTTTCGATCACGTACCGGCGGACGCCGTCGCACCAGGTGTCATCGAAATTGACGGCCTTGCCCCAGGGCGTGTGATACAGGCTGGTCAGATAAGGTCCAAAATCGGTCAGGTAGTTACCTTCGGGACCAAAGTGGTTGTAGACCACATCCAGTACCACCGCCATGCCCCGGTAATGGCAGGCATCGACCAGGTGCTGCAGCGCCCGGGCGCCCCCGTAGGCGTTATGTACGGCGTAGCTGTACACGCCGTCATAGCCCCAGTTGCGCTCCCCCGAAAACTGGGCCACCGGCATGATCTCGATGGCGTTTATGCCAAGCGACTTCAGGTAATCGAGCTTCTCCTCCAGCGCGGCAAAGGTACCCTCGGGGGTAAAGGAGCCGGTATGGATTTCGTAAAGTATATAACTCGACAGCGGAGGGTTCACCCAGCTCTGGTCTTCCCAGTAAAAGGAGCCGGTATCTACCGCCTGCGAAGGCCCATGCACCCCGTCGGGCTGGGCTAGTGAGGCCGGGTCAGGCCGGTCGAGGTCCTGCTCGCTCTGGTCCGGCATTTCCAGCGCCGATCCATCCAGATCGGGCTCTTTTTGGGGGTCGGTATTCCGCAGCCGAAAGGTGTATCGATCGCCCGGCCGGATCTGATCAGTACGCAGATGCCAGTAGCCATACGCTTCTTTGTTCAAAGGAACGGGATCCGGTTGTTGCTCAATACAAATGGATACCTGCGTAGCCAGGGGTGCCCATACCAGCACGTCGGCCTCACCATCGGCGGGAAAGCTAACGCCCAGTAAGCGACGTTTTGTTGTTAGCGGGTACAGATGCCGCGCATCTTTGGTACGCGGACCAACACGTACCGACACGGCTGAATTTATTGACTGATTCATACATTGTGGTGGTATAGTCATTTTCGGATTCACCCCAAACATGATGGACGACAGTGTTGCAGATAACGACTGCCTGTTTCCCCATGAACTGGCGTGAGCGGTCAGTGCCATACCCTGATTAAAGTTTGTCGAGCCAGGCAGCAACCGCCGGCTGGCTCGACAGATAATAGTTGTCAACGTTGAGCGGCCTGCTGGTTTACCTCGACAGCGAGGTTGTTTAACGGCTTTCGTCTAACCAGCAGGGCCAGTCTCCATAAAAACGAATCGACCGGATTCCATCTTTATACAGGCTGGCCCTCTATTCCTGGAAATACCTTCTACGCTTCGATCGCTGACGGCCCAGCTACTGGGCTGTCAATTACGATAGCGCGTTTTTACGATTTCTGAACAGCACGACAACCGCCGTAGTAATCAAAGCACCCACCACGACCGTCTGCACCAGGGCTTTCTGATTGTACTTCCAGTCGGCTTTCATGCCTTTTTCGGCGAAGATATTCGGTACGTGGCCCCGTTTGAAGTCATCCAGAATACCTTCTACCACGTTGACGCGGTCAGCCACCAGCAAGGGCAGCCAGTGACCGTAGCTCGACTCACTGTATCGGAACGCGAACCGCCGTATCTGACCACTAAGTCCCTGGGGCGGAACCGAGGTTCCGAAAACAGCGCTTACGTTGGGGCGCTCGATCGAGCGCAGTATTTCGATATCTTCCGGTTGCTGCGCGGGCCGCTCCCAGGTATAGCCCTTCTGCTCCTCGTCGGTGCGGTGCTTCATGGGGTAGGTCGGATCGTTCTTCGGGTCCGCGTCGATTCCCCATCCGGGTATGTGTGTGTATTTGGCTGCTAAGTTCTCCATGGTCGTTCTGGATTATGATCGGGCTGAGGGTGGAATAAGAACCGGTTTGATGCAGTTGTCGAGCTTGGCCGAGAAAATATGGTATGCTTCGGCAACCTCCTCCAGCGGTACGCGATGGGTAATAATCGCTTTTGGGTTGATCCGTCCCTGCTGGATATGATCGATCAGCCGGGGTAGTAAGCGCTTCACCGAGGTCTGATTAGCCCGGATCGTAAGGCCTTTATTGACCACGTTACCGATCGGCACCAGGTTATCCGTAGGCCCGTATACCCCAACGATCGAAACGATACCGCCTTTCTTTACCGAGTTGATGGCCCAGTGCAGCGCGGTGGCCGAACCAGCCTGCAGCAGCGTTTTCCGGCCCGTTATGGTTTGCATGGCATTACCGGCAGCCTCGGCTCCTACGGCGTCGATACAGACGTCGGCGCCCAGCCAGTCGGTCAGCTTCTTGACAAACACAACCACATCGTCGACCTCCCGAAAATTATATACCTCGCACTGAGCGTAGTTACGCACAAATTCCAGTCGGTACTCGACATGGTCGAAGACGATGACCCGGCCCGCCCCGAACAGCCAGGCGGATTTGGCCGCCATAATACCAACCGGACCCGCCCCGAAAATTACCACCGTATCGCCGGGCTGAATACCACCCATCTCGGCGGCCTGATAGCCCGTGGGCAGCACATCGGTCAGCAACACCGCATCGTCGGGGTCCATATCGGGCGGAATCACCGTGGGACCCACGTTGGCGTAGGGAACCCGAACGTACTCGGCCTGTCCGCCATCGTAGCCACCGGCCGTATGCGAATAACCGAAAATACCTCCCACCGCCGTGGCCTGCGTGTTGGACTCGTGGCAGTTGCCGTACAGCCCCTGCTTGCAGAAAGCACATTTCCCGCAGGCAATATTGAACGGTACCAGCACATTGTCGCCCACTTTTACGTTGTGAACATCTGGCCCAATTTCTTCAATAACGCCCACGAACTCGTGGCCAAACGTCATTCCCACGCGCGTATCGGGCACGTTTCCGTTGTACAGGTGCAGGTCGGACCCGCAAATGCAGGAGCGCGTAACCCGAACGATGGCGTCTTCGGGATGCTTTATTTCCGGAAACGGTTTCTGGTCAATACGGACCCGCCGGGGGCCACGATAATTCATAGCTAACATAAATTCTTCCTTTCTATTTGTGATGGCCAGGCAGGCACAAGACCGGCCCGCTTTATTTCATAGGCCCGAGAGACCGTGGCGATTGGCCGCAGTCGGCAGGTGTATGACTATTCTCAACGAATGGCGCTGTTAGATGGTAGGCGACCCACCGGTTACCTGTACGGTACTCCCGGTCATGTAGCTAGAGTCTTCGGAAGCCAGCAAAACATAGATCGGAGCCAGTTCAGCGGGCTGACCGGCGCGCTTGAGTGGTACATCCTGTCCGAACGTTTTTACCTTTTCGGGGGGCATCGTTGCCGGAATCAGGGGAGTCCAGATCGGGCCCGGTGCTACGCAGTTGACCCGTATGCCTTTCTCCGCCCATACCTGACCGAGGTTGGCCGTGAAGTTCTGGATAGCCGCCTTCGTAGCTGCATAGGCCAGCAGTATCGGGCTCGGCTTATAGGCATTGACCGACGTGGTGTTGACAACTGTGCTGCCCGGCTTCAGATGCTCTTCGACCGCTTTGCAGAGGTGGAACATCGAAAATATGTTGGTACGGAACGTATGGTCCAGCTCTTCGGCGGTGATGTCCTGCAACGATTCGTGGGCCATCTGATAGGCCGCGTTGTTGACCAGGATGTCCAGACCACCTAACTCCGCAACCGCCCGGCTGACCAGTTCCTGGCAGTGGGCTTCGTCACTGATATCGCCCGGTACCAGCACCGCTTTCCGGCCGGCGTCTTCCACGTAGCGGGCTGTTTCGCGGGCATCTTCCTCTTCGTTCAGGTATGAGATCAGGACATCAGCCCCTTCGCGGGCAAACGCAATAGCCACGGCCCGACCGATGCCGGAGTCACCACCCGTAATCAGGGCTTTGCGGCCGGTTAGTTTTCCCGACCCCTTGTATGATGTCTCACCATGATCGGCTTTGGGCTGCATGTCGGCTTCTACACCGGGTACGTCCTGTTTCTGATCGGGAAAGGGAGGTTGAGGGTGTTTGGTGAGTGGGTCTGTCTGCACCTCTTCAGGCGTTCTATCCGTTGTATTCATAACGTTATATCAGTTTAGTCTATAGTATTTATAAACTATAATGATATACTCTCCCGGAGCCCATACAGTTATCGACCTGCCCTCCTGAGTTAGGCAACGGCCGCCCCCCCTGTCCGGACAGCAAGGGGTCGCAACGGGTTGTTTGGGGGAGAAATTTAGGTGCATTCTACTAACTCGAATGGCTACCGTTTCGCCCCCCAGCCCCCTAAAGGGGGAGCCCATTCGGCGCGGACGGCTCCCCCTTTAGGGGGCTGGGGGGT
>NZ_MVEC01000017.1:0-100075 GCF_002006735.1 Spirosoma sp. 209 | reverse complement strand
CTTTCAATACCCGAAGGTCCGATTGACAGGCTTATAGCCCCTTCATCCATCTCTACTCAAAAGTAATAACGGTTTACCTTTTACTTCACCTACTATCGGAAAAATAGTTGCTTTTCTCATTTATACGATTGAGATTTGGGTATGAATCAGACTTTATCGAAGCCATATACGTCTGTAGATTACCGATCATGACAGAAAAGTATGAATTTCCGGAAGAGCCATCAGACGATTTTCGCAATCTACTCGATGAGCTGACAAATAGTAAGATAACCCCCAAAGAGATTAAAAGCGTTACGCACCAAAATAGTACGACCCGCTGGCACAATTTGGATGGTTTTCCAATACGTGAATTGTTCTTTTTTGCGGCCGGGCTAAGTTGTGATTCTCGTGCCTTGTTCGTAGTTTTGAATTACGACGCTGATAATAACAGCTACGTATATCACCACATAGAACTGGCGAATGGAGACGAGTTCAAAAGATTTTGGTGCGATTAAAAACGCTATCACGGGCAAAACTATTCGTGAGATGACGTGGGACGAAATATTCGCTCTTGCCGGTAAGCCGATGACGCAGGCGGAAGCCCTTCAGCATATAAAAGCGGTACAGGAAGAGAAAGCTAAGGGAAAATCATCACAGTAACTGGTTATCATTATTATACCGCTGCAGTAAGGCTGCTACCCGTTTCACCATTTTCTCCCGCAATCCAACCGGTTCCAGCACTTCGACTAGTTCGCCGAAGGCCAGGATTTCTCGCTCAAGTTCGTGGTTGAGAATAACAGTCAATTCCAGATCAACAAAATCGGGGGTTTCCTGGATCAGCCGCTGACTACTATGTAACGGCAGTGAACGGACGTAGTTAGCTTCGCCGACCTGGAAGCGCAGGACCACCCGTTGAGGTTCGAGGTCGGGTGGACAGGTTACGCCGATGGCGTGTCGGCGGTCGGTTCGGCGCTGGCCCGTACGAGCGGTGGAAATAGGCTGATCCGTCAGTTTAAGCCCGTGCAACCGATCTAAGCCGAAGGTGCGGGGTTGATTGGCTTCCAGATCAAAACAATCCAGATAAAATCGATTACGATACTCCAGCAGTAAATCCGGTTCTACCCGCCGGATCTTTCCTTCGTCAGTTTTATTCTCAAACTTTCGGTAGACAAACTCCACACAGCGGCCTGTTTGTAGCGCCTGCCATAATAGAGGCAAATGCCCGGCCCCTGTAAACTGGGTGTTATGCTCAAGTTGCAAATAGCGCCCAATGCCCCGAATACTCGCTACCGACGACGTCAGGAACTCCAACCGTTCTCGTCGTTCGAGTAGTTGCACAAACTGTTCAAAGTCCGCCACATCTTCATCGGTAGGCAGATCGAGGTAATAGCCACCTTTGCGCCGGTCATTCCGAATATAAATTTGATAGACTGCTCCAATCGCCCGGATGTCTCGCTCAACAGTCCGTTCTGAAACCGCATCGAAGTCCTCACGGAGTTGAGCAACCAGCTTTTTGAGGGACGGATACAAAAAAGGCCGGTCGACCATACGGATAATGTGCAGCCGTCGACGCAGGGTTTGGATTTGATCCATTAAGGAAAGGGATATGGGCGAACTTAAGGTCAACGAATGAAAATTTATGTCGTTGACTACACCAGAGAAACAAAGATGGTTTCTGAATAGATGATAGGTTGATTGGAGTTATCGCTTTCTTCTAATCGCCTGCTTCTGTCGTTCGCGAATGGCTTTCATTTCAGCAACGAGCTTTTCATGTTCGTACTGGGTTTTCCCTTGTACCATCGCCCTACTATAATCATTCGGAAGATTATCGCTCTGGGACTTCAAAATTTGCCCTAATAGCCCAGGCTCCTGTTTGGCCAGTTGGTAGCCATGATTATAGCCCTTGACGAACTCAGGAGATGGCTCTTCTTCGTCTTCTGTCATAGCTAAAAGGTTGATTTAGAATGGCGGGATAAATAGTCGTTGATGGAATCGCTGTCGTATAGGATGATCTTCCTTTCAGGCTGTGAAAACCGGATACTCCCTTCATCTCGTAGTTTCTGCAAAGTCGTTTTGCTCTGAATGCGCAACTTCTTCATGGCCTCGCTACCCGAAATCCATTTGTCTTCCTTCTTCGCTTGCTGGTACTGAACCCGTTCAAGAACTTTGTCGATCAGGGCGTAGAAGGCTTCATCATGTAGACAGATAACTTCCATTGTGCTTTTCAGCCAAAATAGAGAGTCTATGAGTAAAAACTATACGAACGGCCTACATACTGACGTTTACTTGTCCCCATTTTATTTAACGGACTACTAGCTAATAAAATGATTGCTTAACCTATGCAGGTCATCCCAGAATTCGTTCATTGTAGTTATCCAGGAGGTTGACCGGTAGCCCTTTTAGATAAATCTCAGTGGTTTTTACGCTGGAGTGGCCAAGCATGGTGCTGATAGCCGTAAGCGGGATATCGTGTAGCATGGCCTGAGTCGCAAATGAATGTCGGCTCACATAACTGGTCAGGTTTGAGTCAATGCCGCATAGGGAGGCCAGTATCTTTAACTTTTTATTGTATCGCTTCCTGGCCCACTGAATGTCTTTTTCGCGCAGAATTGGCGAAGCCCGTTTCAGAATCGGAAAGACAAACTTAGAATCGGGGTTTTGTTGCATGTAGTAAACCAGGATGCTTTCCAGCTGCGGGGTGATCTTGATATCGTACAGCTTGCCCGTTTTTCTCCGGCGATACCTGACACGCCCATTTTCAACAGCGTTTTTTTCCAGGTAAGCCATATCCGCGAAGTTCATTCCGTACATCATGTAGCTGGCAACGAAATAGTTACGCGTATTGAAGCACAGATGGTTGGCAGGAATGTCCAGTTGAATAATGGTTTTAAGGAACTCTCCGTCCAAAGCCCGTTTTTCCGTTGGAGCAGTCTTGATCTTATAGTCATCGAACGGATATAACTCCTTATCGGCTATGCCAGACTTGATAGCCTTGTTGTAGATAGCTCGAATTGTCCGCATATAGACGGCCAGTCCGTTGGCACCATTCCCTTTACTTTTATGGTTGGTTTCAAATCTGGTTAGAAAATCGTAAGTGATTTCCTTGAACAGTAAATCTTTGCCCTTGCGGTATTCTTTCAACACACTGATTAAGCCTTTATACGATCGGGCCGTACCAACCCGATGCGCTTTAACCAGTTCGTCCACGCATTGACTGGCGAATTGTAGAAATGAATCTTTGGCTTCTTTCTGCGTAATCCGATCTTTTAGGGACGTAATCGACAAGGTTTGAAGGGTGCCCAACTCGTGGAGTTTGAGGATGATATCCATCGCATCGGTCTTCTCCTTGTCAATCTGATTGTTCAGTCGGGTAACGGAGCTGACGCCCTTGTAGCTTTTTTTGATAGCCCGTTTTTTTTCATCCCAATCGGCTACAGCAACGCTTATCCCAATGGGAATAGAGGTTGTTTGCGCATTATGGCCCAGCCGCATAATGACCGGATAGGTACCGTCCTTTTTGGCACGGCGCGTGTCTAAGGAAATCACGACGTTTGTGTTCATGAATTGAAGATACGAAAAATTTGCACAAGATTTGCACAAGAAATCCGTATTTATACGATCTGTCCTGAAACTATATTTTCCTTAAATAATTAATAGTCAGAGCATTATAAATCATATTAAGCCATATCAAACCAATAATCTGCTGACTGTTAATCAGAGGGTCGCTGGTTCGAGCCCAGCTTCGGGAGCATTAAAAACGCCACTAGCTAATCTGCTAAGTGGCGTTTTTAGTTTTAAAGCACCCAAAAACACTATAGATCATCAACTTACTCTTTTTAGCCACACGAGCCCACTGCCACCACCCGCCCCGTCTCACTACCGGGCATCGTCACTACAAAGACGTCCTGATCGGCGATAATTGCGTAGGCAATGTGATCAATTTAACAACCAAGCTTTATAGGCTAAACACTTTGTAAATGGGCGACTACTATTTTCGGCCAAACCCCGACATGGCTCGTTCTACCATGCCCTTACTAGCCCCGCTGTTAGTAAAATTACTGACTGCCTCTCGAACTACCAGTTGATAAGCTGTCTAATGTTCGCTGCTGTTTTATCCGTTTTATCTGTTGCTCGAGCAGGGAATTGTCTGATTGAATTTTTTCCAGTTCTGTCTTAGCCGCTGGCTTTTTTAAGGCAGTAGTTCCGGCGCTGGCGGCCTCACCAGCCGCTTTTATCTGATCCACTGATAGTCCTGTTTGCTGGAGCGACACAGTCCGCAATGCACCGGTCAGTGGATCAAGTTCTACGCCTACTTTTGAGGCACGCTCTGGCAGATAAGCCACTCTTCCTAACTGTGGTAGGGGCAGCATGGCAACAGCCACCGGAGATTCGGCAATCTCATTGCTAATAGCTTGTACTCGGCCGCGGACCAGAGCGGGTATATTATAGGCAATACCCGCTCTGGTCCGAGAACCATTCTGCGGTACATAGGTTCGATCTGCAACCTGAGTCCCCGCTTTAAAATCAAAAGTTAAGTAGTACACTTTATACCCTCGACTAATAGTTTCCGTTTGGCGACCAAAATGAATCAAGTGTTCGTTTTCGTAAGAGCCACTCGAGGGTTTGGCTAAAATCTCGACACCACTTTCCTTGTTGAAAGCAAACAAAGGTTTTCGTGCCAACGCAGCGTCAATATCAGAAGAGACAAAACTGGCCGGTGTTGGCACCAGCACATCGAACCGAAGAATGGCTTTTGTTCTTTCCTCTTCATAAGTGAGTCCGGCCATCAGACCTTGGTCCTGATTGTCAAACTCGGCTAACTTTCTATTATAAAGTGCTACATCACCTGAGTTTGACGCCGACTGCGTGAAGTCAAACCGCGCCTTACGAACCAAAAGGAGGTTTTTCTTCTGATCGAAGCACCGTCGAGTCACATCGCTATAATGAGCAATCTGCCAGTCTAACGTCGTTGTATCTTTACTGGCAGCCGCAGCGCCGACTGCAGGCGCTGCGGCCCGACTCCCAGCAATAGTGGATACAACACCAGCCAACGAGCTAACCCCCTGCACAACGAGATCAAACGTTCGATTCTCGTTAACGAACTCTCCTTTTGTCATTTGGCCTAGTTCGTTAAGCGTTAGGGCTAATTGCTGATTACGGTTCCATTTACCCTTTAACGTCGCGTAGTAGACTTTATCCCGGTCAGGAGCCGGACGAGTTGCCAGAGTGATTTCTTTATCATGCAGTTTGTAGAATGTATAGGTAAATTCATTGGCTGAAGACCATTTATCAACCAGGTCAGTCTTCCATTTTTTCCCCAGCCGTTCTTCCATTAATTTTTGACAAAACTTATCGCTCTCATCAAAACAGTCGCCTTTTTTACGCTCAATTTTGGTAATAGGTACCTCAACTGTTATGATCGACAGCGGTAAGGCGTAATACATGCCGCCGACATCATCTGCCGGAATTTCAGCCATTTGCGTTTGCCCGGGAGGTAAGTCCATTCTTGTCACGTTTAACTTAGGAGAACAGGCGCAAACGCCTGTCAGTAATAGGCATACAAGTTGTTTTGACTTCATTGCTGTAAGAAGGCTAATTGATTTGAAGAAAAGTACTGTTACGAAAGGCTTCGGTGACTACCCCTATTTCGGCATAACTCATCCCCCCCGTTTGGCACGAAGGAATGTCTAAGCACAATTGCTTATAGTTACGTCCGCCTGAGTTATCCGCTATAACCAAATCATGCATGTGTAAGGTAAATAACCCACCAGAGGGTAAGCCAATTGCCGTACTCGGATCACGTGAAGCGCCTATGTAAATCATCTGATACGGCTCGTTACGCTGAGTCCGTATATCGACGCACTGGTTCAATGCGGTTCGGCTACGCTCGAACGTACGCTCACGCTTGAATTTTTCTTCTCGTTGTGCCTCTTTTTCAGCAGCGGATAATGAACGACTTCGTTCAGCCCGCCTAGATCTCGTCCGATTAATGGCTTCTCCGGCCGGTCTGCGGCCATCATCCTTGTTGACGGCGAAATCATGAATCGAAAACGTAGAGCCGGCATGACACGCATCAACAATCATGACGATTCGCACGGCTGGACCGTAGCCAACCCAGACAGGTCGTAGATCATCATCTAACAAACAAGCGCTGCTGCCTGCCAGCATTTCATCCATACCATCATCTTCGTCACCGTTGAGGTCCCTGACCTGATCGCCGTGTCCCGAAAAGTAAAATACCACCAGATCCCCGGGTGATGGGTTGATTTGACGCAAAGTGGCTATAATGGCTGTTGGCTTAGTTTCATCGGGGGTTGTTAATGTTTTGATGCGTTGCGGCTCGAAACCAGCCCGATCCAATATGTCACGCATACGAACTAAATCCTGTGGCACGCCAGCAGTAGCTTCGTTATTAAAGTGTCTACCCTGTACGCATTGAGCCGTGGTTGCTGGTACGCCCACCAGTACGGCAAAACCTTTGGGTGACTGAGCCTGGACTACACCAGCCACTAAGCACCACTGTAAGCATAGCAGCGCACGTATCTGTATGAATGTGTATAAGCGCATTATAAAGGAGGACAGTTATTTTCATCAAAGCTACCTGTAGCCTCTGCGCGCTACAATGGGGAAAAAACCCTTTTTAGTCGTGTTTTCCCCCTTTATTTCAAGTTACACTACCACGCGAATAGTCACTGAACATAGGGCTTTATTATCATACCTGTCAATTCCAGCCAGGTAACCTGAGGATCTGTATAACACAGGATTTTAATTGAATACCCTGGCCAGATTACTCGAAAGCCTATTAAGAGACTACTGTTAAGAGGGGTAGGCCTATTGCCGAAAGCGCCTGGGAGCCGCTGTGCACAGCGGTTCCCAGGCGCTTTCGGCCTGCCAGTCTGAAGAGAGGAAAATACGCCGACGGTATTTACCGGCCCAACTCAGGCAATGGCCCGGGCATTCCTGTTTATTCCGTCGATTACTTCAAATAGACGCCGGGTCCGGTCCGCAAAGACATGCAGCAAACGCTGCTGCGGGTTTCGCAGGCGCAGGAGTTCACCCCGGTTGAGTCGACAACAGCCCGAAAAACAGACGTGCGTATTATTGCCGCTACGCATAAGTCACTACGACAGGCCTGCCATGACGGCCTCTTTCGGTGGGATTTATTCTATCGCTTATCCGTAGCGGAGCTGCATCTGCCCACCCTGACTGCGTGGAGCCTGACCGAAAAGCGAGACCTGATCGATCATTTTATCCGGATCAAGCAAAAAGCGTTTCGCCGGCCGAGGCCAATCCGGCTAACCACTGCCGCCCGGCAGCAGCTGGACCTGTATCTGTTTCCGGGCAATGTTCGCGAACTGGAGAATCTGATCGAATCGCTGTACGTCTTTGCCGAAAGTCAGGTAGACGTAGCCGACCTGCCCGACTGGATTCGGCAACCTGAGCAGGCAGTAAGCGGTTTTACCTGGCAACACCACGAGAAAGACCTCATACAAAGGGCTCTTGCCTATTTTGGGGGCAACAAGACCCGCGCCCTCGACGCGCTGGGCTACGGCTCCATGAATACATTGACGGCCAAAATAACCCGTTACGCCATCCCGCTACCCTGACAAACCGGCACCACCACGCATTCGTGAGCACAAACGCATAGCTTTGCCAACAGCTTTTCCCTAGACCGATTATGCGACTTTCGTTTGTTTTCCTGCTGCTGCTGCTGGTGCTTCCTGCCTGGGCGCAGGGACCCGATACCCGTCCTAAACCCCGGGTGCTGGTACTGACCGATATCGAGAATGAGCCCGACGATACGCAGTCGCTGATCCGGTTCATGCTCTATGCCAATCAATGGGATATTGAAGGCTTGATTGCCACTACCTCGGTTCATCAGCAAGAGCGGGTTGCGCCCGAGAAAATCAGGGAGGTCGTTACAGCCTACGGACAGGTTAGGGCCAATCTGGCTTTGCACGAACCCGGCTATCCGGAAGCCGCGCAGCTATTGGGTCTGATCAGGCCTGCCCTGCCCCGGTTCGGCAGACAGGCGGTTGGCCCCGGCAACGACTCGCCCGGCTCGGACTGGATCATTCAGGTTGTCGACAAAAACGACGAGCGGCCCGTCTGGGTGCTGTGCTGGGGCGGGCCGAACTGCCTGGCCCAGGCGCTCTGGAAAGTATCGATGACCCGATCGGCGGAAGAGCTGAATCGCTTTGTCGGTAAACTCAGGGTCTACACCATCTCCGACCAGGACGATTCAGGGCCCTGGCTGCGCAAAACCTTCCCGTCACTTTTTTACGTGGCCAGTCCCGGCGTATACGCCCGGGGAGCGTACCACTACGCCACCTGGAACGGCATCAGTGGCGATCGGCACCACGGCCGGTTCACGGGTGCCGATTTTTCGCTGGTCGATAACCCCTGGCTGGATGTCAACATACGGCAGGGTCACGGCCCGCTGGGAGCGCTGTATCCGGTTACCAAGTACCTGATGGAGGGCGACACCCCCTCGTTCCTGCATTTGATCGACAATGGATTGAGCGTACCCGAACACCCGGACTATGGCGGCTGGGGCGGCCGCTACGAATATTACCAGCCGCACACCCGACCCTGGTTTTCGGAGCCGGAGACCCGTCCGTTTTTCACCGATGCCGACGATGAGGTCAAGGGCCTCGACGGACACATGCACCGGAGTAATCAGGCCACTATCTGGCGCTGGCGGCAGGCCTATCAGCATGACTTCGCGGCCCGGATGGACTGGTGTGTGAAGCCGTTCAGCGAAGCCAACCATCCGCCCCGGGTCGTGCTGACCCACCCGGCGGTGCTGACAGTAAGCAGCGGAGAGCCCATCACCCTCAGCGCGCAAGGCTCGACCGACCCCGACGACAACTCTCTGACCTACAAATGGTTTTACTATCCGGAAGCCGGTACGTATCTGAGCCATCGGGACCTGGTGATCGGCCAGCCAGCCGCCCCGTCGGTTACCCTGACGGCCCCCGATGTCAGCAAACCCGAAACGCTGCATGTTATTGTGTCGGTAACGGATAACGGCCGGCCGGCCCTGACGCGCTACCAGCGGGTTCTGGTAACGGTTCTGCCCAAGATCCGGTAGACCGCTGGCTAAAGGACTGGGGCGGGTAACGGGCTCCTCTTCCGATCTTTCGGGTATGCAGACCTTGCTTTGTTCCCTCCTGTTGCTGGGGCGACCGCTGGCTCTAACCGAGCCGCCCCCGCAGACGCTCAACCAGTACGTGGCGTTCCTGAGCCAGTCGGTCGATGTGGTCAATGGGCGCTGTCTGGCGCTGAAAGCGTACGAGGCCGAGGTGCAGCGGTATCGGAAAAAAGCCGATGGTACGCTGCGGCTACCTTCGTCGGGGCCGCTGGAGACGTATTATTACCAGAAAGCGCTGGCCGCGACCGGACTGACTGCCGCTGAACAGCAATCGTTAAAAACCAGCGCGCAGGGTCTCTGGCAACGGCTAAACCAGATCGACCAGACCGGCAAGGCGCTGGAAACCTACGTGCGCCTGGGCGATTACCGGCGCGACAACCTGAGCCGATCCGATTCGCTGGTACGGGCGCTACAGACCCTGGCTAGTCAGTTTGGCCGGGAGAAGGACGCCTGTTACCAGCAGATCCGGCAGATGTACCGGCGGTATCAGCCCTACCAGGCCAGCGACCCGTACCTGGTTGCCGAACACGAAATGGAACAGGTGTTACAGAGCCAGCAGGCGCTGCTGTCGGCCCTCCCCTTCGTGCTCCACGACGATAGCCCCGCGGCCTGGCCCGTCGACCGGGTGCAGCAGCATATGCTGGCCGATGCGGAACCGCTGCAACGCCTTGACCAGACCGCCCCCCGGATCGGCTACCCGGCTTCGTCCATGCTGGCGTCGTTCAAAACGGCTTTACAGACTATGCAGGCCCTCAAGAGCCGGGCCATCGATGATAATACCTATGCCGCCCGGCAGTCGGCCCGGCACGGGAACGAGGTGTACCTGGCCCTGCTGCAGGCGTTCAATCAGGATTTACTGGCCATGTATCACAGCTTTGTCAACTACAGCCGGTCGGCCCGGTCGCTGCTCGACTACCCATCGGTCAGCATCACCTTCCTGATCGACCCACCCGCTCCGGTCAGTCGGACGGTTGCGTCGGCCGTGCCTTTTGCCGACAGCCCTCCGCTGGTGTTCAGCGTCCGACCGGCAACGGCACCGGCCAGCCGGGCAACGTTTCTGGCGCTCAATGCCTATGTCGATTTCATCAACGAGTCGCTGCGGCAGCTGCGTACGCTACAGGTCGGCCTACGCAACTACCAGTTGTCGGCGGAGTACCAGCGCGATCCGGCCCGGAGCCAGAAACGGGCGGCCCTCACCTACGCCCACGACGACTACAAACTGCCTACTTCCCTGTATCAGCTGCTGCGGGTCAGCAGCCAGTCTGTACCACCCTCCTACCGGGCTTCGGTCGTTGGCCAGGCCGAGGTGCTGATGAACATGCTGACCGAGATGGATCAGCTGAGCATCGAACTGACGAATTATACGGCCGACAAACGTTACCAGCAGGACCAGCTACAGCGGTCTGACGCCATTCTGGACCGCTACGCCTACCTCTTCGATGCCTTCGATCAGAAGAAAGAGCGGCTATATACCGACATACGGCGCATTTACGAAAGCTACCCCGCGGCCAGTCCGGGCAGCTCGTGGAACCGGGCCGGGAAAGCCCTGCTCAGCGCGGTCGACAGTAACCGGGCCGTGCTGGCGGGTATTCGGGCGTACCTGAGCGGGCAGTCGGACCGGCTTCCCGAAACCGCTTCTCTCGAAGCCATGGGCCGGCAGCTGATGGCCGATGAGTATTCGAACCTGAACGGCCTGACCCGCTACGGACGCAGCAATGGGCTCTGCCCGTATACTCCCTACGAAGACCTGGCCGAGAGTTCGCTGCGGTTTGCGGAGTTGACGAAGCGGATCGCGTTACCCCGGGCTACGGCCACCAGCCATCCCTACGAATCGGTCTATTATTTCTATAACAATCAGCTTATTTACCCCTACAACAGGTTCTGTGAACTGGCCAAAGAAAACCAGCTGAAAGCCATCAACCAGCCCGACCTGTTTGCGTTCCGCCGGCAGGCGTCGGCTCCGGTGTCGCCCCCCGCTCCGCTGCCGGTCAGCCCGCCCGAATCGGCACGCCCCCGCCGGGAGCCACCGCCCAGCCCGGCTACAACTCCAGCAACGCCCGTTTCACCGACCTCCGCTCCTGTGGCCGCCGGACCGACGCTGCGGGATACGGTTTATGTGGAACGGCTACGGGTCGATACGATGTACGTCGACCGAAGCCGCGAGGGGGCGGTAAGTCCGTCGCTGGCGGGGTTTGCGCCGAACAACATGGTGCTGCTGCTCGACGTGTCGGGGTCGATGGATTCGCCCTACAAACTGCCCCTGCTGAAGCGATCGGTCAAAGCGCTCCTGACCCTGCTCCGGCCCGAAGACCAGCTCTCCATCGTGGTTTATTCGGGCAAAGCGCGGGTGGCCCTGAAGCCAACCTCCGGCGCGCATGTGGGCGAGATTGCCCGCGTCATCGACGAGCTGACATCAACCGGTGATACCGATGGCAACGGCGGGTTGAAACTGGCATACAAGGTGGCGGACCGGAACTACATCCGGGCCGGTAACAACCGGATCATTCTGGCTACCGACGGCGAATTTGCGGTCAGCGGGGAGGTGCTTCAGCTCATCGAGGAGCGCGCCCGGCAGGACATCTCCCTGACCGTTTTCACCTTTGGCCGCAATGCCCTTACCGGACAGGGCCTCCGGCAGCTGAGCCAGCTGGGCCGGGGCACTTTCGTTCACGTTACCCCCCAGAACGCCACCAACCAGCTGATCCTGGAAGCGCAGGCCAGGCCCGTTCGATAGCCCGCGCCCGGTAAAGAAAACAGCCGCTCAGAGAGTGGCTGTTTATCGGACAGGAAAAAGGCATGTTATCAGTCAATACGGTTCGGTTTGTCAGCGGATCGCGATACCATCTTTGATATCCTCGCGTGCGTTGATGATGATCTTGTCGTTGGGGGTCAGGTCGCCGAATATTTCTGTCATATCGCCCGATTTCTGCCCCCGCCGGATCGGTACATGCCTCGCCCGGCCGTCTTCGACCTTGATGACGTACTGGCGCTCCGTCGACGCAATGACGGCCGAAGTCGGTACGGCCAGAGCGCCGGGCGTACCGGCCGCCGACAGAATAATTTCGGCGAACATGCCTGGCCGCAGGGTCCGGCTCCGGTTGTCGATGTCGATCTCGACGGTCTCGGAGCGGAACTGCTGGTTCATACTGCCCGACCACCGGCTGATTTTCCCGGTAAAGGTTTTTCCGGGCATGGCGCTAACCGTAAACGCCACCGACTCGCCTTCCTTCATCTGGGGGCTGTAGGTCTCGGGGACATCGACAATCAGACGCAGCCGGGTCTGCTGCTGCAAAACCAGCATCGGCCGGTCCTGTCGGGCGCCCGACCCGACCAGCGCGCCGGGGTGTACGTTCCGCTCGGTGATGAAGCCATCGAAGGGTGCCGATACGGTCAGGTATGATTTGAGTTTCGCCATGGCCCGGTAGTTGGCCTGTTCGCCCAGTACAGATGCGCTGTCGGCCTGCACCCGCGCCTGGGCCGTTTCCAGGTCCAGAGCCGATACCGAACCGGCTACCTTATTGCTGGCCAGCAACCGGCGGTAATGTTCGCGGCTGGCTACCAGCATGGCCTGTGCCTTCAGCGTGTTGGACCGCGCAGCCGCCAGCCGCTCTTCGGTTTCGGGCGCATCCAGCACCATCAGCACCTGCCCTTTCCGCACGGCCGAACCCCGGTCAACCAGCACGCGCTCCACAAAACCCGTGGCTCGTGGATAAATGGTCACCTCCTGATAAGCATGAAACTCGCCGGGCAGCTGTACCGTCTGGGCCAGCGACTGCCGCGTTACGGCGCCAATCCGGTAGCTGGACGGGGCTGATTTTGTTGCCGGAGCCGATTTTTTCCGGTCGCTCTCAGCCGAGTCGCCGGAGTGGCAGCTGCAGAGGGCACCCAGCCCCAGCAGGAAGGCCAGTGTTCTGTTATAATGAATGCTTTTCATACGATTCGGGGAGAACAGGTTGGGGGTCATAGTCGGTATCAGCTACCGGCGTGGTCACCGGAGCGGGCAGGAGCGACGGGTCCTCATACGTAGCCCGGCGCTGCAGCCAGACGTAGACCTGCGGTACGATATAGAGAGCAGCCAGCGTAGACGCTACCAGCCCGCCGATAACAGCCCGGCCCAGTGGTGCCACCTGCTCACCCGCTTCGCCCGTACCGAGCGCCATCGGCACCATGCCCGCAATCATGGCAAAGGAGGTCATCAGCACCGGCCGCAGCCGCAGCCCAACACTGTCGATAGCCGCCTTCCTCAGATCCCGATACACCCAGCGCAACCGCTCGGCATTGGTCACGATCAGGATAGCGTTGGCTACGGATATACCCGTCGACATGATAATGCCCATGTACGACTGCAGGTTGAGCGTACTACCCGTCAGCAGCAGCAGCCCGATAGCGCCGACCAGTACGGCAGGTACCGTGCTGAGCACCACGAACGATAGTCGGAACGACTGGTAGTTGGCCGCCAGGAGCAGGAAGATGACCAGGACCGCAATACCCAGCCCCAGCTGCAGGCTATCGAGGGTTTCGGTCAGCAGCGACGACATCCCTTTCACCTCCGTAACGAGGCCTTTCGGCGTTTCGCCCAGCTTGCTCAGGGTTTGGTTTACGGCCTGGGTAGCGGTACCCAGGTCGCGGTGGTGAACGTTGGCCGATACCGTTACGTACCGGCGCGGCCCCGTGCGGTCATACTCGCCGGGCAGCGTATCGACCGAGAACGTAGCCACATCGCCCAGCACCGGCCGCGACTGTCCCGCCACCAGCGGAATCTCGCGCAGCTGCGACAGGTTCTGCATATCATACTCCGGAATCTGGACCTGTACCTGGTAGGTATAGGCCGCCTGCTGGTCGAGCCACTGGTTTTTCTCGGTATAACGGCTCGATGAGGTCGAGGCCGTAATGGACCGGGCAGCCTGCTGGATGTTCAGCCCCATCATGGCCAGCCGCTGCCGGTCCAGTTTAATGTTGATGACCGGGAAGTTGAGCGGTTGCAGAATCCGGACATCGCGCAGATAAGGCACCTCGGCCAGACTGTCGACCAGGCGGTGGGCATAGCCCGCAATCTGCTTCATATCCCGACCGGCTACCTGCACCTCGATGGGCGTGCTGGCGCCACCGCTCATGAGTTTCTCGGTCAGGTCGGCCGGTTCGAAGGAGAGCGTCAGGTCGGGCATCTGCTCCCGTACGGCCTCGCGAATCCGTTCTTTCAGATCCTGCATATTGGTCCGAAACCCCTTCGTCAGCCCGACCTTGATGACCGCGTCGTTTGTACCACTGGTGCTGACGTACAGGTTGGAGGTGGCATAGTTGGTGGGGACAACGCCGACGTAGGCCGACGACACCGCCAGATTCCCGCCCGACACCTCATCGACCAGTGTCAGCAGCTCACCCACGCGCTCTTCGGTTCGTTCGAGCCGGGTGCCGTCGGGGGTTTTCATGCGGATGACCATCTGGCCGGTATTGATGACGGGCAGCATGTCTTTCCCGATCAGTGCGAATCCCGCGCCCGCCAGCACCAGAATACCTATCCCATACAGCCCGATAATGAGTTTGTTACGGTTCAGCAACCGGTCCGTCTGGGCCACGAAACCCGCCCGGACCCGATCAAACCGCGACGGCTGGGCGTCGGGCCGATGGGGTTTGTGGCTGTGGGCTTTCATGAGCCAGTTGGCCAGCACCGGCACCAGGCTCTGCGCCAGAAAGTACGATACGGTCATGGCAAATCCGATCGACAGCGACAGCGGCAGGAACATAGCCCGGGGTACGCCCGTCATGATGAACGATGGAGCAAAAACGGCCAGAATACAAAGCAGGATGAGCAGGAGCGGCAGCGCTACCTCTTTGCAGGCCTCGAATACGGCCTCTTTTTTGGGCTTGCCCATCTCCAGATGCTGGTGAATATTTTCGATGGTCACCGTAGCCTGGTCGACCAGCACCCCGATGGCCAGCGCCAGACCCGACAGCGTCATAATGTTGATCGTTTGCCCGGCCAGACTCAGCCCCAGCACAGCCGCGATAATCGAAATCGGAATGGTGATGATCACGATCACCGACGACCGCCAGTCGCCCAGAAACAGCAGCACCATCAGGCCGGTCAGAATAGCCCCCAGCCCGCCTTCGAAAAGCAGACTCTCGACCGCGTTGATGACAAAAACCGACTGATCGAACTCGTAATTGACCTCGATGTCGTCGGGGAGCAGGCTCCGCATCTCGGGCAGTTTGGCTTTGAGCCGCGTGACCACATCCCAGGTTGAGGCATCGGCCGTTTTGACGACCGGGATGTACGACGACCGGCTTCCGTTCACGAGCGCGTAGCCCGAGGTAACATCGGAACCATCCTGAACGGTGGCCACATCGCTCAGAAAAATGGTGCGGTGCCCTTCGGTAATGACCGGAATCCGGCCAAAGTCCGACACCTGATCTTCGAGCGAGTTGAGCGTGGTAATGTAGGTGGTATTGTCGACCCGGATGTTGCCCGATGGTGTCATGGCATTATTGGCCGCCAGCGCCCTGACCACCTCATCGGGTGAGATGTTCATACTACGAATCCGGCCGGGGTCCAGGTTGATAACGATGGTGCGGGAGTTGGTACCGATGGGGGGCGGAGCCGTCAGCCCCGGAACGGTCGAGAACAGAGGCCGGATGCGCGTAACGGCCAGTTCGTGAATCTCTTTCAGCGACCGCGTTTTGCTCGAAAACACCAGATCGCCGATGGGTACCGACGAGGCATCATAACGCACCACCTGCGGAGGCAGCGCCCCGGGCGGGAAAAACTTCATGGCCCGGTTTACCTGAATAGCCACTTCGGCCGCGGCCTGAGCCATGTCGGTTCCTTCGTAGAAAGCCAGTTTCACGATGGTCAGCCCCTGCACGTTACGGCTCGATATGTCGCGCACGCCCCCGATGTACAGAAACTGATCCTGCATGCGGGTGGCGAAAAAGCCTTCCATCTGCGCGGGCGACATACCGCCGTAGGGTTCGATGACGTAGATCACCGGCGAGTTGAGCCGGGGAAAGATATCGATCGGAATCCGCAGCGCCGACATAACCGAGAACGTCACTATGCCGGCAACCAGCACCAGCACCGATATCGGGCGTTTCAACGAAGTTGATAATAAGGACATAAGCAGATCGGGTTAGCGACGGAACAGCGAATAGAATTCGTCAAGGTTATCGGTAGCCTGGGCGCGTTGCAGCCGCAGCTGAACAGCCTGGGCGCGCGTTTGTACCACTTCTTTCTCCACGGCCGTAAGCAGGGTTAGCGCATCGGTCAGGCTCAGCACGGTTTCCAGACCGTTGTTGTACAGCGAAAGTCGCTGGGTGTAAGCCTCCCGGGCCGAACGAAGGGCGTTAGGAAGCTCGGCCAGCTGGTTCTGCACCACAGCCAGCCGGGCATTGGCGATACCGAGGGTGTTCTGCAACTGCAGCTGAGCTACCATCAGCTGATTACGGGCCTCCTCGACCCGAAACTGCTGCAGCCGGACCCGACTGGTAGCCCGCCGAAAATCCATCAGATTGGCCGTAGCCGCCACTCCCAGCAGATAGTTGGTACGGCTGTAAGACAGCCCCGGCAGAAGCGGGCCGTAGTTATTGTCGACATCCAGACTGGAGCCGCGCGCCCAGGTTGCGCCCAGCAGCGTTACCCGCGGCAGCGCCGATTTCCGGATCAGGTCGACCTCGGCCACCTGTCGGGTAATGAGTCGTTGCTGAACCTGCAGCAGCGGGTGAGCCGAAACGGGTTCAGGGTCAGCCAGCGGTATAAGCAACGGGTCGACGCGCAGCGCTGTGTCGATCTCGATTTGGTCGATGGGCCGTCCGGTCAGGGTAGCCAGCTGAACCCGCGCCCGCTGCCGCTCTTCCTGCATGCGCAGATAGGCCAGCCGGGCGCGCGACAGGGCCGCCCGTGCCAGCGACGAGTCGAGTCCCGGCTTGATGCCGTTGCGAACGAGGTTGGCGATAATTCGGTGTACGGTATCGACCCGGGCCAGGTTCCGCTGCTCGATCTGCAGGTTCTGCTCGGTCCAGAACAAATCCAGAAAACTGCTGATTACGGTTTGCCGCAGTCCGAACCGCTCCCGTTCCAGACCGGCCTCCCCTACGGCGATGTCGGCCCGCAAGAGCTGGTTTTCGGCCGCAAACCGGCCAAAGTTATATACCTCCCAGTCGGCGCTAGCCAGCGCAATGTTACCCGTTGCCAGATCGGCCTGGTTATCGGCGCGCCGGGCGCCCGACGTGGGCACAATGAGTCCCAGCGAGAAATACGAACCCGACAGCCCGTTGGCCGTACCGATATTGGTCTGGCTATGGACACGCACATTCGGCAGCCGGTTATCAGCAAGAATCTGGCTGTTGGCTCTCAGCGCGCCCAGCGCCGACTGCCGGGCGGCCAGCGTAGGGTATTGCGCCAGGGTGGCCGCTACGGCCTCTTCGAGGGTCAGTCGCTGCTGGGCCTGCAATCGGGTTGGCAGACCGACCAGACCGCTGATCGCACACATCCAGATAGTAAGCAAACGAGCCGCGTGAGGCATAGGCAACGGAACAGTTGAGTAAAAGGTCGCCGGATCGGTTGAGCCGGTCAGTAACCAAAATAACCACCGGGTCCATTAGAGACTTCTGAGAGAGTTATTACAATCTGATTAGAGTGAGCAGACGGCCGCTCATCCTGGCGTCTTCTGCTGTACTTTCGACCCTGTACTATCAGGCGCAGCTATGCACGTATTGGTTGTAGAAGACGATGTTGAACTGACGCAGTTCATTCAGAAAGGCTTACAGTCTGAAGGCATCGGCGTATCCGTGGCCTTCGACGGGGTCGTTGGTCGCTCTATGGTCAATGACCGGCAGTTCGATGTGGTAGTGCTGGATATCAACATGCCGGGCCTCAATGGCTACGAGCTTTGTGCGTTCATCAAGCAGAACTGGCCCGCTATTCCGGTCATAATGCTTACCGCCCTGGGTAGTCTGGACAATAAAGTAATGGGGTTCGAGTCGGGGGCCGACGACTATCTGGCCAAACCGTTTGCCTTCAAAGAGCTGCTGTTCCGGCTGAAAGCGCTGGCCCGGCGGCATCCGTCGCGGGCGCCCCTCCCCAAACGGCTCGAACTGCTCGACCTGGCCGTCGATACCGAATCGCATCAGGTCTGGCGGGCGGGCAAGCGGGTTACGCTGACGGCCCGCGAGTACGCCCTGCTCGAATACCTGCTGCTCAACCAGGGCAAAGTAGTAAACCGGGTCGATCTGCTCGAAAACGTCTGGGATGTTCACTTTAACACCAACACCAACGTGGTTGACGTGTACATCAACTACCTGCGCCGGAAAATCGACCATGTAGAGCCGAAACTGCTGCATACCGTCTTCGGCGTGGGCTACATGCTGCGGGCCGAGCCATGAGCATCAAGCAGAAAATTACGGTTGGCTTCGGGCTGCTGGTGGCTGCGCTGCTGCTGCTGTTTTCGCTGTATATTTTCCAGACCTACGAGTCGTACCGGCGGTCGCAGATGCGGATGCGGCTGCAACGCCGGGCCCTGTCGGCCCAGCTGTTCCTGCAGAACCGGCAGGAGTTTCTGCGCTACAACTACCTGACTCTGCCCGAGCAGCACGAATCGCTGGTGAACGCGCAGAACCGGCGCATCTACTCCTCATCGGGGCCCGACGATTACCGGATTACGCCCGCTCGGCTGGCCGAAGCGCGGCAGCAGGAGGTTTACTTTACGTATGACAGCCCGCTCTGGGAAGACCCGAAAGAAGGCATGGCCCTATCGTTCCGGATAAATGGCGATCAGTACGTAGCCGTGGTAACCGCCTACGACCTGGCCGGGCGTCAGACCAGCAGGAACCTGCGGCTTATCCTGATTCTGGGCAATATTCTGTCGCTGGTGGTGATTGCGCTGGTCGGGTTTCTGTTTGCCCGGCGGGCCATGCGTCCGTTCGATCAGCTGATCAGCCAGCTCGACTCGGCCACGGTCAACGATTTCTCGTTTCGGCTCAGCGAAGGCAGCCCTTCCGACGAAGCGGGGTATCTGGCCGCATCGTTCAACCAGCTGCTGGCGCATCTTCAGGAACTGGCCGTCAGTCAGGAAAACTTCGTAGCCTACGCATCGCACGAGATTCGTACTCCGCTGACGGTCGTGAAAGGCATGCTGGAAACCTCGCTGGCCTACGATCAGAGTCTGCCCGCGGCCCGGCAAAGCATCGATCAGGCACTGAGCCGGCTGGAAGGAGCCATCGAACTGGCCAATGCGCTGCTTCAGCTGGCGGAGGTGGAGGGGCTCAAAGCCATGCAATTACAGGAAGATATCAACGTAGTCGATACTATTCTGGACACGGTGGCCTATGTGAGCGAAAAATACCCGTCCCTGACCATAGAAGTGCAGCTGACCGACGAGTTTACCGAACAAAGCTCAACGGTGCGGGTCATCGGAAACGCTACGCTGCTGCGTACTGCCCTGATCAACATTGCCGATAATGCCGGTAAGTATTCGTCGTTTCAGCCCGTCGATATACGGGTTCGCTACGAAACGGGCTGGATCGTTATCGACATTACCGACCGGGGTATCGGCATCCCCGAAGCGCAGCTGACCGATGTGTTTCTGCCGATGATGCGGGCCGAAAATGTAGGGCGGATTCAGGGGTTCGGCCTGGGGCTGACCCTGGCCCGAAAAATTGTTGATCTCCACCAGGGCTACCTGCTGCTGCACTCCGTACCTACCCGGGGCACTACCGTTTCGCTGCGGCTGCCGGCCCGGCCCCTCTGGCCGTAAGCGAGCCGGTGTCAGGCCAGGGCCAGCCCGGCCAGCGGCAGACCGAACCAGTTGGCCAGTACGGACACGAGCAGGTTATGGTCGTCGCGCTGGGGCAAACCTGACACGGCCAGCGTACCGACGCAACCCGTTCCGCGCAGGATCAGCGGAAAACAGCCGCCAAAAGGCGCATAGTCTCTGAGGTCGAGGCCCGAGCGTTCCTGCAGGGAGGTTTGCCGCTGTTGCAGATCGAGCCCTACGGCGTAGGAACTCCGGTGGAAACGCAGCACCACGTTGCGTTTGCGCCGAATCCAGTCGGCATTGTCGGCGGTGGTACCGGGCATGGCGTAGAAGAACAGCGGCTGACCAGCCAGCTGAATCTCGATGGCAACGGCTTTGCCGGCGGCTTCGGCGGCTTCTTTGAGCCGGGTACCGAGCTGCCAGGCGGTATCGGCCGTGAAGGTATCGAACTGGAGCTGCTGCTCCTGAACGGCAAGCCGGTCGAGGTCGGCCTGTACATCAATGGGGACAGTATCCATAGGTAGCGGAGTAACGAGTTAGGGCCGGGTCGTAAGGGAGGAGTTACCGCTTCTGACGACCCGGCCCTGACAGAACCACAGGCAGCCGCTTCTCTACTCGTCGGCCCAGCGGGTCAGGCCCAGCAGTTTTTTACCCAGCTCGCTTAGTTCGGCGGTCTGGTGGCGGGTGCGCTCCCAGCCGCGCGGGTCGCCGGGAAAGGCGTAGCCCTCGGGGGCGATGCGGTCGCGCCAGGACGTGATGCGCCACTGCCGCAGGGCTTCGTTGTCTTCTTCGGCCGGCATCATGGATATATACTGCGCAATCCGCACCTGATCGGCCGAGCGGTTGGGCCGGATGCCGTGGGGCTGGGTGCTGTTGAAGATCAGCAGATCGCCGGCGTTCATCTTTACCTTGACCAGCTTGTCTTCGAAGCCCGTTATATCGGGTTTGAACCGGTTGCGGTCGGCGGGTTGGGTCAGCTTCCAGGTGTCGTAGGTGCGATACAGCTCGGGTATGCACTGGAAACCGCCCATGTTTTCATCGTTCTGATCGGCCAGGGCCAGCACCCCCTGCACGTTCTGAGGGCGGGTTTCGGGGTCGTAGTCCCAGTGAATGAATCCTTTGAAGGTATCCTGCGGACGCAGCGGAAAATTCAGGTTGGCCCGGTCGATGGTTACCCAGAGGTGCTCGGTGCCCCAGATGTCGACAAACGCATCGTAGACGCGGGGGTACTGGCGGTTATCCCATTGGTACTGGTGGTTATAGAGCTCGACCATGCCGCTGCCGATCAGCTCTTTCATCTGCATATCGGCCCGCGGGGGCGCGTACCAGGTGCCGGGGTCGTTGGGGTCTTTTTCTTCAAACACCCACAGAAAACGGGCCAGCCGCTCGGCCTGTTCGCGCGGCACGGCCTGTTTGACAACGATATAACCGTTTTCTTTCCAGAACTGCCAGTCGGCTTCTGACAGCACCCGCAGCGGTTTGACCGTTTCGCCGGAACGGTCGCTCAGGCTGATTTTGCTGCTGGTAGCCGTTGAGGGGTTGCCCGGAATGTCTTTGTGGGCGTTGGCGGGCGCCATGGTCGGCGTCATGGTTGGAGTTGCTTCCATACGAACTGATCGGTAAAAACAGGGTTTGGTTACGACAAAGGTAGCCCGACCGGGGCGGGAGGTGTTATGACGAAACTAGCCCTTTTTTGTACTATATTGCTCTCGGATAGCACCAGACTCTCACAAACCAGCAGATATGCACAAAATTTGCCCCGTATGAAACTAGCGCTCGAACAGATCAGCCCGGATGCCGACAGCTCGTTCCATATCCTGCTGACGCCCCACCTGAGCGACGTTTTCCTGTGGCATTACCACCCGGAGTATGAGATTGTGTTTATCGAAGGCGCCAGCGGCACCCGCCACGTAGGCAACCACATTTCGCGCTACGAAGGCAGCGACCTCGTTTTTATTGGCCCCAACGTGCCGCACCTGAACTTCGACTACGGGGTCAGGACCGAGCACCGCAAAGTGGTGGTCCAGCTGAAAGAAAACTTTCTGGGTGAGGTGTTCTGGCAGGCCCCCGAGCTGGCTGCTGTTACCCGCCTGTTCGAGCGCGCCCGGTCGGGGCTGTCGTTCTACGGGGCTACCAAGGAGGCCGTTGGGCAGCAACTGAGCCAGCTAGCCGGGCTGCCGTCGTTCGAGCGGCTGCTCAGCTTGCTTCGCATCTTTCAGCAACTGGCTACCAGCACCGAATACACTCCCTTACACGGCCAGGCGGTGGCCAGTGCCTATAACCTCAACGAGCAGCAGCGGCTGAAACGGGTGCATCAGTTCATTGTCGACGAGTATGCGCGTAAAATCGAGATTCCGGAGGTGGCTGCCCTGGCCAGCCTTACCGAATCGGCCTTCTGCCGCTACTTCAAACGGATTACCGGGCTTACGTTTACCCAGTTTCTGAACCAGTACCGGATCAATCAGGCGCAGAAGCTGCTGCTCATGGACCATACCGTATCGGAAGCCTGCTTTGCCTGCGGATTCGAGAGTCTGTCGTATTTCAACCGGATTTTCAGGCGGCTGACCGGCGAGAACCCGCTTCAGTTCAAGAAACGACACCGCCAGGACCTGACCTGACCTTTTTTGCAATCCCGACGAAGGACCGGGCCACCGGGATACCAAAAAACGGCGGGTCGCTTTACAGTTTAAACGCCAGGCCGGGTTCAGTGAGCATGGATGCCGGGTGCAGGAGCTGGAGCAGGACGGCCCGCTCGGCGGTAGAGAGGTGTTGCTGCAGATACCCGGCCAGGTTGCCATAGGTAGCGGTTGCAAAAGCCGGATGCAGCGCCTGGTACGCTCTTACGCAGCGGATGATCCGTTTCAACTGACCCATGTATGTCAGCTGCCGATCGATCTGCTCCGACGAATCTGGTTCGAAGATGGTCATCAGCACGCAGCGTATACTCGTAAGGGTTGCGGCCTTGTACAGTTTCCAGATCATGACTATCGTGTTTAACTAGTTGGAGAAATAAACCAGCCTGTTCAGTGCATAAATCGTTCCAGAAGCGGGGGCAAGCCCGATTTTCTGGAACGATTTATGCTTGTTACAGTGCTAATTCTCAAATTTACTATTTTAACTTTAAAGTCAACTCATTGTTACTTATTAAACAATGGCACGACCGTAAGTAAACAGTTTCACCCCAATCTGGCACATGAAAAAGAAAAGACGTATCATACATCACTATCATCAGCTCAACAGCCTTTATATCAAACGCTTATGAAAATACGATTAAAATGCACTAATCGATGAATGGTTAGTATTCGTCAATTGTTGCCCGGAAATAACTGGCCCCCATTAAAATTTGCGCTGGCCACCTGAATAATTACGTATATGGTTTTTAGTAAACTTATAATTTGCCATATTTGACACTTGTAACTTTACAGCAAGCACAAAGACAACCTCATGGAAAATAGCTACCACGTCCTTCATATAGATGATGACGTCTTCATCAGAAGGATCATCGAGCAGGCCCTCGGCGCCCAGTTTAAGATTACCTCATTTGCCAATGGCATGGAAGCGATGATGTGGCTGGAGTCGGGCAACGTTCCCGATATTATCCTGACCGACCTGCGGATGCCGATGCTCGATGGCACCGAAATGATCGATCTGATCCGCAGCAGCTCCCTGTATCGACACGTACCCATTATCGTGCTGTCCAGCGCCGACGACAGCGCGCTGAAAGTGAAATGCATTGACCAGGGGGCCGACGACTTCATCATCAAGCCGTTCAATCCTCTGGAGATAGAGGCTAAAATCAAAGCCCTACTCCGCCGGACCAATGATCGCCGGACCTTCCGGACCGATTTCGATGCCGCACGACTGAGCCCTTTCCGACAGTAACGCCCCCTTCTCTGTGATGACTTCAGACTCGCCCGTCAATACCGTTGATTTTCGCATACTGTATGTTGAAGACAACACCGAAAGAGCCTCTGATTTCGTGCAGGCGTTTGCTACGCTGGGGTCGGTGACGGTTCTTCCCGGCCGGTCAGAAGCGCTGGCAGCCCTCCAGCAGGGGCGGCCGTTCGATCTGGTCGTGGTCAATGATGAGCTGGGCGGGCTGAAATTCCTCAACAGCATCGACACGATCCGGCTCGACCAGGCGTTTGCCGTTATGCTGCTCAGCCCCAACGCCGAACCCGACACGAACGTGCAGGCCGAAGGTCAGCCCATTATCGACGTGTTTCCGCTGGATTACGATCCCACGGCGGTTCGGCAGCGGCTGACCTACCTCATCCGAAAAAAAGAATACAAAACAGCGTTTACGACCTTCGACAACGAAGAGCCGCTTCGGATGCCTCTCGGCAAACGCCTGTTCGACATGGCCGTATCGGCCGGGGTGCTGCTGCTGATCTCCCCCCTGCTGCTGGTGGTGGCGGTGCTGATCCGGCTCGACTCCAAAGGGCCGATTCTGTACAAATCCAAACGGATCGGTATGGGCTACAAACTGTTCGACATGTACAAGTTCAGAACCATGCGCACCGGGGCCGACAAGCTCATTTCGGGCATGGCGTCGCAGAACATGTACCAGTCGGCCCAGCCCGAGCCGGCTCCCGATGCGCTCTGCGAAACCTGCCAGCAGGCGGGTACGCCCTGCCAGCGGCCGTTGTTTCAGGACAATATGCAGGTCTGTGAGATTCAGGTGCAGCGGAACCGCAAAGCCAAAGCTATGTTCATGAAGTTCAAGGAAGATCCGCGCGTAACCCGCCTGGGTAAGTTCCTGCGCAATACGAGCATCGACGAGTTGCCGCAGCTGTTCAACATCCTCAAAGGCGATATGTCGTTTGTGGGCAACCGCCCCCTGCCGCCCTACGAAGCCGAAAAGCTGACCACCATCGGCTACGCCCGCCGGTTTGCGGCTCCGGCGGGGCTAACGGGCCTCTGGCAGGTTACCAAACGCGGTAAAGCCGGCGTGTCGGACCAGGAACGGATTCAGCTCGATGCGCTCTACGCCCGGACCTACTCCTTCCGGACCGATCTGATTATCCTGATCCGGACGGTAAAGGCTGTTTTCCAGAAAGAGAATGTATGAACAGCCAGCCGCTCGTTTCGCTGATCATCCTGAACTACAACCAGGTCGAGGTCACCTGCGCCCTGCTGGCGTCGGTACAGCAGCTGACGTATCCATCGCTCGAAATCATCGTTGTCGATAACCATTCGACCCAGAACCCCGAACCGGCCCTGATGGCTATGGGCCTGCCGAACCTGCAGCTCATCGTTACCGACGCCAACCTGGGTTTTGCGGGCGGCAACAACGCGGGTATCCGGCAGGCTACGGGCGATTTCCTGCTCATTCTCAACAACGATACCGAGCTGGCCCCCGACCTGATCGAGCGCCTGCTGGAACCCTTCGCCACCGACAACGCCATTGGGGTCACCTGCCCCAAGATTCGTTTTTTCGATCATCCGACCGTTATCCAGTACGCCGGCTACACGCCCCTGAACACCTATACCGGACAGGCCTGGGCCGTTGGCAGCCATCAGGTAGACCAAGGCCAGTTCGACCAGCCGAGCCCTACGCCCTTTGCCCACGGCGCGGCCATGCTGGTGAAGCGCAACGCTATCGAGCGGGCCGGCCTGCTGCCCGAGCTGTATTTTCTGTACTACGAAGAACTCGACTGGTGCATCCGGATCCGCGAGGCTGGCTATGTCATTTATTACCAGCCCTCGGCGCTGGTTTATCACAAAGAGTCGATATCCGTAGGCAAGGGGAACCCGATGAAGGTGTATTACCAGACCCGAAACCGGATTCTGTTCATGCGCCGGAACGTGGCTCCTCCACGGCTGCTGTTTTTTTTGCTGTACTACGCCGGCCTGGCTTTACCGAAAGCCATGGTGCGCTACAGCCTGCGTGGCCAACTACCATTTTTGAAGGCGCTGCTCAACGGCGTCGGCTGGAACCTACGCCATAGCGTAGCCCGTCCGGCCCCGCTGCCAGCCGACGCCCTAACCCTGTTAACACCCCCTGTGTATGCGAATCGGAATTGAAGCTCAGCGGCTCCTCAGACCTCATAAACACGGTATGGACATTGTCGCGCTGGAGCTTATCAATGCCCTCCAGCAGATCGACCATGACAACGAGTATTTCATTTTTGTGCGCCCCGACGTGGACGAAGGCTGTCTTACCCTGCGTGAGAATTTTACGCTGGTCAAGGTAACGGGCAACAACTACGTACACTGGGAGCAGGTGGCACTCCCGAAAGCCATCCGCGATTACCGGCTCGACGTGCTGCACTGCACCGCCAATACGGCTCCGCTGATGCCCGGCGTTCCGCTAATGCTGACCCTGCACGATGTGCTGTTTCTGATGCCCGCCTTCGGCGTTAATACCGCAACGGCCTATCAGCGCTTCGGCAACCGGTACCGGGCCCTGCTGGTTCGGCGGCTGATTCGGCGCTGCCACAAAATCCTGACCGTATCGCACTTTGCCAGCCAGCAGATCAAGGGTGAGCTGAACCTGGCCAAAACGCCGATCGAGGTACTCTACAACGGCGTCAGCGCCCGGTTTTCGGAGCCCATCACCGATCAGCAGCGCGACCGAGCCAGAGCCACGTACCACCTGCCCGAGCGGTTTATGCTTTTCCTGGGCAGTTCGGACCCACGCAAAAACATGACAACGGTGCTGAAGGCTTTCATTCGCTACGGCCAGATCGACACCGATGTGCAGCTGGTAATCAGCGGCAAGCTCCCCGCGTTTCTGAAGCAGCTGCTCACCGCCGAGGAGTATGCGTTTGTGGAACAGCGCTGCCAGTTTATCGGCTACATCGACAACGACGACCTCCCGGCGCTCTATGGGCTGGCCGAAACGTTTCTGTTCCCGTCCATCAGCGAGGGCTTTGGCCTGCCCATTCTGGAAGCCATGGCCTGCGGCACCCCCGTTATCACGAGCCGGGTTACCTCCATGCCCGAGGTAGCCGGTGATGCTGCGCTGCTGGTCGACCCGCACCAGCCCAACCAGATGGTGGTGGCCATGCACCGCCTTCGCCACGACCCGGCCCTCCGGCAAACGCTGATCGAACGTGGCCAAAAGCAGGTGGCCCGCTTCTCGTGGCAACGCTCGGCTCAGCAACTGCTGGCTACCTACCGTACTTTTGCCCCGGCCCCGCAGTCGGTCACGGCATCTACCTATTCAATGGCGTAATTAGCTATGCAGCTCTTCCTCCTGTTATGTCTGGCCGTTGTGGCCTATACCTACGTCGGTTACGGGATCGTGATCACGATCCTGGTAGCCCTACGGCGCTGGATCAAAGGTCGCCGACCGCTCCCGGCCGATGATTCGTACAGTCCGCCGGTGACGCTGATCATTCCGGCCTACAACGAGATGGACTGCCTGCCCGCTAAACTCAGCAACTCGCGCGCGCTGGATTACCCCGCCGGTCAGCTCCGCTTTCTGTTCGTCACCGAAGGGTCGACCGACGGGTCTACGGCCTACCTCGAAGCCCTGCGCGACGCGGGCGACTCGCAGATTAGCGTACTGGGCGGCACCGAACGGGCGGGCAAGGTGGCGGCCATGAACCAGGCCATGCAGCACGTCAGCACCCCGCTGGTCGTTTTCAGCGACGCCAATACCCAGCTCAACGCCCGCGCCATCCGTAATCTGGTGCGCCATTTCTACGACGAAGGCGTAGGCGCGGTAGCGGGCGAAAAGCGCATCGAGGTATTCGATACCGAAGCGGCTGCGGGTGCGGGCGAAGGGCTCTACTGGAAATATGAATCGTACCTGAAGCGGAAAGATGCCGAACTGCATACGGTCGTTGGCGCGGCCGGGGAGCTGTTTGCCCTCCGTACCAGGCTGTATGAACCCGTAGAGACGGATACGCTGCTCGACGACTTCATGATTTCCCTACGCATTGCGGGGCGGGGGTATCGGGTCGAGTACGAACCCGAGGCTTACGCGCTCGAGCGGCCTTCGTTCTCGATCGTTGAGGAGAAAAAACGAAAAGTCCGGATTGCGGCCGGGGGTTTCCAGTCGATCCGGCGGCTGCTGTACCTGCTGAACGGATTCCGCTACGGCTGGCTGACGTTTCAGTACGTGTCGCACCGGGTGCTGCGCTGGGCCGTTACGCCGTTTCTGTTGCCGCTGATCTGGCTGGCCAATCTGGCGCTGGTGCTGGGCATCGAACCCCTGTCGCCCCTGGCCTATGGTTTCTGGGTGCTGCTGTTTATTGGTCAGTGTGCGTTTTACGGAGCCGCCTGGCTGGGGTACCGGCTGGAGCATCGGCAGTTGCGCGTCAAAGTGCTGTTTGTGCCGTTTTATTTCACCTTCATGAACGGTTGTGCCATACTGGGCTTCCAGCGCTACTGGCGGGGCAACACCTCCGGCATCTGGGAAAAAGCCCGTCGCGCCAACGATCTTCAGTTAGCCAAGTAGAGACGCAACCCCTTGCGTCTCATTCGCGGCAGCACCCCACCTACGCGACAGCAACAAACCATCCGGACAGAAGACGCAATGGCCGGGCCGCCGGGCGGTTGCGTCTCTACGTGCGGTCAGGACGACAACCGCACAGGTACTGGTCGATACCATGCCATTTCCCCCTAACTGTGCCGATAGGCCAGCCAGTGGTGCAGACCGTGATCCCCGTGTATTATTCCCTGGAGCGTAGTCCGGGACGCGTCCCCGGTGCAGACACGAACCACCGGGCAGGTCCAACCCCTTGCGTCTTATTCGCCTTATCGACAGAACGGTTAGGAGACGCAAAGGCGGGGCCGCTGGTGCGGCTGCGTCACTACATCTGCCATTCCCATCACTGGGGGCACGGTTTGCACCACTGACTGGCCTATCGGCACAGTCAGGGTGGTGACGTCAAACCGCCCGGCAGCGATGAATCCTGGTTCTTACTGGCTGACGCCTTTGGCGCTGTGGGGCGTGTGCAGGAACTGGTTCTTGGCCGTTTTCATCTTGTAGATCGACTTGATGAAGCTCGTGAAAAGAACCGGCAGCTTCAGCAGCTCGGCCGGGCCGATCTGACGAATTAGGGCGTTGGGCGTTGAGATATAGAACGTGATCAGCAACAGAGCCAGCTGAATGCCGGTAATCAGCAGAAAGACCGGACTGTTGACCAGCGCACTGGCCATGACGGCCAGCAGCAACCCACCCATCAACAGAATACGGGGTGGTATCAGCGTCTGAAACACCTTGTCGGCATAGTCGATGTTGCCCTCCAGCAACGACCGGATTCCAGACCGGAAATTCAGCCGCAGGTATTTGTACTGAGCCGCAATCCAGCGGGTGCGCTGCCGTTCAAAAACCGCTTCGTTGGGCACCTTTTCATCGTATACGAAGGCGTTGGCTACGTAGGTAAACGGAATTCGCTGACTCAGCAGCCGCATCTCCAGCTCTTTATCGAACCCACCCACCGCCTGTACCTCCGGCATGATCTGCCGCAGCAGCGCGTATTCGAACGCCATGCCCGAACCAATGAGCGCGGCCGACAAGCCTACCGACCGGTGACCCTGCCGGAAAATATGGTTGTTGATTTCTTCGCTGATGGCGTCCAGCACGGCCACGCTGCTGTCGGTATTTTTGGCCACCCGATGCCCCTGTACAATGCGCCAGCCCTGCTGAAAGGCCGTGTTGATCTGTTGCAGAAAGTCAGGCGCCATCAGGTTATCGGCGTCCAGGATAACGGCAATGTCGTACGTGGTGGGCAGCTGCTGCAACGCCACATTGAGCGCCTTGGCCTTGGTCGACTTCTCGAACGACACTTCGATGACCTGGATCGGAAGCTTTCGCAGGGTCTGGATGGTTTCGGGCTGCAGCGAATCGGCAATCACGATTACGTCGTACATCGATGCCGGGTAGGTTTGCAGCAAGCCCTGCTGCGCCGACTCCAGAATGACGCCATCTTCGCGATAGGCCGGAATCAGCACCGCAATGCGCTGGCTCGTGGCCGCGTAGGTCCGAACCATATTTTTGTTTTTCCGAAGCCGGCCCGCCAGCGCAAAAAACAGCAGGTACAGCACAACGAGACCCGTGTATAGAAACAGAGCGGCAGCCGCCCACTGAAAAATAAGTACCATAATACGAAGCAGTTAAGCCATTAATCGTTTCCACTCGCGCCGGAGCCGCATCGTAAACGCCTGCCCCAGTCCGCCCGACTCCAGCAGCCGGCGATCGCTGGTGCGGGCGCGGGCTTTGGGCGACGACACCCGGTATAAACGACCGCGTTCCATCAGGCAAAGGGCCATCCAGCCGTCTTCGCAGGGCCCGCTTTTATGATTCACCGTACCGGTATGACCGGCGTTGAGATTGAAGCCGCCCACGGCCAGCGCGTCGGCCCGCCGGAAGGCGAAGTTGAACCCCAGCACGTTGGTGGGCTCGCTGGTCCGGCTGCGCATCAGCGAAGCCAGCCGCGACGCCCGTTCGTAGAGGGCCAGCTGCAGGGGCGAGGTGCGGGCGCTGGGAATAAACGAGTAGGTGCCGTAGGTGCAGCTCACGGCCGGGTTCTCCAGCGGTTTGATGATGGTATTGAGCCAGGTAGGCGGATACACACTATCGGCGTCGGCGTTGGCAATGTAGATGCCCCGGGCCGCTTCGAGCCCGGCCTGCCGCGCGTAGGCCACGCCCTGCTGCTGTACGAACAGAGACCGAACCCCGTACTGGTCGAGCAGGGCCTGGGTCCGATCGGTCGAGTTGTTGTTGGCAATGATCAGCTCGACCCGGTAAGACGTTACCTGAGCTGCCATCGACTTCAGCAGCCGCTCAATCGTCTTTTCTTCATTGTAGGCCGGAACAACAATAGACACCTCGGGGTCGTCGACCAGAAAGCGCTTCAGTTGCTGGCGGAGTTCGGGAGTACCGGTGGATGGTTTGTGTGAGATAGCGGCCATAGGAGCACGAATTTCACACAAGTATAATGCTATAATTTATGATAATCCATATTAAGTAAACAATAGAGTTGTTAAAATTCGATTAACCTATTTTTTATTAACAAAACATATGCCTTATTTGAATGTATTTGTCATTCAGCACACTTACAGAGCCGTTCTATCTGACTTGTATGAAGAAACGACCTACCTGTAGCCTGTTAATATCTACCTACAACTGGCCCGATGCCCTGCGGCTTTGCCTGTTGAGTGCGTTCCGGCAGAGTGTTCTTCCGAACGAGATTATTGTCTGCGATGACGGCTCCCGCGACGATACCCGGCAGCTGATCGATCAGCTCCGGCCGCTGAGTCCGGTGCCGCTGCTTCATGTCTGGCAACCCGACGAAGGGTTTCAGCTGGCCCGCATCCGCAACAAAGGACTGGCGCGGTCCAGCTATCAGTATATCCTGCAGATCGACAGCGACATCATTCTGCACCGCCATTACGTAAAAGACCAGCTGGCCAACGCGCGCCAGGGGTTCTTTTTCTCGGGCAACCGGTATTACCTCTCGCCCGACGAATCGATCCGGCTCCTGGCCGATCCGGCTGCGAGCGAGCATATTCCGTTCAAACTGAACAAGATGAGCTGGCGTCGGCTACGGCTTCCGGTTTTGCAGAACCCCATGCGCTGGTATTACCACTGGCCGACCGAGTACCTGTATACTACGGGCTGTAACATGGCTTTCTGGCGGCAGGACCTGGTCGACGTGAATGGCTACGACGAAAGTTTCAAGGGGTGGGGCTGGGAGGATACCGACCTGGCGCTGCGGCTGATGAACAAGAACGTTAGCCTGCAATTCATTCGGTTCGGCGCCATCCAGTTTCATATCTACCACCGCGAAGTCAGCCCCGACAAGCGGAACGAGAACTACGCCCGGGCTATGGTGTCGAAGGAGAAAAAAATCATCTACTGTCAGCAGGGGATGAGTCAGTATCTGCTGGCAGCCAACCACCAGCCGGCTATCGTTTAAGGCTGGCTACTACCGAATTTTCTGTATGGTCATGACTATTGCGCACAGGGTTGCCGACAACCCGCGTCTGAAACAACTTATTCATTATCTGCTCATTCCGAAAGGGCAGGCGCGTCCGCGGTGGTGGGTGAGCTGGTTCGTGAATCCGTTTATCCATAAGAAAGGCAAAGGAGCCCGCATCTGCCGGTCGGCCAGACTGGACGTGCTGCCGTTCCGAAAATTTGAGCTGGCCGATCATGCCACTATCGAAGACTTCTGCGTGATCAACAACGGAGTTGGCGATGTTACCATCGGGCCCAGCTCGCGGGTCGGCATCAGCAGTGTGGTCATCGGCCCCGTCCGGATCGGCACGCAGGTTATCATTGCGCAGCACGTGGTTATTTCGGGGCTGAACCACAGCTACGAATCGCTCGACAAACCCATCCGCCTGCAACCACCCACCAGCCGCTGTGTGGTGATTGAAGACGAATGCTGGATTGGCGCCAACGCGGTCATTACGGCCGGGGTGCGGATCGGTAAACACTCGGTGGTAGCGGCTGGCAGTATCGTTACGAAAGATGTGCCCCCCTATTCGGTGGTGGGCGGGAATCCGGCGCGTTTGCTCAAAGCGTATAATCCCGAAAGCCAGTCGTGGGAAAAAGTACGCCCTCAACCGGTTAGCTGAGTTAGTATTCGGGGCTTGGAAGGCAATTCTGCGCTGGGGTTCTATGAACAGGGCGCCCTGCTGGGGCTTGAGAGCTTGTTTGGGGAAGTTATCTGCTGAATTTAGTCGGCTCGATGGGCTGCCTTTTACACCCCCCAGCCCCCTAAAGGGGGAGCCGTCCGCGCCGAATGGGCTCCCCCTTTAGGGGGCTGGGGGTAAAAAAACGGGTCTCATCACGGCTTTAACTTCTCAACTGACTTCCCTAAACAACCCCTAAAGAGACGGCCGGCCGCTGCCGGAGCCGTCCGCGCTCCGGCAGCTTTTCCACGCCTGCTCTGACCTTTCCCAGCAGCCTTGCTAAAGTTATCAGAAAGACCTCGTCGTTCCGCGTCCACGCTGGTCATCTTAGTAACTTAGCTGGGATCGCAGATAAACCCTTACAACCGGTATCGGTTGGCAGGCAGGGTAACCGTCTCCAGCCAGTAGCTGCCCAATGTCTGGAAATACAGCAACCACTGATCATAATCGACCGGTTTTTTCAGGTAGGAAGAAGCGCCCAGCTCGTACGTTTTGAGGATGTCAGCGCTATTATCTGATGAGCTAAACGTCACCACCGGAACCTGACCCAGCGGAAAAGGCATGTTTTTTATGTACTCCAGCAACGCCAGACCATCGATCCGGTCGGGCATGTATAAATCCATCAGGATCAGCTTCGGAATCTCCCACTCCTGATAGGTCCAGGCGTCCAGCTGCACCAGAGCCTCTTTCGGCGAGCGGGCCCAGATAATCTGCACGTTGGGAAGACTTTGCTGAACAATCTTCTGAATCAGCGTTCCCTGATCTTCGTTATCCTCAACGAGAAAGATGCGCACTGGTTTAGAAGCAGTTCGACTACTGATTGAATGTCCGGTAAGTTTCATAAAGCAGGGAGGTTAGCCTGTCAATATAACAAACTATTTATCAAATAGATTAAATAGTCTATTGGTCATTTTCAGGTGTATACGTTGATCATCAACCGTTTTTGTGACCGGACATGCGTTTATGAGCCAGCCTCTGCCTGTCAGCTGTCGCCAGAGATGAATGTTCATCAAAGGCCCGCCACGATGACCCGGTGGCTTGCTTTCGGTCAGAAACCAATACCAGAAACCACCCGTAGCCCGGCAGGATGAGTCCGTTCAGGCAGTCCGGGCCTGCTTTCGGTTCATCGATCCGGCAGACGCCCTCGTTGTTCTGTCCTTTCGGATCCATGGCCGTCAACGGAAAATAGAATCAACGTTTTAACGTATAGACACTTGCGTCGGCCGACTGTCCCGACTTCCGGGTCGCCAGTGAGCAAACGGTCTGTCTGTTTTCGTCTGGTCGTGGGCTCGGCTCCGGATGCTATCGACCACAAAAAACCCCGGCAACAGCGTCGCCGGGATTTTCTAACTATCCTCTCAATATACTATCTTCATAGGGTTGGCTTCATGAGCCCAACGCCTGTATTATCTGACTTTTCGGATCACGACCGGTACGCATTTCGGCGCCGGGCATTCGCAGACCACCGGATCGAGCGTAACGGTAACGTCCGTTACACAGGTGCCACCCGCGCTGAACAACCGAACGGTGTAGGTTTGCCGCTGGGTCGGGTTCGCAATACCGGTGAAGCTCACCGCTCCGCTAACAACCAGCTTGTTGCTGGCCGCGCCGTAGACGGGTCCGCTACCATATGAGCTGCCCGGTACGATGTCGGCACGCTCTACGTTCTGCAGGGTCGTGAAGTCAAACCGGGCATCGCTGTTCGAATTGGCACCGGTACAGGTAGCGGCAGTCACCGTCGGTGCCACATCGAACGTGGGGGCATTGTTGACGGTAATCGTGGTCGCAATGGTCGATGAGCATCCTGTTGAGAACGTACACGTAGCCGAGTAGGTCGTGGTGACCAGTGGCTCGATCGACAGAGACGCCGTATTATCGCCGGTTGACCAGAGGATGCTGCCGCCTTCGCAACCACCCACTACCAGGTTGGTCGATGTACCGGCGCAGATCGTTGCCGAATCTATGGTCAGTTGCGGACTGGCGCTAACCGTTACCGTAGCGCTGGTCACGTCTGAGCAACCGGCTTGGTTCGTTACGGTTACCGAGTAAACTCCGGTGCTGGTGACCGAAATAGCCGCCGTTACCTCGTTTGTCGACCATCGGTAGGTTGCTCCCCCACTGGCAGTCAGCGTTGAACTCTGACCCGAGCAGATGGTAGCGTTGCTTACCGTAATGCTGGCGACCGGGTTGGCGTTCACCACCACCGTGCCGCTGCCCACTGCCGTACAGCCCTCAGCCGAAATCGCCGTCACGCTGTAGACCGTCGAGGAGTTAGCCGCGCTCAGGCTCGTAGCCAGCGTAGCCGTGTTGCCCGACGCGCCACCGACCTGGGTCAGACCCGGTGAGAAAACGTAGCTGGCGTAGCCCGGTGTCGCCGTCAGGCTGGCCGTTGTGCCGGCGCAGACCGTCGTGCTGCTGAGGGTGATGACGGGGTTGCTGTTGACTACTACCGTGCCGCTGCCCACCGCCGTACAGCCTTCAGCCGAAATCGCCGTCACGCTATACACTGTCGAGGAGTTGGCCGCGCTCAGGCTCGTAGCCAGCGTAGCCGTGTTGCCCGACGCACCGCCTACCTGGGTCAGACCCGCCGAGAAAACGTAGCTGGCATAGCCCGGCGTTGCCGTCAGGCTGGCCGTCGTGCCAGCGCAGACCGTCGTGCTGCTGAGGGTGATGACGGGGTTGCTGTTGACCACCACCGTGCCGCTGCCCACTGCCGTACAGCCCTCGGCCGAGATAGCCGTTACGCTATAGACCGTCGAGGAGTTGGCCGCGCTCAGGCTTGTGGCCAGGGTTGCCGTATTACCCGACGCGCCACCGACCTGGGTCAGACCCGCCGAGAAGACGTAGCTAGCGTAACCTGGCGTCGCCGTCAGGCTGGCTGTCGTGCCAGCGCAGACCGTTGTGCTGCTGAGGGTAATGACGGGGTTCGGGTTCACCGTAATGGCACCGCTGGCCGTAGCCGAACAGCCCGACGTAGAGATGGCCGTCACGGAATAGGTCGTCGTGCTACCGGCCGCACTCAGGCTCGTAGCCAGGGTTGCCGTATTACCCGATGCACCGCCCACCTGAGTCAGACCCGGCGAGAACACGTAGCTGGCATAGCCCGGTGTTGCCGTCAGGCTGGCCGTAGCACCAGCGCAGACCGTCGTACTGCTCAGAGTAACTACCGGGTTCGGATTCACCGTAATGGTTGTCGATGTGCTGGCGGTACAGGTGCCGTAGGTGTTCGACGTACAGGTGAACGAATAAGCCGTTGTCGATGTCGGCGATACCGTTATGCTGGCCGCGCTGGACCCCGTGCTCCACAAAATTGTACCGGTACCGCAGCCCGTAGCCGTCAGGCTGGTGCTGCCGCCCACGCAGATAGCCGTAGCCGAAGCCACCGCACTCAGGTTCGGCAGGATACCATCTTCGATAACGAGCGGTACGCAACCACTGGCCGGACAGTCGACATTAGCCGTTGTGGTGAAGCTGTAACTACCCGCCTGCGTAATGGTGAAGCTGTTTCCCGAAGCCACCGGAGCCGGATTGGCATTTCGGTACCATTGTACATTGGTGTACCCGACGGGCAGGCTCGCGACATACGACTCGCCCGGGCACATCTTGACCGGTACGGTTACCCCCGCGCGGCTTACGTTGTTGCGCGTGCTGATTTCGGCATCGGCGGTCGTGACATAAGCCGTATTATAGACAATACCTTCGGCGTTTGTTTTCACCGTCAGGTTAATGCTCGACGTAGCGCCGGCCAGCATGGTCCCCAGCGACCAGGTCAGTACCGTCTGCGACGAGGGTGTGGTGCTGACCGTAGCCGCTGGTGAGGATGAGACGTAGAGTACACCGGCGTCGAGGGTGTCTTTTACAACGACGTTGGTAGCCACGCCGTCGGGGCTGATGTTGTCGACCCGGATGGTGAAGCCAGCGTTACTACCCAGCGTTACGCTCGTTACGGTGGCCGTTTTTGTCAGGCTCAGATCCGGAGCACCAGCGGCCAGTCCAATATCGTACGAGTCGTTGGGCGAGTTGGTACCGCCGGTGGCGGCAAATACCACGATCTGGTTACCGATGACCTGCGCATCGCTGTCGCCACTGGTATCGCCCTGGTTCCGTTTCGTCAGCGAAAAGCCCGCTGGCAGATCGGTTGTAGCCACCCGAATTTCATAGGCCGTATTAGGCTTGAGTCCTCCCGTCACAACGGCGTCGTCGAAGGTGTACTGTCCATTAGCGTCGGAGGTCGTCTGACCGCGCTGGATTCCCTGCTGATAGAGCCGGAGTTTTACGTTACCAATACCTACTTCACCATCGTCCTGACGACCGTTTCGGTTGTAATCGTGAAAAACGCGGTTGCCGAGTGCCAGCGCTTTGGGTGCGTTTCGGGCACCCGGAGGCCGATTGCCAGGGGGTGAATCATCAGGTGCAGAAGCCCCCGCTGTCTGCGCTACCAGGATCAGTAGCCACAGCCCCGCCACCCGCACTAGTCGTTCTGTCAGCAGGGAGCTAAAACTGGATAACTGTTTCATAGAGGATTGTTTGTCAAGCTGTTTTATTTAGTTAAGTAATCGGTGTTAACGGTTAGCAGGTATTGAATACGTACAGGATTTTTAGCGCTTTTGCAGACTTACTTTCGGACATAACAGCGGTTCGCAGGTCGAGCAGGAAGCCACAGGGTTTGTTGTTTGTGTAGTCTGGCAGGTTGGTACGTCAAGATCACGGATAACGAGGGTGTAGGTGGTCGAGCCATCCGCTTTGAACGTAGTGGGCGTGCCGACAGTCACCGACTGGCCGTAGGTTGTTCCGCCGGGGTTCAGCACCGTGCCGTTCAGCAGTACCTCGAACCGGTTCGACGGGCCGTGCACGCCGGGCAGCGCCCGTACACCCAGGGTATAATAATCGTCGGCGGCCGTTGAGTTGGTGTTGTTACTGGCACAGCTTCCCTGCACCAGCGTGGCTGACGTCAACGTCTGGCTAACAGTCGTTGTGGCCGAGGCCCTACAGCCGTTCGGGGCCGTAGCCGTTACGGTATAGGTGCCAATCTGGCTAACCGTAGCACTGGCGCCTGATGTACTCACCACACCCGGTCCGGCAAACACGTAGCTCAGCCCGCCGGTCGTGCTGCTGGCGGTGAGCGTCACCGTAGCCGCCGTGCAGCTGAGCGGTCGGTTACTGGTCAGACTAAGCGACTGGGGCGCAGTCGTATTGAGGGTAACCACCGCCGTAGCCGAACTGGTACTGGCACAGCCATTGGCGGTAACGGTCAGTGTATACGTACCGGGTGTACTGGTCGTGAAACTTTGTGCCGCGGAGGTGAAGGCAAGTGGGCCGGTCCAGCTGTAGGTCGACCCGGTTAGGCTTGAGCTACCCGTTACGGTAGCCGTAGCCACGCAGGTAATCGTCCCCCCCGTAGCAGTCGGCACCGGCACTGGCCTAACCGTCACGGTACCGGTAGTTGTCGATGTGCAGCCACTGGCGTTGGCTGCGGTTACCGTATAAGTGGTTGTGCCGCTCGGCGTGACGGTAAAACTGCCCGTCGCACTTGTCAGGCCACCCGGCGTCAGCGTGTAGCTGGTACCGCCCGTAGCCGTCAGGACAGCGGAACGCCCGACGCAGATGCTGGTGCTGTTCAGTGATGGCGTCGGTAACTGATTGACCGTGACCGTACCAGAGGTCGTGGATGTGCAGCCGCTGGCGTTGGCTGCGGTTACCGTATAAGTGGTCGTACCGCTTGGCGTGACGGTGAAGCTGCCCGTCGCACTCGTCAAGCTGCCCGGCGTCAGCGTGTAGCTGGTGCCGCCTGTAGCCGTCAGGACAGCGGAACGCCCGACGCATATTGATGTCGATGAAAGGGTTACGGCGGGATTCGGGTTAATCGTTACCTGAATTAGCTGCGAGGGTCGGCACCCATCAGCCGCGGGGGCAGGATTCAGAATAGCATAGACATAATAGGTAATGGCCGTCGTACCCGTATTGGCCGGGAAAGCTACGTTCCCGATACCGGCCGTACCGCTGGCGGGCGTCGCGGTCCCGAGCGACGTCCCCCCCGAATACATGGCCGTGCCGCTCTGGGGCGCCGTGAAGTAAACGAACTGTATGCCGCTGGTAACCGTAGACGTGGTCGCCACCGTCAGCGATCGGATGGGTGTACCGGTGCAAACGGCCGTTGTACCCGACGGATTCGTTATGGTTGGACAGTCGACAAATCCGAAGTCGAGGGTGTGGTTATTTTCGCCGTAGTCGCCCGTGGTGAAGCTGACAACCGCATTGTTCCCACTTCGTACGGCATCATTATCAATCGACGGATCGGAACCGGAACCACTGGGTGCCGGCAGGTAACCCGACCCCGAAAGAGCAGTCTGGCTCAGCGGGACCCGCAACTCATAGGCCGTGTTAGGCAGTAAGCCACCCGATACGTTGGTACTGTTGAAATAATATTCGCCATTGGCATCTGTGGTGGTCGATGCCACCTGCGTACCGTTCAGATACAGCTGCACGGTTATGGTGGCCAGGGGCGACAGGCCGTTATCCTGCGTACCGTTGGCGCCCGTTGCCACCCCGTCGTACCAGACGCGGTTGCCAATTTCGATCGGAGCCGGACTACAGGTCAGTTCCAGATCGCCCAGGCCGTTTGCTTTACCGAAGGTGGCTACGTCGCCACTGGCATAGACCTGCACGCTGGTTGACGGACTACCGGTACCCGTCGCATTTCGGAACCGCCGGATACCCCCCGCATCAATCTGGTCGGTCGGGTCAATCACGATGGACGATACATCACCGGTGCCGGGGAAGACGGCCAGGGACCCCTCGCTCATCTCCGCATGGTACGGATCCGTAGCCGAAGGAATAGCAATGGCGTCCTGGTAATAGTATTCGCCCCCGCCAAAGCCCTGTCCGTTGGTGGCACCAGCCGTAGCCGTTCCGTTACAGACCCGGCCCGCTCGCTCGATAGTCCACTGGTTGATGGCCGGATCGCATTTGCCCGCCCGCAGAATGTCGCCCGGCGCGATGGCCCGGTATAACGTAGTCGTGTTGGACGTGTTGGTACCGTAGTTATTATTTCCGTACTGATCGCCCAGGCGGTCGCGCAGGCTCAGGATCATGGAGCCATCGACGTCGAATTCAATACCCGTCAGCATCGGCTGCGGATAGCTGCAGTTGGGCAGGTCAGCGCGCGCAAACCGGTTAGGTACGCTGCCGGTAGCTGGAGGAGCGCTAATCCAGGGTAACCAGTATTCAGCCCGGTCAACTCCCGACCGGTCGTTGTTGGTGGCTCCTTTCTTATAGGTTAGCGGAAACGACAGTACCTGGGTGAAGCTGTTATTGGTCGGGTTGAACTCATACACGTACGCCTTCATGTTAGTCGTATCGCGGGTGATCAGGTTTCCCGTTGTCGAACCGGCTCCGAAGTTGATGGTTGTGGAGGTAGGCACGCCCTCGTTGGTCGTAACCCCGCCAACGTACACCCGATCCCGGTACACTTTAAGCGCAAACGGCCTGAAAACACTCCCCGTCCGCTGCGAAGGTACCGGCAGCGTGTAGCTCGTTGGCGTACCGGCGGTTGGGGTCGCGCTGGTCGGGTTGGTAATTGGGATTTTGTACAGCGACCGGTCGGCCAGGTTTACGGCATATAGTGTGGTGCCATCTTCCGAAAGCTCTATATCGCCCAGGCCAGCTTTACCCACCTGATCGTATACGGACGGGTCGTGATTACCCGTGGTTATGTTGGCCGGTAACCCCCGGTCGGTGTTGGAGGCAACGGTACCGGCACTGAGGGTCGTAAACACACTTGACACCAGTGTACCGCTCACCACCCGGGTCAGATAGATGGCGCCTGCCCCTCCGGGCCCCAGACCCGCGTGTCGTTTCACAAACGCACTGGAGTAAAGCTGGTTGGCAGCCCGCTGATACGCCAGCCCGTATACGGTACCGATCTGCTGGTTCAGCGCCAGGGCCGTTTCGGTAGGCGAGTTACCGGTACTGCTATACGGCAGCGAAACCAGCACCCCCTGCGTACCGGCGTTTCCGGTAGTAGTGAGCGAATTTCCGTTCACATAGCAGGGCACCAGATAGTTGGGATTGGCCTGGCAATAGTCGGCCGGGTAGTTGATACCCAGACTGATCGTTGCCGAGACGGGTAGCGTAGTGGTGTTGACAAACTGAACGGTGGTGCCGCTCTGCGTACCCCGTTGCCCCGGAAAATAGCCACTGGGCAGGTTGGCAAACTGAACCCGGTAGGGCCCGACCACGGAAGGCGTAATGCTGTACTGCCCCTGCGTAGCGGTTGTTGAACTGGTAACCGCCGTTCCGGCAATAGCTCCCGTAGCGGTATATACGGTCACCGTTACGCCCCCTACCCCAATCTCTCCCGTCAGCGTCGATACGGCGGTGTACTGACGGGTGCCACTTTCGTTAAAGTCCCGGTAAACAACCCCCGATATCTGCGCGTTAGCCTGACCGGCTACCAGCAGGCTGATCAGACCGATAAACAGACCGAAGCCACGCCCGGAAGCCGTCTTAAAAAATTGACTATATCGAAGGTAAGTGGCGTAGAATTTTACTTCCATACACAGTAACTCTTTGTATACATCTGTATCATATTGTATAGCTGATAAATCAGATGTAGACAGGCTTTTTTTATAGGATAAAGTACAAGTGCAGGACTCTGTCAATCAAATAAGGTGCCAGTTTTCAGAATTAATAAACTTTAATATCCTTTTAACAATATAATTGTACACGTTTATAGCCAAACAGGAACCCTGTTTCGAAATAGGCCTACTAGTATATACATCACCTATTGAGTATACTATCTTTTGACTTACTCCTTAAATTATCTGATTTATAGTTCATTACGTATATAGTGTCATATGCCGGTTTCGGGGTGCTCCGTGCCGTATACATTTTGTAGTAATCGGGCCAAACAATTTATCCGATTTCGGGTCTATACATGAATCGAATCGACCAGGTGGCCCCGCGCTCCGGAACCAGCAGCCAGTCTTGTCCAACCGGAACCTGGCCTTTTTACGGACGGGCCAGTTCATCAAATACTATACCAGATTTGGCAGGAACACATAGAATTTAGAACCTACAGACTGGCTGGGTTTAACCGTATGATAAGGTTCGTTTAGACCTCTTATCACAATTCGGTTGTTTTCGCGAAACGACCGTTGGAGATTAGGTATTGATTTGTATATTTGAAACCGTCGCATTATGAATTTTATGCATAATAAGCTATTATACAGCCTATTGTGCTCTCTTTTTGCGACTCAGCAAACTACCCCACCGGGTTCTACCATAGTCCGTTCACCTTCCTGCCGTCTGGCGTCGATCCAACCAATCGACTACCGATAGCTATGTCGTCGCATGAGAGTCTCGCCTACGCAACCATTCCAAATCGTTTATTCCCTGCTGGACCATGAGTTTCTGGGTTACCTCATCGAAGCCTTTGTGGTACAGCGGAATAGCAAGGGAGAGTTAACCCTGCAGAACCAGACGCTCTCGACACAAAATGTGGGCGAGTTTGCGCAGGGACTCGATGAGCGGGATTTTGAACTGGTTAAACTGATCGACAGTATTCAGCAGGACACGATCGTTAAGAAGTTTAATACCCGCAAGCTGCCCGCCGTCGATTTTTTCCTGAAGATTTATGACCCGCAGAAAGGCGACAAGCTGGTTCAGGAAGCGATATGCCAGTACCTTGAGAATCTGAAGGCCCAGATCATGGCCCTGATGCCCGGCAAGCCGTTCTATATCATGGGCAATGATGGCAATCCGGCCTGGTCGGTAATCGAGTGGATGCCCGAACCCGCCCGAGTCAACTTCCACTTCGACCGCAACGCCGAATCGACCCATTATTTCCCGATTATCCGCTACCCTACCGGCCAGGTATCCGAAACCGGCCGCCCCCTGACCGACCGTGTGGAGTTTCAGTTCAAGGATGCGCTCATGATCTGCGACGAACCGGCCTACATGATGGTCGGTAACCGGCTGTACCATTTCGGCAAAAACGTGGATGGAAAGAAGCTACGGCCGTTCTTCACGAAAAATCATATTATCATTCCCCGCAACATCGAGCAGCAGTACTACGAGCGGTTTGTTACCCAGCTCATTGCCGGCTACGACGTATATGCCAAAGGGTTCGAAATCAGATCCGAGATACTGGAGCCAAAACCCGTCCTGACCGTCTCAGAAACGGTAACCAGCGGTCGGACTATACTGGCCGATGGTTCGGTCGATACCGACGAGGAAGCCAGCCAGCGCATCACCTTCGATCTGTCGTTTCAGTACGGCGACTTCATGTTCCGGTTCGACAGTTTCGGGCCGTCGGCCAACGTCAGCCTGGAAAAACAGGGCGACGACTATATCTTCCATAAAATTCGGCGGGACCAGCGGCTGGAGCGGCAAAAGCTGAGCTTCCTGCGCGACACCGGCCTCGACCTGCGCCACGGTCGGCTGGCCCTGCCCAAGACCGAAGCCTTCAGCTGGCTGACCGAAACCAACGTGCGGCTCCAGGAAGCCGGCTTCCAGCTCCGCCAGCACGAACACGACGCCAAGCGGTATTTTCTGGGCTATTCGAGCATCGACGTATCGATCCGCGAAGGCCGCGACTGGTTCGATATCTACGCCAACGTACGCTTCGGCGAGTTCGAGATTCCGTTTCTGAAGCTGCGAACCCTTATTCTGAACAAAAAACGGGAGTTCAGCCTGCCCAACGGCGAGGTGGCGGTGATTCCGGAAGCCTGGTTTACCAAATACTCGGAGCTGTTTGGGTTTCTCGAACATCGCATCGATCAGGACACGGACCAGCTGGTTTTACAGAAACACCACCTGGCGCTGGTGCAGGAACTGGAACGCGACAACCTGGCCAGTACTGTGATGAGCCGCAAACTCGAACGCCTGCGCGACTTCGCCGAAATTGAGTCGTTTCCGCTGCCGAAGCAATTCAAAGGGGTGCTGCGCCCATACCAGCAGGCCGGTTATGACTGGATGAATTTCCTGCGCCAGTACCGGTTTGGCGGCTGCCTGGCCGACGACATGGGCCTGGGAAAAACGGTCATGACGCTGGCCATGCTGCAGGGCCAGAAAGAGATCGCGCTGGCCGAAGCCGGCGTTTCGGCCTCGCCCGAAGAGCAGCAGGCCGCCCTGGCAGCCGCCCGGCCCAGCCTGCTGGTGATGCCCACGTCGTTGCTGTACAACTGGGAGCTGGAAGCCCGCAAATTTACCCCCGATCTCCGGGTCATGATCTATACCGGCACCTACCGCGACAAGAACACGGCCCAGTTTGACCAGTACGACCTGATTCTGACCTCCTACGGTATTGTCCGGATCGACATCGACCTGCTGAGCCACTACCAGTTTAACTACGTGATCCTGGACGAGTCGCAGGCTATCAAGAATCCGTCGTCGCACATTACCCGGGCGGTGATGCAGCTGAACACCAAACATCGGCTCATCCTGACGGGTACTCCGCTGGAAAACAGCACTATGGACCTCTGGTCGCAGATGTCGTTCATCAACCCGGGCCTGCTGGGCAGCCAGTCGTTCTTCAGAAATGAGTTTCAGGTACCCATCGAGAAACGGCACGACGAAGCAAAGACGGGGCGGCTCTACGGCCTCATCAAGCCGTTCATGCTTCGGCGCAACAAGGCCCAGGTAGCTACTGACCTGCCCGAAAAGGTAGAGAGTGTGCTGTTCTCGGACATGACCCCCGATCAGGAGAAGCAGTACGAAGAAGCCAAGTCCTACTACCGGAACCTGATTCTGGAGCGCATTGAAGAAGACGGCATGGCCCGGTCGCAAATGATCGTTTTGCAGGGCCTGACCAAGCTCCGCCAGATTGCCAACCACCCCCGCATGGTCGATGCCGACTACGAAGGCGATTCGGGCAAACTCGACGATATGCTGATGCGGCTCGAAACGGCCATCGGCGAACGACATAAGGTTCTCGTCTTCAGCCAGTTCATCAAACACCTGAGCGTTGTTCGCCAGTATCTGAAGGAAAAGAACATCAAATACGCCTACCTCGACGGATCGACTACCGACCGTCAGAGCCAGGTCGAGCTGTTTCAGACCGACGATTCGGTGAGGCTGTTCCTGATCTCGCTGAAGGCTGGGGGGCTGGGCCATAACCTGACCGCAGCCGACTACGTCTTCATCCTGGACCCCTGGTGGAACCCCGCCATAGAAGCGCAGGCGGTTGACCGGGCCCACCGGATTGGCCAGCAGAAAACGGTCTTTACGTATAAGTTTATTTCCCGGAATACCGTCGAGGAAAAAATTCTGGCGCTCCAGCGCTCCAAGCAGCAGCTGGCCGGCAGCCTCATCACGACCGAAGAAAACTTCGTAAAATCGCTCACGAAAGAAGATATTATGGTGCTGCTGGAGTAAGGTTGGGGGTCAGGCAGTGGTTTTTTGGGACACTCGGTCTGTTTTAGAGTTATCTACCCGGAAATCATCATTCACCCAATCGACTCAACGATGAACACAAAAAGTATACTCGGCCTTGTTCTAACCCTGGCCGGTCTGGCTGGCCTGATCTACGGCGGCATCGACTTCACCAAAGGGGGCGTCGCGCAGGCTTCGTTCGTTTACCTGATCCTGGGCGGCATCTTTTTCTTCGCCGGCATCAGCCTGATTCGTAATACGAAAGGCTAAAAAAAGAGTCATCCACATCTCCGCAGATCGACAGTCGCGGAGATGTAGATGACTCTTTTTCGTACAAACGCTACTAGTTGCTACCCAGGTTGTAATAGACACCCAGTCCCAGCAACAGGAATTTGCTCGTACCACCCTCACCGAAAACAAGGTGCAGGCCGGCATCAAAATTAACCCCCAGCGCCGGGGTGAGGGCATACTGTACGCCCGCCTTAGGCGCAACACCAAAATTGGTCACGTTGTCCGAATCAGTCCCACCGACACCAGCATTGGTCGTCAGGTCGATTTTATAAGCAGAGCGATATATACCCGCTTCCAGCCCTGCGTAGGGGCGCAATGGATAAGCCGCTTCGCCAAAGAAATACTCCCCCTGCGCCGTAACCTGAAGTATATTAAAGTTAGCTGTGGCCGTTGCCGTAACCCCTCCTCCACTGGCACTGGCCGATTCACGCCGGGTAGAGTACCGCGCATTTAGCCCAACGGCCAGATTCTGGTTCAGGAAATAACGGCCGGTAGCTCCGCCCCCCCATAAGCCATCGGAAAACGAAGAGCCCGATTCGACAGGAGCGAGGTAGTTCCCGGTCAGGTTTAGCTGAATTTGGGCCTGCGCCCGGCCCGGCACCAGCCAGCAACCTACCAGCAGGACCAGCGCGGCCACTATGCGTACATACTTTTTCATAACTGTAGATAATTGATTGAGCCGCGAATCTAGGCTTTATCACATATTATCTACAGAACAGATACATTAAATTTATTCATATGTCGATGGAGCATACGCATGAATAGATTTAACACAGCGGATGTCTGCGGGTTTATGCTGGCTTTACTGTATACTGGTTCTTGCTAAGGCCCATACCACTGACTGGCCTGGCCCACCGTGGTCCGTATCTTTTATCAGGATTAAAACCACTGACTGGCCTACCGGCACAGTCAGGGTGCAGGGCGAACAGTCAGGGTGCAGGGCGAACAGTCAGGGTTATGAGGTTAGCGGAGGTAGACGCCCATTCGGGTGTCATCACTCAGGACCACATCGACGTGGTCGGTCAGGGTGGTGCTGAGTTCGTAACCTTTGTAGTCGGCAGAGACGGGGTAGCGGGGGTAGTTGCGGTCGACCAGCACCGCTACCTGCAGCTTGCGGATCGGCACCGACAAAAAAGGCTGCAGACTGAACGCCAGCGTTCGGCCGGTATACAGCACGTCATCGACCACGATAACCACTTTATCGGTAAAGTCGGTAACCGATCCGCTGGCTTCGACGGGCGGCTGGGCGGGCTGGGTTTTGTCGAGCCGAAGCTGCAGCAGTTCGACCGAAAAAGGGGCTATGCGCTGCAACTCCTGGGCCAGGGCCTGGGCCAGCACGTAGCCTTCGCCCGAAATGCCGGCCAGCAGCAGAGCCGGCTCTTCAAAATTGGTTTCGTATATCTGGAAAGCAATCCGCCGGATTTTCTGGCGAATCTGCTCAGGAGTAAGAATCAGCGTTGGCTGGATGGTATTCATGCGCACGTAAAACCATTTACGCTGTAAAGATGGGAAAAGTCGATCACGGAACGAAATAACTGAACCTCGGAGCCTTCCCCCTTTCGTGTGCCCTATTCTCCCTTTCCACCTAACAATCCGTATCTTTGCGCTTTCTCACGAAAGTGCCATGATTGTTAAGACAAAAAAATACGCATTAGACCAAAAGACGTACATCAACATTGCCCTGCGGCAGTGGCTGAAGGAGAACTGGAAATGGGCCTTTGTACCGCTGGGACTGATCCTGCTGAACGTGGTCCTGAACATCACCGGAGCGTATCCAAATTACTGGATTTACATCGTCATTGTGCTCCTGACGATTCTGTACGTGCTGTTCTGGGCCGTACAGATTACGGGCATCGCCCAGATGGAACAGAGCAAAGCCCTGTTTCAGAAATACGTCTACGAAATCGACAGCCGCCAGATTCTGATGCGCATCAACGCCAAAGAAGGCGGCCTGCTGAAATGGAATCAGATCGACAGCGTTATCAAGGACAAAGACGCCTACATTCTCTTTCTGGACAATACCGAAGCCATGAAAAATGTGAAGGCGACCTGGATTGCCCGCGTGGTCACGAAAGGACTTTCCAAAGCCCAGTTCCTGTATCTGCCGTTCAGCATTTTCAACAGCGATAACGACCTTCGTTTTACGGATGCGCTGCTCCGGCGCAAAGGCCTGCTGCCCGACAGTCCGGCGCTTCCGGCCGAAACCACCAAATAGCGGTCTGGCCCTGGTCGTCTCACACTCATCTGACCTTATTGGCACACAACCCGTATGCTCCGATTTCTTAGTCTGCTGATTATCCTGCCAGGCCTCGTTCTGGCGCAAAAACCTGTAACCCTCGACGACATCTGGGGACGCAGCCAGGGTGTCTTCAACCAACGTTCGGTATCGGGCGTGAACTGGATGAAAACGGGCGGTTTCTACACCACCCTCGACGGCGGTCGCATCGATCGGTTCAGCATCACGACGGGTAGCGCCGTAGAGACCCTCTTCGACGAGCGCAAAAACACCGTGACCAGCACCGGCAAAGCCGTTCACGTCGACAGCTACCAGCTCTCGGCCGATGAGCGCAAACTCCTGCTGACCACCAACGAAGAGCCGATCTACCGCCGGTCCAGCAAGGCCGACTTTTACGTCTACGACCTGACCACCAAGCAGCTGAAAGCACTCAGCCAGGCCGGCAAGCAGCAGTACGCTACGTTCTCGCCCGATGGCAAACGGGTGGCTTTTGTTCGTGACAACGACCTGTTTGTGGTCGATCTTCAGTCGGGTAAAGAAACCCGGCTCACAACCGATGGCAAACGTAACGCCATTATCAACGGGGGCGCCGACTGGGTCTATGAAGAAGAGTTCAGCATGGCCCGGGCCTTCGAATGGTCGCCCGATAGCCGGCGGCTGGCCTGGATCCGGTTCGACGAAAGCCGGGTTCCGGAGTATAACATGCAGCTCTGGGGCGAACTATACCCCACCGATTACCGCTTCAAATACCCCAAAGCCGGCGAAGCCAACTCCGTTGTAACGGTCTGGATAGCCGACGTAACGACGACCAGGAAAGTACAGGCGCAGACCGGCACCAATACCGACATCTACCTGCCCCGGATTCAGTGGACCAAAGACCCGGCGCTGCTGTCGGTCCGGCGGCTCAACCGGTTGCAGAACCAACTCGACCTGCTGCACGTGAATGCAGCCAGCGGGGCGGCCACTACGGTGCTGACCGAGTCGAGCCCGACCTATGTGGACCTGGAGTTTACCGACGATCTGACGTACCTGCCCGATGGCAAATCGTTTGTCTGGAGCAGCGAACGCAGCGGCTACAAGCACCTCTACCTGTACAGCATGGCGGGTAAACTGATCCGCCCCATTACCGGCGACGGCGCGTTCGAAGCGTTCAGCATCGTAGGAATCGACGAGAAAAAACAGCTCGTTTATTACCTCTCTACCGAAGACTCGCCCCTCGAGCGCCACCTCTACCGGATCGGGCTGGATGGCCAGAACAAACAGCGGCTCACCACCCAGCCCGGTACCCACCGGGCCGACTTCAGTCCCGATTTTTCGTATTATCTACTGTATCACGCATCTGCTTCGGCCCCGACAACGGTCAGCCTCCGCAACACCCAGTCGACCACCGATCTGCGGGTGCTGGAGTCGAACGGCGCACTCAAAACCCGGCTGGCCGGCTACCGGATCAGCCCGAAGCAATTCTTCCGGACCAAAGCCGCCGACGGGTCGACCGACCTCAACGGCTGGATGATTCGCCCGGCCGACTTCGACTCGACCAAAAAATACCCGGTGCTGATGTTCGTCTATGGCGGCCCTGGCTCGCAGACGGTGAAGAACGACTGGGACGCCCGCGACTTCTTCTGGTACCAGACGCTGGCGCAGAAAGGGTACGTGATTGTATCGGTCGATGGTCGGGGAACTGGCGCGCGCGGAGCGGCTTTCCGTACGGTTACCTACGCTCAGCTGGGCAAACTCGAAACTGAAGACCAGATAGCAACGGCCCGGTATCTGAAAACCCTGCCCTACGTTGATCCGGCCCGGGTTGGCATCTGGGGCTGGAGCTACGGCGGCTACATGACAGCCCTCTGCATGACGCTGGGTGCCGACGTCTTCAAGACCGGCATTGCTGTTGCGCCCGTTACCAACTGGCGGTTCTACGATTCGATCTACACGGAGCGTTACCTCAAACGCCCGCAGGAAAACGCCAGCGGCTACGACGATAACTCGCCCGTTACCCACGCGGCCAAGTTACGCGGCCCCTTCCTGCTCGTACACGGCACCGGCGATGACAACGTTCATTTCCAGAACTCCGTTGCGTTCGAGAACGCGCTGGTAGCGGCTAACAAGCAGTTCCAGTCGTTCTACTACCCCAACCGGAACCACGGCATCTACGGCGGTAACACCCGCCTGCACCTGTACACGATGATGACCGATTTTCTGGAGAAAAACCTCTAAGCGCCTATGCCCCTGCCAACTGTTCGGGTGGGCGTTGTACAGGCCACGCCAGCCCTGTTCGACCGCGAAGGAAGTATCGATCGGGTTATCCGCTGGATCGAGACAGCCGCGCAGGCTGGTTGTCAGCTTGTCCTGTTTCCGGAATCGTTCATTCCCTGCTACCCGCGGGGCTTAACGTTCGGCGCCGTAGTGGGTCGCCGAACCGACCACGGGCGGGATGTATGGCTCGACTACTGGGAAAACGCCATCGAAGCCCCATCGGTACAGACAAACCGAATTGCGGAAGCTGTTAAACAAGCAGGCATGCTCGTAGCGTTGGGGGTAACCGAGAAAGAGCCGGTTGGTGGAACGCTCCACTGCTCGCTGCTCTATTTCGGAAAAGACGGTACGCTGCTGGGGAAGCATCGGAAGCTGAAACCAACGGGGCTTGAGCGCTTCATCTGGGGCGAGAGCGACGGCAGCACGCTGGTCAGCTTCGACACCGAACTCGGTCGTCTGGGGGGCCTGATCTGCTGGGAAAACTACATGCCGCTGGCCCGGATGGCGATGTATCAGCAGGGCCTCGATATTTACCTGGCCCCCACGGCCGACGCCCGCGACTCGTGGCAGTCGACTATGCAGCACGTAGCGCTGGAGGGGCGCTGCTTCGTGCTGGCCAGCAATCAGTTTGTCCGTAAAACCGATTATCCCGAACGGTATCAGGCCGAGCTGACCAACGAGCCCGACATCATGAGCCGGGGCGGTAGTGTTATTATTTCGCCGATGGGCGAGGTACTGGCCGGACCGCTCTGGGATCAGGAAGGCTTACTGGTCGCCGACCTGGATTTCGCCGTACTGGCCAAAAGTAAACTTGATTTCGACAGCGTAGGCCACTACGCCCGGCCCGACGTATTCACCCTGACGGTCACGAATCAGCCTCCCATCCAGCCGGTATAAACGCAGCGAGGAGACGCCCTGATAGCATCTCCTCGCTGCGTTTGTCAATAGCAACCGGTTATTTCGCCTGGTTGGTGAAATCGACCACCGTCACGTCGGCCAGCCAGGGGCCCACTACCGAACCGAAGGCTTTATGAGCCGGATGAGGCAGGTAAGTATCCCTGTCTTTTTCGTTATCGAACGTCAGGATAAACGCGTGCGTCAGGCCTTTATCGAGTTTTTCGGGACTGTTGTTGGTTCCCCACTGGAACCCTTTGATCTCTTTGATCTTCGACGGCAGCGCTTCAAAAGCGGCTACAATCTCGGCCACCTTTTCGGGGGTGGTTTCGGGTTTGAATTTGAAGAGCACGACGTGCTGCAGGGCTTTGGCTTTCATGGGTTTGCGGGGCGGCTCGGTACCGGCGTAGGTAGTGAGCGTCAGGACCGTTAGCAGACTGACGAGTAGGTATTTCATATAGATATAGGGTTTGCAGGTTAAAGACCGTGCCACGGCTGGGCGACGTATCGCTTTGCACCGTGGCACGGAGTATGGTATCAGCAATAGAGGACGGTATTAAGCCAGCCCCCGTTTTGCTTTCAGGTTTTCGTCCAGCGCTTCGAGGAAGTCTTCCGTATTGAGGTAGTGCTCACCCGCTACCAGTTTGGTACCAGCCGGGTAGGCCGACAACGCCAGATCTTTCGTCATCTTGCCGCTTTCTACGGTTTCAACGCAGACCGCTTCGAGTGCCGTAGCGAAATCGATCAGCTCCTGGTTGCCATCCAGCTGGCCCCGGAACGCCAGACCACGCGTCCAGGCGTAGATCGAAGCAATGGGGTTGGTGCTGGTTTTGTTGCCTTTCTGGTACTCGCGGTAGTGGCGGGTAACGGTACCGTGGGCTGCTTCCGCTTCCATCGTCTTGCCATCGGGCGTAACCAGTACCGAGGTCATCAGACCCAGCGAGCCAAAGCCCTGGGCTACCGTATCTGACTGTACGTCGCCGTCGTAGTTTTTGCAGGCCCATACGAAATTACCTTCCCACTTCAGCGCCGACGCCACCATGTCGTCGATCAGGCGGTGTTCGTAATGAACGCCTTTGGCTTTGAACTCGGCTTCGTAAATTTCCTGGAAGATGTCCTTGAAACGACCGTCGTATTTCTTCAGGATCGTATTCTTGGTCGAAAGATACAGCGGCCATCCCTTCTGCAGAGCCATGTTGAAACAGGCCTTGGCAAAACCGCGAATCGACTCATCGACGTTATACATCCCCATGGCTACACCCGGACCTTTGAAGTTGAAAACTTCGTACTCCTGTACGGTTCCGTCTTCGCCTTCAAACTTCATGGTCAGCTTTCCTTTACCCGGCACCAGGAAATCCGTAGCGCGGTACTGATCGCCGAACGCATGGCGCCCTACGATGATCGGCGCGGTCCAGTTGGTTACCAGACGTGGCACATTGCTCATCACAATTGGCTCGCGGAATACCGTTCCATCCAGAATATTCCGGATAGTCCCGTTGGGCGATTTCCACATCTGTTTCAGGTTAAACTCTTTTACGCGGTCTTCATCGGGCGTAATGGTGGCACACTTGATACCAACACCGTATTCTTTGATTGCATTAGCGGCATCGATGGTTACCTGGTCGTTCGTCTGGTCGCGATATTCAATACCGAGGTCGTAGTATTTAATGTCAACGTCAACGTAGGGCAGAATCAGCTTGTCTTTAATGAACTTCCAGATGATGCGGGTCATTTCGTCGCCATCCAGTTCGACAACCGGATTTGCTACCTTAATTTTTTCCATGCGAGTTGTTTATAATTAATTGGGAACGAAGCAAAATTTGGGAGCAAAAGTAGTGAATAAGGGGCAAGGCGGAAAATAGAACCGAGCCAGAGGACTCCACACGGTTTATCGGTTTCATCGGCATGAATGCCGACGCTAGTCATGAATCGCCGATAGAACGATCCGGCCCGGGTTTACCCTTTTTTACAGGTTATGACATGATCATAATTTACCTATCCGACCAATGGATAGCCCCGGCATTTATGCCGCGGCCATACGCCATATCCCGTTTCGTCGGCATGAATGCCGACGCTAGTCATAAATCGCCGACAGAACGGTCCATCCCCGGCTTACCCTTTTCATGGGTTATACCACCGCCATAACCTACACCCGCCAACCAATGACTAGCTCCGGCATTCATGCCGGGGCCTTAGTCATCAGTCGTAAATCGCCATTGTCGTACTAAGCTGTCATACTCCTCCGCGTAAGATCGTCCCTGATGATGGGCTTCCTGGTTACGGATATAATCCCGAGTTTTATTAAGCGTTGATTCACACACGGAAACAGCGAAGTACTCCGTCTGCCAGGCGAAGTAGGCCGGCACGTATCGCTTTTCTTTCAGCCATCGCGAGGATTCTCCTTTCAGAATATGTACAACTTCAGCAATAGACTGAGTTGATTTAAGAGATATAAGTACATGTACATGATCCGTATAGCCATTAATGAAATCGACGTAGATATCATGTTCGTGAGCATGGTCCCGTATATGCGAAAACACGACCTGACGTAAGGTAGGTGTCTGAAAGAAGGGCTCCCTATTCTTCGTGCTCCAGACAGCATGTACCCATATTCTAACATAGCTCATAATTACGGCAGATTGATCTTATAAATTAATATATATTAAATAAACGTATGGATACAAATATTCATCGGCATATCCCGTTTCGTCGGCATGAATGCCGACGCTAATCATGAATCGCCGATAGAACGATCCGGCCCGGCATAGCCATTCGTACAGGTTATACCATCGCCAGGCCCCCACCCCGATGACCAATGACTAGCTCCGGCATTCATGCTGGGGCAAACCCAATACCACGTATCGTGTCGTCGGCATGAATGCCGATGCTAATCATGAATCGCCGATGGAGCGATCCAACCCGGCATAGCCATTCGTACAGGTTATACCATCGCCGTAACCTACCCCGATGACCAATGACTAGCTCCGGCATTCATGCTGGGGCAAACCCAATACCACGTATCGTGTCGTCGGCATGAATGCCGATGCTAATCGTGAATCGCCGACAGAACGATCCGGCCCGGCATAGCCATTCGTACAGGTTATACCATCGCCACAACCCACCTCTCCGACCAATAAATAGCCCCGGCATTTATGCCGGGGCAAACCCATTATGCATATCGTTTCATCGGCATGAATGCCGACGCTAATCATGAATCGCCGATAGAACGTCCGGCCCGGGTTTACCCATTATCATAGATTGAACTAGCGCCGTAACCTACCCCTACGATCAATGACTAGCCCCGGTATTCATACCGGGGCAGGCATATCCAATTCCCGATGAACATTAATAGACCTGGTATCCAGGCAGGTGAATCTATAAGCCCATTAAGAATAATGATCCCTGACCATGAATCGAGCCGCCGTAACGTGTATATTGTCGGAAACAACCTTATCCATGAAACGAACCATCTACCTCATCCTCAGTGTACTGATGCCGCTACTGGCGATCGGACAGCGGAAAGCCAAGCAACCCGCCGGGACCGACCGCGACCCACTCGCCAAAATCAAAGCCGAAGCCGTAGCCGCCGTCGACGCCCGCAAAGACCAGGCTCAGCAGATCAACGACATGCTGTTCAGCTTCTCGGAACTGGGCTTCCAGGAACAGGAAACCTTTACCTATCTGACAACCTTACTCGAAAAAGAAGGCTTCACCATCCAAAAAAACATTTCGGGTATGCCAACGGCCTGGATCGCCACCTGGGGCAGTGGTAAACCCGTCATCGCGATCGGTTCCGACGTCGACTGTATTCCCAAAGCCAGCCAGAAACCCGGCGTGGCCTACAAAGACCCCATCGTTGACGGGGCTCCCGGCCACGGCGAAGGCCATAACTCCGGACAGGCCCTGAACATCGTAGCGGCTCTGGCCGTGAAACAGCTGATGGAACGCGACAAAATTCCCGGTACGCTCATGCTCTGGCCCGGCGTTGCCGAAGAACTCGTGGGGGCCAAAGCCTTTTATATCCGCGATGGCTATTTTAAGAATGTAGACGCCTGTATCTTCACTCACGTGGGCGACAACCTGACCACCTCCTACGGCGATGCCGGTAATAACGGGCTGGTGTCGGTGAAATTCAATTTTGAAGGGTCAGCCGCCCATGCAGCCGGAGCACCCTGGCGGGGAAAAAGTGCGCTCGACGCCGTAGAGCTGATGAACATCGGCTGGAACTACCGGCGCGAACACCTCGAACTAACCCAGCGGTCGCATTACGTCATCTCCGACGGGGGTGACCAGCCGAACGTTGTCCCCTCCAAAGCGGCTGTCTGGTACTACTTCCGCGAACGGAGCTACCCCAAGATCAAAAAGTTGTTCGAAGCCGGCATCAAAACCGCCGAAGGAGCCGCCCTGATGACCGACACCAAGTTCACCTACGAAATACTGGGATCGGCCTGGCCCGGCCATTTCAACAAGCCCATTGCCGAAGCCATGTACAATAACATCCGGAAAGTAGGGCTGCCCACCTGGTCACCCGAGGACCAGTTGCTGGCCCGGGCCACCCAGAAAGAACTCCAGGCCCGCAAAACCGGCGGTCTTGCCATGAAACTCGACAGCATCGGACTGCCCGCCGGCACGGCGCCCACCATGATCATGGGTGGCCAGACGTTCGTACCCCTCACCGGCGGCTCCGACGATATTGCGGATATCTCGTGGTCACTGCCCACCATCGTTCTGCGCTACCCCAGCAACATTCCCGACCTGCCCGGTCACCACTGGAGCAACGCCATCTCCATGGCCACGCCGATTGCACACAAGGGCATCGTGGCCGGTGCTAAAGCCGAAGCCATGACCCTGCTCGATCTGCTGCTGAAACCCGAAATCATCAAAGAAGCCTGGGCGTATTACACCAACGAACAAACCAAAGAGCAGAAGTACACGCCCCTGATTTCGCCGAAAGAGTTTCCCGCCGTGTACCTCAACCAGAAGATCATGGCCGACTTTAAGCCGAAACTGAAACCATACTACTACGACCCAACCCGCTACAAAACCTATCTCGAACAGCTGGGCATCAAGTACCCAACCCTGCGTGACGACCAGCGGGCCGACCTCGAAAAAACAAAAGACAACAAGGAGTCGACGGGGAAATAAACCCGCCAGCCTTCCACAAAAAAGCCCCTGACCGGGGCTTTTTTTGATGATAACGATAAATAGGCTACGGGGTAGCTATTGCTTGTTGCGGTGCGCTTTGGTTACCTCCCGGACGTTATCCATCAACCGTTTCCAGCAACGGCTGATGGTACTTTTACCTTCGTCCTGCCGCGCTTTTTTACTGTCGACGGTGGTCTCGGCTTTGGCCGTTGTGGCTGAGTTGCGCGCCAGAACGGGTGCTTTTGGCTGACGGCTCAGGCTTTTGGCGGGGTCACTCGCGTCAGCGGCAGTCGCGGCAGGCTGCTGTACAGTCGTCGCGCCCGCGGTTACGGTCATTGATGGGCAGGCGATCAACAGGCTAACGAGCCATAGACCCGCTACTTTGTTTAGTCCGATTTCTCTCATGAAGGTAAATGCACTCGTTAATACTGGCTATCGCAGGATCGATTCATGTTCGTATGAACCACAATTACAAACATAACGACGTTTAGTATTATTTATGCAGTGAATAGGAATAAATAGTTACCCGGGTTACAGTAGCTACAAATCGGTACGGATCAGCCGACCGTACTATAGCACCCCGCCGGAAACTGTTATCTTTGTGTCACTGTTTTTAAAGGACTATGTTCGAGAATCTTCAGGATAAGCTCAATAAGGCTATTAAGACCCTCAAGGGGCAGGGCCGCATTACCGAAATTAACGTTGCCGCTACCATTAAGGAAGTGCGCCGGGCACTGACAGATGCCGACGTAAACTATAAAGTAGCGAAGGACATTACCGACCGCATCCGCGACAAAGCCATCGACCGCAAGGTGCTGATTTCGGTAGAGCCGGGTCAGCTGTTTGTCAAGATCGTGCAGGAAGAACTGACCGAACTGATGGGGGGCGAAGCCCAGAGCATCAACGTCAAGGGCGATCCGGCGGTTGTTCTGATTGCGGGTCTGCAGGGTTCAGGAAAGACCACGTTTTCGGGCAAACTGGCTGCGTACCTCAAAAAACAGGGCCGTAACGTCCTGCTGGTAGCCGCTGATATTTACCGGCCAGCCGCCATCGACCAGCTTAAAGTACTGGGCGAGCAGGTCGGCGTGGAGGTGTACAGCGAACCCGATAATAAAAATGCCGTACAGATTGCCCAGAACGCGATCAGCCAGGCACGCCGGACCGGCAAGAAAGTAGTCATCGTCGATACCGCCGGTCGTCTGGCCGTCGATGAAGCGATGATGCAGGAAATCGAAGCCGTGAAACGGGCGATAGCGCCCTCCGAGACCCTGTTCGTCGTCGACTCCATGACGGGTCAGGATGCGGTCAATACCGCCCGCACGTTTAACGAACGGCTCAACTTCGACGGGGTCGTACTGACCAAACTCGATGGCGACGCCCGTGGTGGAGCGGCCCTGTCGATCAAGACCGTTGTCAACAAACCCATTAAGTTCATCAGCACGGGCGAGAAAATGGAAGCGCTCGACGTGTTTTACCCTGATCGGATGGCAAGCCGGATTCTGGGTATGGGCGATGTGATCTCGCTGGTTGAACGGGCGCAGCAGGCGTTTGACGAAGACGAAGCCAAACGCATCAACGCCAAGATGCGGAAGAACCAGTTCGACTTCGACGATTTCCTGAGCCAGCTCCAGCAAATCAAGAAGATGGGCAACGTGAAAGATCTGCTCGGCATGATTCCTGGTATGGGCAAGATGATCAAAGATCTCGATATTGATAACGACTCGTTCAAGCCCATCGAAGCCATTATCAGTTCCATGACCCCCCTGGAGCGTCAACGCCCCGATATGATTGACGGCAGCCGCCGGAAACGCATTGCCAAAGGATCGGGTACCGACATCACGCAGGTCAATAACCTGATGAAACAGTTTGAGGAGATGCGGAAGATGATGAAAAAGATGAATACCATGCAGTCGTCAGGAAAACTCAATAAACTGATGCGCTAGCACCCTACAGTAACCCATTGGTCAGCAAGCCGAATAATCGCCAGGAGCGGTTGTTCGGCTTGTTGGCGTTAAGAGCCCGGCCAAACTTATTTCCTGTCCGCCCCCTAACCAGGCACCGCACCCTGCTTTCTGGTGCCGTTTCTTTATTAAACGGTATGCCAATGAATAACAAGCTATTAGTCCAAATAACATCTATATTATGTTGAATTATGTAAAAAATGTTAATTTTTAATTTATCATATATTGATTTCGTAAATAAATAGTTTCTATATTTCTGACGAGGCCTCAACCCAAATTCAATAACCTTCATCTTAACTTACACATGGTACACGTATCTAAACGTGCCCTGCTGGGCGCATGCTTACCCTTTTTACTGGCCAGTTGCCAGCTTACCGAACCCGATGCTGCTTTATCTGACCAACAGGTACCCGACAACCTGGTTCGCTACGAACAGCCCGGCAAATCGGCACGAGCTGCCGGTGACCGACAGAAATACATCATCACGCTGAAAGAAGACGCGGATATCGCGAATCTGTTACCCCCCGAAGGCGGGGCCTACGACGGTCGACTAAACCGGATGCGGGGCCTGATCGAGCAGGTGATCGGCTCGTCGATGGGCCAGCGGGCCGAGCAGGTCTATGTGTCTAGCCTGAAAGGATTTACCGTCACCCTGTCGCAGCAGGAAGCGGCCTGGGTCGAGAAATTGCCGGTAGTGGCTTCGGTAGAGCCTGACCAGGTATTTCAGCTGAAGCTGCCGGGCGGAAGCGTTTCAGCGCAGGCGCAGGAAACGCCCTGGGGCATTACCCGCGTGGGCGGGTTCGTGAACTACACAGGTACAGCCGTTGCCTGGGTAATCGACACTGGCATCGATATGGACCACCCCGATCTGAATGTGAGCCAGAACCGCGGTCGTAATTTTATCAACACCAGCGCCAGCCCCGACGACGATAACGGCCACGGTTCGCACGTTGCCGGTACCATTGCGGCTAAAAACAATGGTCTGGGTGTGGTTGGCGTAGCGGCCGGGGCTACGGTTATCCCCATAAAAGTGCTGGCCGGCAACGGCAGCGGCTCTAACTCGGGCGTTATTGCGGGCGTCGATTTTGTGGCCAGTAACGGCCGGGCCGGCGACGTAGCCAACATGAGCCTGGGTGGCGGGCTGTCGACCGCCCTCGACAATGCGGTAAAAAGCGCAGCCGCCAAAGGCATCAAGTTCGCGCTGGCTGCGGGCAACGAAGCCCAGAACGCCAACAATTCGTCGCCGGGTCGGGTAAACGGTACCAACATCATTACGGTATCGGCTTTTGACGCCAACAACCGGTTTGCCAGCTTCTCGAACTACGGCAACCCACCGATCGATATTTCGGCACCGGGCGTGAGTATCAAATCGACGTATAAGAATGGTGGTTACGCCACGCTGAGCGGTACCTCGATGGCCACTCCCCACGTAGCCGGTATTCTGCTGGCCAACGGCGGCACGCTACGCTACAACGGCACCGTAACGGGCGATCCCGACGGCACCCCAGACAAGCGCGCTTATCGGTAACAAACGATTTTGGTAGATAGAAATCTAGTCAGACACGGCCCGGCTTTTAGCTGGGTCGTGTTTTTTTTACAGGCGCTCCGGCCGGACCAGACAGTTGTTTTCGTCGTTCAGCCGCTTGTTTCTGCCGGGAAAAGTGTTGTTTTGCGGCTATGAAACACGCATTTACTGCGCTGCTCCTCAGCGTTGCCGCTTCGGCTTTTGGTCAGGCTTCCGTAGCCTATTATCCGTTCAATAACGTCGTTAGCGTTAGTACCAATGCCGATCGGGCCCTCTGGCTCGATGCGCGCGTACAGACCAACACCGTATTTGGGTCGCTCAGCACTACGTTCTGCCCGATGGTCAACGTGAGTCGCCAGCCCCAGGTAAACGTGTACACCGGTCTGGGTGTCCGGTTCAACTTCCTCAACGGGCTTGACGACCGCCAGGCGCTGGAAGGCTACTCGCTGCATGTGGGCGTACGGGTACGGGTACCGTTTGTACCGAATCTGCGGGCCGCTTTTGAGCTGGCTCCCTACGCCCGCCAGGACTTCAAAACCGGCAACCTGCAATCCATGCTGGGCCTGGCCTATCAGTTCAAGAAAAAAGTAAAAGCCGAATAACGCAGCAATCGGGTCGGTAGAACGGGCTGTTGCCTGCTCTGCCGACCCGATTTCCCGTTTCTAATCGCCCTATTTAGGCTGATTGTACGTAAATGTACCGTGGGCGAGTTTATCGGCCCGGTCAAATAACTTCAGCGCTTTCTGGTACGTATCGTCGGCCTCGCCAATGACTTTGAAGAACTCGTTGTTCTGGCCGCCTTTGTTGTTCTTCTGGTAGATGTACCGCGCCACTAAGGCTTTAATCTGCGTCCGTATGTAGGGCCTGGAGCGGTTATATTCTTTCTCATTGAACTTGATCCCTGCCGATGTGGCATCTTTCACGAACCGGCCCATCTCCTCGTCGTTGATGGAAACGGTTTTATCGAAGTCAGCAAACGGCAGTTTCTCCAGTTTCTTCCGGTTCGCGTTGGCGTACTCGACGGCAAACTCGCGGATGATGTTTTTGCCATACAGCTGCACCAGGTACGGTGTTTGCCAGCTCGAATCGCGCGGAATGAAGTAGTCCGGGGTAATGCCGCCACCACCGTACACGACCCGACCTCCGTCGGTTTTAAACTTTAGCTTTGGGTCGTTTTTGATCGAGTCGGCAATGTAGTACTCGCCCCGTTTCGAGCGGAGTTCCAGTTCTTTCTCGTAATCCCCTTCCTGACCCGGCACGTAAGGCTTCTGAATGCTCCGGCCGCTGGGGGTGTAGTAGCGCGAGATCGTGAGCCGCAACTCCGACCCGTCAGACAATTGCACCGGCATCTGCACCAGTCCTTTACCAAACGAACGCCGGCCAACGATCAGCGCCCGGTCGTGATCCTGCAACGCGCCCGCCACAATCTCCGACGCCGACGCACTGCCCTCATCGACCAGTACGATCAAAGGCCCATCCTCAAACTGGCCCGCAATCCGGGCGTAGGTCTGCCGGTCGTAGCGGTTGTCTTTACCATCGGTATAGACCAGCAGTTTATTACCGGCAATAAACTCATCGGCAATGCTGGTAGCCCGGTCCATATAGCCCCCCGGATTGTTACGCAGGTCGAGCAGCAACTGGCTCATCCCTTCGGCCCGGAGAGCCGCCAGCGCCGACTTGAATTCATCGTAGGTCGTTTCGGAAAAGCGATTTACCTTGATGTAACCGGTTTTACCGTCAACCATATACGCAGCATCGACCGAATAGGTCGGAATGCGGTCGCGGGTAATGGTGAACACCTTCGGTTTTTCATCGCCCTTGCGCAGGATGGTGAGCCGAACATCGGTACCGCGTTTGCCACGCAGAGCCTTGAACACGGCGCTGTTCTCGATTTTGCCGCCCGCCAGGGCCTGATCATCGACTTTAATAATCTTGTCACCGCTCAGAATACCGGCCGTTTCCGAAGGGCCACCCGCCAGGGGCGTCACCACGTATACCGTATCCTTGTAGATATTGAACTCGATCCCGATACCGTCGAACCCGCCTTCCAGCTGCGACCGGGCCGCAATAGCGTCCTGCGGGTTCATGTAAGCCGTATGTGGGTCGAGCTTCTGCAGCATCTTTTCTATCGAAAAATCGACCAGCTCGTCGGTATTGACCGAGTCGACATAGTTGTTCTCGATTAGCTGCAGGATTTCGCGGTATTTGGTGTACCCCCGCCCAATGGTATTCAGGCTCTTGGTACCGCCGAAAAATGTAGCTCCGATCAGCATACCACCTGCCAGCGTAATGCCCAGCAACATGGGCAACCGAACAGTTGCTTTGTCATTATGAATCGGCGAACGGGGGCTTTTCTGCCCCGCCGATTCGTTGGTCGTTTCGTGTCCTGCCTCCATTCGTTTTAACCCGCTAACTCTGATGTCGTAGTATAGGCATAACGTTGGGAGTATAGCGAAATGTTTGCCAGAAATGCCTATATGGGAAAAAATTGCTAACCGTCTGAAGCCCAAGGTCGCTTTTCGCTCTAAGAGGCCTATTTCGGGCCATGACGAGTACCTGTTATTGCTGAGCGGCCATTAAAGTAAACTAAATATTTCTAACATTTTTTAGTTGGTACTTGACGGATTTACAGAAACGAAGTCTAACTACTTGATTGACATGCTTACCAACCGTCTGGTCAATCTTAACCGCCCAGATTGGTTCTTGATGATTAATAGCCGAATTTCACATTCACTCTCATGTACTTTACTTCGATGTCGCTCGTTTACCTGGCTTATTTTGGCTTTCTGAGCTTTCTGGCGCTGACGGTCCTGTACGTTCTGCTGTTTGCCGTAGCGGGTCGTCTGGGAAAAGCCGATGACAGCGGCCCGCTCCCCCAAACGCCCCGGCTGCGCCGGATCGGGGTCCTGATTCCCGCCTACAAAGAAGACGCTGTCATTATCGATTCGGTAAAAGCCAACCTCCGCCAGCAGTATCCCGCCGAACTCTTCGATCTGATTGTCATTGCCGACTCCATGCAGCCGGCTACCCTGGCCCGGCTGGCCGATCTGCCCATCCGGGTTATGGAGGTCTCGTTCGAGGTATCGACGGTAGCCAAAGCACTTAACGCGGCCCTGGCCCGGATTCCCGACGGGCAGTACGATATCATGGTGGTGGCCGACGCCGACAATATCATGGCGCCCGACTTTCTGGTCCGGATCAACGCGGCTTTCGAGCAGGGCTGGCGAGCCGTACAGGGCCACCGGGTAGCCAAAAATACCAATACCGGCGTGGCGCTGCTCGACGCCATCAGTGAGGAAATCAACAACCATATTTTCCGGAAAGGCACCCGGTCGCTGGGCCTGTCGTCGCCGGTTATCGGGTCGGGCATGGCTTTCGACCTGCGGCTTATGAAGGCCTGCATGACTAACCTCCGCACCATGGGAGGCTATGACAAGGAACTGGAGATAAATGTTGAGCTAAACGGTTACATTATTGGATACCTGGAGCAGGCCTATATATACGATGAAAAAGTAGCCCAGCGAGCCATCTTCGAGAATCAGCGTACCCGCTGGATTGCAGCCCAGTTTCAGTTTCTGCGTATGTATTATAAGAAAGGGCTGGCCGAGCTGGCGCAGGGTCATCCAACCCCCGCGCTGAGTATGCTCCGGCAGGTTGTACTGCCACGCGTACTCTTGCTGGGCGTGTTGGGGCTTTGCACGCTCCTGGCCCTGCTGACGTTCAACCCGGCGCTGTGGGCTGCTCCGATGGCCCTGTTGATCACCCTGTGTTTCAGCCTGTTTATCTCGATTCCAGCTTATCTGCGGCAGCGCGTTACCCTGCGTGAACTGATGCTGATTCCTATGCTGATGCTGAGTTTCGGACGGGCTGTTCTGAACATGCGGAAGGCCTTCAAACGGTTTATGCATACCCCTCATACAGGCTCGCCAGACGTTCATGTGCCCTAAAAAGTGAGCGAACACAAGTATATTATTTTTATAGAGTGACAGAATTGTAAACAGTTAGTCCAAACAATAGCCCTTACCCCAAATCAATGTGGATTGCCGGTAATAGCCTCTCAGCCAGCAACCACCGAACAATAAAATTAGACGATTCATACGCAACAAAACAGTAACTTGGATACCCGCTGATTCAGTCGTTGAGAAACTGACGCTGTCAGCGCAGCCAAAAACCTTTATTCTGAATGAACATCTGCTTTCGTAGGCAACCATTGCGTACTGTATACCGAATTAGTCTTCTTGTTGTTGCCGGACTGTTGTGGACGTTGACGGCTGGTTTCGCACAGAGCCGGGGCGGGCGGGGACTGGTATCGTTCGGGCGCTCATCGGGGCTGGCCAGTGATACCCTCTACCTCGATGTGAACCAGGACATTGCCGTTCAGCTTCTGCCCTTCGACGAGCTGGTAAAAATGGCCGTTGCCTATTCGCCGGTTATCAAATACCAGAACGAGGTATCCAGCGTCCTGAAAGCGTCTCAGGGCGTTGCGCGCACCCAGATCCTGCAGAACGTTTCGGGCTTTGGCAACTACTCGGGCGGCAACCAGGTCCTCATCGCCAGCGGTTCACCTGATTTAAACACCAATCCAATCGGACAAATCGCCAACGGGTACCGGGCGGGGGTCGAACTTCGGGTTTCGCTGTTCGACGTCTTCGGACGGAAACACCTCATCCGGCAGGCCGACGCCAACTACAAGGCCTCGCTGGTTCAGAAAGACATTGCCGAGCTGGAGCTCAAGCAGCAGCTGATCAGCATTTATCAGGATATGATCACGGCCCAGCAGATTCTGAAAACACGACTTATCGACGAGCAGGCTTCGCTGGCCGCGCTTCGGGTAGCCGAAGCCGAGTTGCAGAAAGGCAAAATAACCACCGGTCAGCTGGCCAGCGCCACAACGGCCTACGTACAGGCAAAAGCCACTACCGAGCAAGTCAAAGGCGATTTTCTGAAAAGTGTACACTTGTTCGAAGCCTTGATGGGAACCCCCATCCAGCGGCTGAAACGATACTAATGAGCGGGTATGAATATTAGTGTTTTTCTTCGTTTACTGAAGCAACATCTGCCTTTGTTCGTTCTGATTCCCTGTATCACGGCCGGAACCGCCTGGTACGCCACCCGGAACGAACCCAAGGTCTACAAGTCCGAAGCTACGCTCTATACGGGCCTGGCCTCGGGCTATTCGCTGTTATCTGACAAGCAGGCCGCGTATGGCGATCGCTCCGCCAGTGCTTTCGACAACCTGCTCACTACCCTCTATTCGAAGGAGACCATGCTCCAGGTCGGCATTCACCTGCTGGCCGATCACCTGCGGCTGCAACAGCCCGACAGTCTGGTACTGGGAGCCGGGGGCTTTCAGCAACTACAGCAGGCCGTGCCGCCCAGTCTGCGCTACCAGCTCCCCCTGGAAGGCGACCCGGCGCTGCTGATTACGGCCCTCGACAGCCTGTCGAAAGCGCAGATGACTAACCCCATCAAAGATCTGCTGCTGACATCCAATTCGTACTACTCGCTGCGGCATCTAACCGAAACTCTGAAAGCAACCGCCCGCAAAGCGACCAACGACATCCTGCTGATGGAGTACGAGTCTGACGATCCGGCCGTTGCCCAGCGCACCCTTCGCTACGCCATCGACATGCTGAACGAGCGGTACTCGCTCTTCAAAACCTCCGAAACCAACTCGGTCGTTGGCTACTACGAGGGGAAACTGGCCAAAGCCAAGCAAAACCTCGACGAAGCCGAAGGACGGCTGCGCGCCTTCAACATCCAGCACAAGGTGCTTGACTTCGACTCGGAGTCGAAAAACGTATCGGCCTCCAAAGAGCTGCTGAGTACCGAATACAACCAGGAGCTGATGCGCCGGGATGCGGCCAAAGCCGCCATCGACGCCCTCGACCGCCGGATGGGTCAGCAGGGAAGCGTCCGGTCGGCCAACACTGACCTGAGCCTCAAGCAGAAAAAACTGGCCGACGCCGAGAACCAGCTGGCCAACGCCCGCGCCTACAACCAGCCCCGGCATATCATTACCCGGCTCCAGGCAGCCGTTACCCAGGCCAGCGAGGAGCTCAAACTGAGCGCCCAGAAGTACGATGCCGCGGCCAGCGCGCCCGATGCCCTGCCCGCCCAGAGCATGGCCAACGACCGGATGACCAAGATTCTGGAGTATGAAGAATCGAACGCCCGCCTGCGAACCTACAAGAAGCGCATGGACGAGTACCAGGCCAAACTTAGCGAGTACAGCCCGCTCGGCACCCAGCTCCGGCAGCTGCAGCGCGAACTGGCCGTAGCCGAAAAAGAATACCTCGACCTGCTGCAGAACGTCGATCAGTCCCGCATGCGCCGGCAGGATGTCAAGATTGGCGGTACGCTCGAAGTCCTCGACGCCCCCTATTTCCCGCTGCTGCCCCAAGCCGCCAAGCGCTGGCAGCTCGTGGCCATTGGCTTTGGGGTGGGCCTGTTCCTGGCGCTAGTGCTAACGGCGCTGCGCTTCTGGCTCGACAAAAAAATTCATTCGCCCGATCAGGCCGAGCAGATGGTCGGTATGCCCGTTACGGCGGTGTTCCCAACGGTGAGCAAGCCGAATGTGTACTCGAAGGTGACCTGGGCCAGTCGCAGCATGTTTGAGCGGCTGTTCAACGCCATTCACATCGAGATAACCCAGGCTACGTCATCGCCTTACCCCCCCATTATCACCCTGTTCAGTATCCGCCCGAAGCAGGGGAAATCGTGGGTCGCCAACGGACTGGCGCAGCTCTATAACGACGCCGACCAGCAGGTGGCTTACTGCTATCCCCGCCAGAAAGGCAATGAACAGCGCGAGATTCGGAATGGCATTACGTTCTTCCCTTACACCATCCGGCCCGATTTTATGAACGTGACGGATATCAGCTACCTGCTCGACGCCAGTCAGGATTTCGACGCCACCCGCTACGACCGGATTCTGCTGGAACTGCCGTCGCTGATCGACCATCAGATTCCGGTGTTCCTGCTGAAACGAAGTGCGCTGTCGCTGCTCGTCATCGACGCCAACACGGCCTGGACCCGCGCCGAAAAACAACTACTCAGCCTCTACGCCCGCGTTACCAACCAGCCCATGCTGCTGATACTGAACCGGGTGGGTGGCAACTACATGGACGTACCGGGGCGTAACGACGCCAAACTGGCTCCTATTCAGTCTGAGAACTCACTGCATACCCAGCGGAACATGACGTAGACGACGTCGCCCGGCCGCAGCCCCGCTGCCGGGTGGAAAACCTTTCTTTCTCCATGACACCAACCGGCCTTCCCGTAACCTCTTTCCCGCTGGTTCATCAACTCGTTGAACGCGTCGCTGCCGATCACCCCGACCGGCTAGCGGTGGTGCATAATGACGCCCGGCTGACCTACCGGCAACTGAACGACCGCGCCGATGCACTGGCTCAGGCCATTCTGCAACAGGACCCTACTGCCGATTACGTGGCCATCAGCACCCGGCGCTGCCTGGAGATGGTCATTGGCGTGCTAGCCATCGTAAAAGCCGGTAAAGCGTACTTGCCCCTCGACCCCGAACACCCGGAGCAGCGACTCCGCCGGATCATTACCGACTCGGGCCTGAAAACGGGCGTCTCGATCGGGGCCGATGCCGGTGTTTTTGAGACGCTGGGGCTGACGGTTGTCCGGGCCGATCTCGATCATGAGGCAGCCCCGCAGGCTGTGACGCACCGGAACGAGGTGGTCTGTGTACTGTATACCTCCGGCTCGACGGGGCAGCCGAAAGGCGTTTGTCAGCTGCATACCGGCCTGATCCGGCTGATGGACTGGCAGCGTCGGCACGGCATCGTAGGCATGGGTGTCAACACCCTGCAGTTCTGCCACCTGACGTTCGATGTATCGTCGCAGGAGCTGTTTTTGCCGCTCAGCACCGGCGGCACCGTTCACCTGATCGACAACGCCGACCGGCTCGACGCGGGCCGGTTGCTGGCGTTCGTGCGCGATCATCACATCAACCGGTCGTACCTGCCCTACGTGGCCATCCAGTACCTCTGCGAAGCGGCCATTGCCGAAAATCGCTTTCCCGACGAGCTGCGCGAAATTACCATGGGGGGCGAGCAGCTGAAGCTCACCCCGGCCATGCGAACGTTCTTCGAGGCCCTGCCCGAGTGTACGATGATGAACGTCTACGGCCCGGCCGAAGCCAGTATCTGGGTTACCGAATACCGGATGAAAGGCAATGCGTCGGCCTGGCCCACTATCCCACCCATGGGCTGGCCCATTGTCGATGCCAGCCTGTTTATTGTCGACGAAGACCTTAACCTGCTGCCCAACGGCGAAGCGGGCGAAATCCTGATTGCGGGCAACTGCCTGGCCGCGGGCTACCTGAACCAGCCCGACCTGACCGCCGACCGGTTTATCCGGTGGCAACACCCGCAGCAGGGCGAGTACCGGGTGTACCGCACCGGCGACATGGCCCGCTACCGCCCCGACGGCACGCTGGAGTTTGTGGGTCGGCGCGACGACATGGTCAAGATTCGCGGCAACCGGGTCGAGTTAGGCGAGATCGAAGCCGCGCTCCGGCAAATTCCGCTCCTGGCCGAATCATCGGTGATGGTGCGCGAGGGCGGCAACGGCCAGAAACAGATCGTCGCATACCTGGTCTCGGTCACGGGCCAGCCCGACGATGCGCTGATCCGGCGTGAACTGGAGCAGCGCGTAACCGACTACATGATGCCGTCGGCTTTTGTCTGGATGGACAGGCTGCCCCGCACCATCAGCGACAAGGTCGACAAGAAACTCCTCCCCGCTCCCGAACTGAAACGTCCGGAGTCGGCCGGGGCCTACCGCGCCCCCAAAACGCCCCTCGAACGCACCATCTGCTCGCTCTGGACGCGGCTGCTGGCGATCGATCAGGTCGGCATAGACGATAACTTTTTCACCCTGGGTGGCAACTCGCTGCTGGCGCAGCAAACGGTGGCGGGACTGAAACAACAGCAACTGACGCTACCCATTACCAAGCTCTATCAGTTTCCGACCCCGGCCGGTATAGCCCGGTATCTGGGTCAGGCGACCAGCCCCGACAGCCCGACTCCTTTTGCAGAAGCGACGGATCCGGCCGACCCCTCGTCGGCGATTGCCATCATCGGCATGGCGGGCCGTTTTCCGGGGGCCAGCACTATTGAAGCGTTCTGGAACCTGCTGACCGAAGGCCGCGAAACAACCCGCTTCTTCACCGAAGAGGAGCTTGACGGGGCCGTTCCGAACTCGTTCCGGACCGATCCGCTGTACGTAAAAGCGCGGGGCGTTATCGAAGGAGCTGAGCTGTTCGATGCCGGATTTTTCGGACTGGCGCCCAATCAGGCCCGGCTCATGGACCCGCAGCAGCGCATATTCCTCGAAATAGCCTGGGAAACCCTCGAACAGACGGGGTACCTGCCGCAACAGTACGGCGGGCGGGTGGGTGTCTTTGCGGGCACCGGGAAGAACACCTACTTTCTCAACAACGTACTGCCCAACCACGAGCTGGTAGCGGCTGCCGGACCGTTTCAGGTCGAGCTGCTGAACGAAAAAGATTATATCGCCACCCGAACCGCCTACACGCTGGACCTCAAGGGACCGGCCGTCAGCGTTTTTTCGGCCTGCTCTACCTCGCTGCTGGCGGTAGCCCAGGCCGTGCAGAGCCTCCGGAGCGGTCAGTGTGAGGTAGCCCTGGCGGGTGGTGCCAGCATTACGGCCCCGATCAACAGCGGGCATCTGTACCAGGAAGGCTCCATGCTGAGTAGCGACGGGCACACCCGTCCGTTCAACGCGGGCTCTACCGGCACCGTCTTCAGCGACGGGGCCGGGGTTGTTCTGCTCAAACGGGCCGAAGCCGCCCGGCGCGACGGGGATACCATCTGGGCCATTATCGAAGGCGTCGGCGTCAACAACGATGGCGCTGGCAAAGGCAGTTTCTCGGCCCCTAACGCCGAAGGGCAGGCAGCCGCCATCCGGGCGGCCTACGCCGACGGTGGGGTCGATCCGGCAACGATCAGCTACGTAGAAGCCCACGGTACGGCCACTCCCATCGGCGATCCCATCGAGATCGAAGGGCTGACGATGGCGTTTGGCGAGCAGGCCAGTCGGCAATTCTGCGCGATCGGCTCCGTAAAAAGCAACTTCGGTCACCTGACCGCAGCCGCTGGCGTAGCGGGGCTCATCAAAACCGCCCTCTCGCTCCATCATCGGCAACTTCCCGCGTCGCTGGGTTTCGAGCAGCCGAACCCAGTCATCGACTTCGCCAACAGCCCGTTCTTCGTCAACGCCCGCCGGACCGACTGGTCGGGCGAGTCGGTCCGGCGGGCGGGCGTCAGTTCATTCGGGATAGGCGGTACCAACGTACACGTGGTGCTGAAAGAAGCCGACCGGCCCCAGCCCGCCCCGTCAACGGCTCCGGTACGGCCCGCGCAGCTGATCAGCTGGTCGGCCAGGTCGGCAGCCAGCCGCGATGCCTACGCCCATAAACTGGCCGACGCCCTCGCAACCGCTGAGGCACCCGCCCTGGCCGACATCGCCTATACCCTACATACGACCCGCCCCGCCCTGGCCCACCGCCGGTTCGTGGTGGCGGACACGACGGCCGACCTACTCGACAGCCTGACAAACCCAGCCGCGCAGGCCGCACCGCCCGTTCGGCAGGTGCCCGACGACATCGTATTCATGTTCCCCGGTCAGGGCGCGCAGTACCTCAACATGGGTCGGCCGCTGTACGAGAACGAGCCGGTTTTCCGACAGGCCGTCGACGAATGCGCCGACCTGCTGACCGATCAGCTCGACCGCGACATCCGGACGGTAATGTACCCCGATCTGGCCGATGCGGATGCCGAAGCCCGGCTCAACGACACCCGCTACACCCAGCCCGCCCTGTTCATTACCGAATACGCCCTGGCCAAACTCTGGATGCACTGGGGTATACAGCCTTCGGTACTGTGTGGCCACAGCATCGGGGAGTTTGTGGCGGCTCACCTGGCTGGTGTTTTCTCCCTGGCCGACGTATTGCAGGTGGTCAGCTCACGGGGGCGGCTCGTCAGCGAACAGCCCCGTGGCTCGATGCTCTCGGACCGTAAAAACGCTGACCTCATCCGGGCCATGTTACCCGAAACGCTGTCCATTGCGGCTATCAACAGCAAAAACCTGTGCGTCGTGGCTGGCCCTGACGATGCCGTGGCGGAGTTTGCCCGGCGGCTCAGCGACCAGGAGATCCCGAACAAGCGGCTGCCAACGAGCCACGCCTTTCACTCGGCCATGATGGACCCGGTCGCCGAGGCCCTCGAGAGTCAGGTAGCCCGTGTTCCGCTGAACCGGCCTCAGAAGCCCATCATCTCGACCCTGACGGGGACGCTGCTGACCGACGCCCAGGCCACCGATCCGCACTACTGGGCACGTCACATGCGCGAAACGGTGCAGTTTGCCGGGGCCCTCGATACCATGTTGGCCTTCGACAACCCGCTGCTGTTCGACCTGGGGCCTGGCAAGATATCGGCAACCCTGGCGCGGCAGCAGGCAGCGGGCAAACCGGTTCCGGTACTGACCGGTCTCGAAACAACCACCGACTGGGCCGTTACCTGCCGGTCGATACTGACAACCCTGGGGCAGTTCTGGCAACTGGGGCTGACCCCCGACTGGGCCGCGTTCTACGCCGGCCAGCCGCACAACCGGGTCCTGCTGCCTACGTACGCGTTTACCAAACAACGATGCTGGGTAGACCCGCCCGCGCCCGTAGCTTACCCGCAGTCTGCGCCTTCACCGGCCGAGCCGCTGCCAACCCATACAACCTCAATTGAACCGACTCATTCATCCCTGTTGCCCATGCGAAACGTTGTACTGCTTAACCGAATCAATGAACTGCTGGAAGACGCATCCGGCATCGATCTGGCCGGTGTGCAACCGTCCATGAGTTTCGTGGAGATCGGGCTCGACTCGCTGTTGCTGACCCAGGTAGCCACTACCCTGCGCCGGGAGTTCAACGTACCCATTACCTTCCGTCAGCTCTCGACCGATTATCAGTCGCCCCAGGAGCTGGCGGCTTACCTCGACAAAACCCTCCCGGCCGATCAGTTTCAGCTGGCCCCCGTTCAGGCAACGCCAGCCCCGGTCCCGGCACCCGTCTATGCCGCACCGCCCGTATCGGCAGGGTCGGATACCGCGCTGGGTCTGATTGCGCAGCAGCTCCAGTTGCTGGCCAAACAGGTAGCTTTGTTGCAGGGTGGTACACCGGCACCTCCGGTACCGGCCGCTGCTCCCGCCCCCCAGCCTGCCCCGGTGCTGAACGGGCATACGAACGGCACCAACGGGTCTGCGCATGCCGCACCGAACGGGAAAGCCATATCGATTCCGAACGGACAGGCCGTTGACATCAGCCCCGAAGAAGCCGCTGAACTCAAAAAACCGTTTGGCGCCACGGCCCGCATCGACCGGCAAACCGCCAACCTGACCAACCGGCAGCAAACCTTCCTGGAACAGCTCACGGCCCGGTACACCCGCAAAACGGCGGGGAGCAAAGCCTATACCGAACAACATCGGAACCAGATGGCCGACCCGCGAGTGGTATCCGGTTTCCGGCCGCTGACCAAAGAGATTGTGTACCCGATTGTTGTTAACCGGTCGCGGGGAACGCGGCTGTGGGATGTCGACGGCAACGAATACATCGACGTACTGAACGGCTTTGGCTCCAACTTCTTCGGCTACCAGCCCGACTACATCCGCGAGGCCCTGCATCGGCAGATCGACAATGGCTTCGAGGTGGGTCCGCAACACGAACTGGCCGGCACCGTCAGTCAGCTCATCTGCGAAATGACGGGCGCCGACCGGGCTGCGCTCTGCAGCACCGGTTCCGAAGCCGTACTGGGCGCCATGCGGATGGCCCGCACCATTACAGGTCGCTCGCTAATCGTGGCTTTCACGGGCTCGTATCATGGCATCATGGACGAAGTGCTGGTGCGGGGCACGAAAAAGCTGAAGTCGTTTCCGGCTGCGGCCGGTATCATGCCCGAAGCGGTGCAGAACATGCTGATTCTGGAGTATGGCACCGACGAGAGCCTGCGCATCATTCGGGAGCGGGCGTCGGAGCTGGCTGCCGTACTGGTTGAGCCGGTGCAGAGCCGCCGTCCGGAGTTTTTACCCGTCGATTTCCTGAAGGAAGTGCGCGCCATCACGGCTTCGGCCGGTACCGCCCTGATCTTCGACGAGGTCATTACCGGCTTCCGGATGCACGTAGGCGGTATGCAGGCCGTGCTGGGTATCCGGGCCGACATTGCTACTTACGGAAAAGTGGTGGGCGCAGGCCTGCCGATCGGCGTAATTGCCGGGAAGAAAGCGTTTATGGACGCCCTCGACGGCGGCACCTGGCAATACGGCGACAACTCGGTTCCCGAAATAGGCGTCACCTACTTTGCCGGTACGTTTGTCCGGCACCCGCTGGCCCTGGCCGCGGCCCATGCGTCGCTGACCCACATTCGCGAAAACAGCCCCCGTCTGCAGGAAGGTCTCACCCACAAAACGACCTGGCTCGCCGATCAGATGAACGCCATTTGCCAGACCCGGCAGCTGCCGTTTTTCGTGGCTCATTATGGATCGCTCTGGAAAATCAAGTTCAAAGACGAGGTTCCTTATACCGAGTTATTGTTTACCTTAATGCGGGAGAAAGGCATTCATATCTGGGACGGCTTTCCCTGCTTCATGACCGAAGCGCATACGGATGCTGACCTTGATGCGGTGCTGGCGGCCTTTAGCGACAGCGTAAATGCCCTGATCGAAGCCGGGTTTATGCGCGGTACCCTGCCCGCTCCCGTAGCTTCCCAGGGCCAGCTGCTCACGGCAAACCAACCGCCTATTCCCGGTGCCCGGCTCGGCCGCGACCGCCAGGGAAATCCGGCCTGGTTTGTTGCCAATCCTGACCTGCCAGGTAAGTATATGCAGGTGAATAACTAAGCCCGAAATGTCCACACCTCGTCCAACACCCGAGGCAACCTGATAGTACGCATGCTGACAACTGTACCTTACGACCAACTGACCGCCGTTGATTTCGACCCGTTTGCCGGACCGGATATACTGCTCGTCACCCACACCACGGAACCCCAGCGCGAAATATGGCTGGCGTGCCAGTTTGGGGGCAACGAAGCAAACCGCTCCTATAACGAGTCGATCTCGCTCCGTTTTACGGGACAACTGAGCATACCGGCTCTGGAGCGAGCCTGGCACGCCCTTGTGCAGCGGCACGAAGCCCTGCGCTCGGCCTTCAGCGCCGACGGCGAGCAAATGATTGTTTTCCGCGAGCTGTCGGTACCGCTGGAGCTGGTCGATGGCTCGGCGCTGTCAGCCGCGGATCAGGACCGGCTGGTGGCCGATTACCTGAAGCAGGACGTTCAGACAAATTTCGACCTGACCCACGGCCCGCTCGTTAAAGCCGGGCTGATCAAACGTACCGACGCCAGCTTTCATTTTGTCCTGACCGCCCATCACATCGTCTGCGACGGCTGGTCGACGGGTATTCTGATGCAGGACCTGGGCCGTTTATACTCGGTTTATGTGCGGCAGCAGGAGCCGGTACTGCCGCCCGTCGATGCCTTCAGCCAGTACGCGCTGGAGCAGCGGGCGTTTGTAGAGACGGCCGACTACCGGCAGATCGAGCAGTTCTGGCTACAGCAGTTTGCGGGTTCGGTACCCGTACTGGATCTGCCCGCCGACGCCCCCCGCCCCGCCCGCCGTACGTTCCAGAGCGACCGGATCGACTTTAGGGTCGACGGGCCGCTGCTACAGGCCGTCAGGCAGATGGGGGCTAAAGCCGGGTGCAGCCTGGTAACGACCCTGGTGGCCACCGTTGAGGTGCTGATTCACCGGCTGACGGGTCAGACCGACATCGTGCTGGGCTTACCGGCCGCGGGCCAGTCGGCGACTGGCCACGACCGGCTGGTGGGTCATTGCGTAAACCTGCTGCCCCTCCGGAGCTTTCCGCAGCCGGAAATGACGTTCGGTGCCTACCTGCAGAAACGCAAAATCGACCTCCTCGACGCCTTCGACAACCAGCAGCTCACCTTCGGCAGTCTGCTCAAAAAACTGCCGATCCCGCGCGATTCGTCGCGGCTGCCGCTGGTGCCGATGGTCTTCAACATGGATATGGGCCTGGCCGATGGAGTCACCTTTCACGGTCTCGACTACCGCTTCGACACCAACCCACGCGCGTTCGAAAATTTCGAAATTTCGATCAATGCAACGGGCTCGGCCGACGCGCTTCAAATCGAATGGTCATATAACACCCAGCTGTTTCGGGAAGAAACGATCCGGTCGTTCCATCGGCAGTTTGTCGAGCTGTTACAGACCCTGTCGGCTTCGCCCGATACGCGCCTGGGCCAACCCGCTGCGGCTCCGGCGCCCGTAGCTGTAACCGCGCCGGTGACGAGTCCGGTCCGCGCCGACAGGCCGGGCCTTGGGCGTCGGCTGCCGTTTGCCAGCGACCGGGCGCTGCACGACTTCATTCGGGATACCGTTCGGCAGTTTCCGCACAAAACCGCCCTTCGGTTTAAGGAGCAGACGCTGACCTATACGCAACTGAACGAGCAGGCCAACCAGCTGGCCCGGGTGCTGATCGAAGCAGGCGTACAACCCGGCGACCGGGTGGGACTGGCGGTAGAGCGGTCGCTGGAGATGGTTGTCTGCCTGGTAGCCGTCATGAAAACGGGCGCGGCCTACATTCCCGTCGACCCGCGCCACCCTGCCGACCGGATCGGCTACGTACTGGCCGACGCAGGCTGTCAGGTGCTGCTGACCAACCGGGTTCATCAGGGTCGGTTTGCCGTAACCGCGCGCGAACTACTGCTCGAAGACCTCTGGCCAACCCTGCCGGGCTACGCGACCGACGACCTGCCGATCCGCGTGGCGGGCGAATCGCCGGTTTATGTGCTCTATACCTCCGGCACCACCGGCCGACCCAAGGGCGTGCAGATCAAGCACAACAGCGTGGTAAACGTCATGCTGAGCGTACAGCAGCAGCCCGGCCTGAGCCCGACCGACAAAACCGTCTCACTGGCCACCATTGCGTTCGACCTCGCCACCGTCGAAATCTACCTGCCGTTGCTGACCGGTGCCGAACTGGTCATTGTCGATACCGATACCAGCCGCAACGGACCCGCCCTGGCCGACCTGCTCCGCACCGAAGCCATTACCTTTGTTCAGGCTACCCCCGCCACCTGGCGGATGCTGCTGGAATCGGGCTGGCGCGGCACCCGCGACGTTCGGATCATCTCCTGCGCCGAAGCCCTCTCCAAAGACCTGGCACAGCAGCTGCTTTCGTTCTGTGGCGACCTGTGGAATTTCTACGGCCCGACCGAAACCACGATCTACGCCACCGGCAAAAAGATTTTACCCGACGATGAGCTGATCACCATTGGCCAGCCCATTGCCAACACGACCATCGTCATCAACCCCGAGAACCCCGATTTGTCGGGCGAGATCTGCATTTCAGGAACAGGCGTCGGCATCGGGTATCTGAACCAGGCCACCCTGACCGCCGAGAAGTTCGTGACCGATGCCGCAACGGGCGCCCGCCTGTACCGCACCGGCGATCTGGGACGCTTTCTGCCCAACGGCGATGTGCAGTACATGGGCCGGATCGATCAGCAGATCAAGATTCGCGGCCACCGCATCGAACCGGGCGAGATCGAGTACAACCTGCTCCAGCAACCCGACATTCAGGATGCCGTTGTCATTGCGCGCGAAGATCGTCCCGGCGATCAGCGGCTGGTGGCCTACGTGGTGCCGAGCGCATCGGGCAGCGACGAAGGCTCGTCCGAATGGCAGGAGCACTGGAACACGATCTATACGCTGGGGAAAGAATCGGAAAGCGACCTGGACCTGGCCGACCAGAACCTCGATGCCGCCATTGTGGCCCAGGTCAGCGATGTAGCCAACGCCCATGAGCAGAACGAAGAATGGATGCAGCAGTCGGTTCGGCGTATCAAAGCCCTGAAGCCGACCAGCATTCTGGAACTCGGCTGCGGAGGGGGGCAGCTGGTGTTTGAACTGGCTCCGCACGTTCGGCAATACATCGCCACCGACTACTCGCAACCCGCTATCGACACCCTGTCGAAGAAACTCCAGCAGCAGCCCGCCAAGTGGGCGAACGTACTGGCCAAAACGGCCCCCGCCGACGACTTTACGGGTATCGAGCCGACCTCGCTCGATATGGTGCTTATCCACGCAGTGGCGCAGTACTTCCCTGACCTCGGCTACCTGCTGAAAGTCATCGAACGGGCTGCCAACGCTACGGCCGATGGCGGTTGTGTGTTCATTGGCGGTATGCAGGGCAAGCACACGCTGACCATGTACCACGCCATTGACCTGATCCGGCGCACGAGCGGCACCCGTACCGTAGCCGAGTTCCGGACCGCGCTGGACCGGCGGGTGCAGCTGGACGATGAGCTGATGGCCGACCCGGCCCTGTTTTATCGCCTGCCGGCGTTTATTCCGCGCATTACCGCCGTTGATATCCAGCTGCGCGAAGGCGTTTACCGGAACGAAGCCACCCGCTACGATTACGACATCTGGCTCTACGTAGGCACCCCGCCTGCCGTAGCCACGCCAGACCAGCGCATCGAGTGGGACAGTCGGCTGTCGGTGGCGTCAATCGGGCAGTTGCTCAGCAGCCATCCGCAGCAGGTTATCCAGGTGATCAACCTGCCTAACCGACGTACGGCAAAAGATCATGCGCTGCTCCAGTTCATCGGCGAAGCCCGACCCGACGATTTCATCGGCGAGGTGCAGGACCGGTACAATGCCCTGCCCGAGACCGGCGTTGACCCGAACGATTTCTGGGGACTGGCCAGCCAGCACGGATTCCGGGCCCATGTTCGCTGGACGGGCAGCCATACCGACAACCGATTCGAAGTCGTCTTCATACCGGCCGACCGCCGGGCTATTCCGCCGAAGCCGTCGGCGCTGGTTACGACCCACGAGCGCCTGAACGAGTACGTCAAAAACCCGTACAAACCGTTTACAGCCGTTTCGAAAGAACATATTGCGGCCTGGAAAGAGCAGCTTCGGCAGGTATTACCGGCCTATATGGTCCCGACAGAGTTTGTGGCGCTGCCGAAACTGCCCGTTACGCCCAACGGAAAAATTGACCGGAAAGCGCTGCCGAAACCCGAACCGGCCGAAGCGCCCGTTGTGAACCGGTTCGTGGAGGCCCAAACGCCCGAAGAAAAGCTGCTGGCCGGTATCTGGACCGGTGTTTTCGGTCTCGACAGCATCAGCGTTCACGACAATTTCTTCGACCTGGGTGGCCACTCCATGCTGGCCGTTCGGGTCATGACCCAGCTGGAGCGCGAAACCGGCCGACGCTTTCCGCTATCGATGCTGTTCGAATACCCAACCATTCATCGGCTGGCACAGCTGCTGCAACCCGACAAACCTACCCGCACGTTTAAGTCGCTGGTGCCGATCAAACCGCAGGGCAGCAAAACCCCGATTTATATCATCCACGGCATCGGGCTGAACCTGCTCAACTTCAGCAGTCTGTCGACCTACATGGACCCCGAGCAACCCATCTACGGCCTGCAGGCCCGCGGTCTCGACGGTACCGAAGAGCCGCTGAACCGGATGGAAGATATTGCCGCCTGCTACATTCAGGAGGTGCTGGAACAGAACCCAACGGGCCCTTACGCCATTGCGGGCTATTCGTTTGGGGGGTATGTAGCTTACGAAATGGCGCAGCAACTCCGGGCGATGGGCAAGGAAATCAAGCTGCTGGCCATGTTCGACACCGACGCCCGTGCCCTGGTTTCGCACAAGAGCCAGCTCAGCCGGCTGGTCTGGCGGATTGGGCGGCAGTTTCCGAAGATGCTCTTCATTGGGCGGTCGCTGATCAACCAGCCTAAAGAAACTATACGCTACCAGCAGGAATACTTCAACCGGCAGGGGCAACTGCTGCTGGAAGGCCTGGGTCTGGCCAGTAAGCCCAAACCCTCAACCGAACTGGGGCATATGGAATACATCATGCAAAAGCATGAAGAGGCTTTTGAGGCTTACCGGCTACAACCCTACAACGGGAAGCTCGACCTGTTCCGGGCGATGACCCGGCTGTATTTCGTCGATGACCAGGTTTACCTCGGCTGGAACGACTTTGCCCGGCAGGGCGTCCGCGTCCACGACGTGCCCGGCGACCATGCTACGCTCATGTACCCGCCCAACGATAAGGCGCTGGCGCTGGCCCTGCAACGCGCGCTGGATCAGGCGTAAATCAGGAGTAGGTCAAACGGGGAACGGACGCGCACCTCACGATGCGCGTCCGTTCCCCGTTTGGCATTTAGTGTCCCATGCACACCGGCATTATTTAATATATACCGGGGACGGGTCGCGTACCTACGGCACGCCATCTACATACACCCGCCCCTCTTCGGCTACCAACGTTTCGTGCCTACGGCACGTTGTCGACCCGGCGCCTTCTCCGGCCTACCATCCCATTCCCATGGCATACCTGCGGTCAAACCCCCACCGCATCGAAACCCCTTGTGGCGACATGTCCATGGCCCGGAGGTACATCCGACCGTAGCGCCCCCCCGTGAGAGTGGCATGTTAAAGCCAAACCACGCTCGCTCCTGCAGCGCAAACCCCGTAGGGGTGATATGTCCATAGCAAAACCACCAGGCCCGCACCGCAAACCCCGTTGGGGGGCATGTTATGCCCTCTACCGGGGTTCCTCATCAACAAAAAGGAATAAAGCTAGAGCGCCTGGCGGTAGGCTTTGATCTCGGAGAAGGGCAGCTTGTAGGCCAGCGTCAGGGCCAGATACACCGCCCCACCCAGCGCAATCTCGGCACCGGCATTCAGCCAGCCCTCATGCCCAACGGTCACTTTGTACAGCGTAACCACAGCAATCATAAGCCCGCAGAACAACACCGGCTTGGCTATGTTTTGCAGGAAGACACCCAGAAAGCTCCCGACCAGGTAATGCACAATGGCGAAGTTGGCCAGCATATTCAGGAAGGTCGTAATCAGAAACGCGTAAGCCACGCCCGTAACCCCAAAATACCGGCCTCCCACGTAAACCAGCGGGATCTTCACGAGCAGCGTGGCCAGATTCAGGTAAAACAACAGATTAGGCTTGCCCTTGGTGAAGGCCAGGGTAAAGAGCGGGTGGCTCAGCGAGAAGAAAACGCTGACGAACACGAAAATCCGGATCAGCTGAATGGTTTCTTCCCAGCCCGGCCCGTAAAACAGCGGCACCACCGTTTCGGCCGTGATAAACAGACCCGCCAGCAGCGGCAGGTTGCAGTAGCTGATGAAATCCAGAATTTTCAGGTACGACTTCTTCAGGTCGGCCGCGCTGTCTTTCATCTTCGCCAGAATCGGGTACGCTACCTGCAAAATAATGGGGTTGAGCTTGATGACGGGGAAAATGGCCAGCTGGTAGGCCATCGTGTAAAACCCGAGTTTCTCCACGCCCAGCAGGCCCCCGATAAAGATGTTGTCGGAGTTTGACTGGATGAAGCCCAGAAACCCATCGCCCATGTTGTATATGCCAAACCGCAGGTGTTCTTTGGCATCGTGCAGACTGAAGGCCAGCATCGGTCGAAAAAACGGCCGGCCCAGCGCAACCTGGAGGGCACTGCGCACCGCCTGCCCCACCAATGACCCGATGATGAGCGACAACTCCTGATACTGGTTGAACGCGAGCGACAGCGTTACTCCTGTCGACACAACGCTGCCTATGATATCGATGATGGCCACTGACTTGAACCGCAGCTCTTTCTCAAGCAGGAAGAGGTACAGCTGCCCGAAATAAACGATCAGGAAATAGAACGACGCCAGCCGGACCACCCGCCCCAGCCGGGGTTCTTCGTAGAACGCAACGATGGGCGGTGTGCTGATGTAAATGATCGCAAAGAGCAGCACTCCAACAGCCAGGTTCAGCCAGTACAGCGTCGACAGAACGCGCCGGTCGCTTTCCTGCTTGTAAATGATCGAGTTAGAAAAACCCAGGTTGGCAAACACCCCGAAAAAAGCAATGATCAGGTTACTGACGCTGACAACGCCAAAGTCGGCGGGAGCCAGCAGCCGGGCCAGAACGGCTACCTGCGCAAACTGAAACACGGTAGAAATGGCCGTGGCAATCGTGATCCACTTGCCGCCATTCATGGCCTTACGGGTGTTACTCATTACGGTGATGACGGTTAGCGCAGCAGCAAAACTCGGCCGGTCTGCACGTAAGGTTTATCGGGGCTGTTGACCCCACTAAGTCGATAAGCAATCTGGTACGTATAAGCACCCGCCGGACAATGCTGCCCGGCATAGGTGCCATCCCACCGGCGAGACTGGGTGTTGCTGGTGAAAACGACCGTACCCCAGCGGTCAAAAATAGACAGATCGTAGGAGATCATGGTATCGAGATAGACGGCCAGATCATCATTTATACCGTCACCGTTCGGCGTAAACACATCCGGAATCTGAACCGGGTTGGTGGCGCAGACGCTGCATTGCCTGAGTTGAATATCGTCCAGGGCCATATCGTTGCCGCAGCCCCGCAGGCCCTGGTTGTTGATAAACCGGATCACAACGGTAGCCGAGGTTTTAGGGACGCTGAAGACAGTAGCGTACCGGCGCCAGTCGGGTCGTTCGGTCTCTATGATCTCGCCCAGATCGATCAGCTGCAGCACCTCCCCGTCGGCCGATTCGACGCGCATCGTCAGGTTGGGCCTGATGCTGTTTTCGCAGATGCCCGCCCGCAGCAGGTTCAACGCCCAGACCGACACCTCGTAGGTCGTATTCGGACAAAGTCCCGTGACCGACTGCTGATAAAACTCGCCCGGCTCGAAATTACCGTTGATGATCAGCATATTACCACCGGTCGAGCCCGGCGTATGATCGCGCGGAATAACGTGCCAGGTGTTGCTGAAACAGGCACTGTCGAGCGCCGTGGTACGGGTGTACTCGCCATCGTCGGGGCAGGTTCGGTCTACGTACCGGTACGAGGTCTGATTATCGGGCAGCGGGCCGGCCGTACGACCGAACGTTTCGCTGACAATCAACGGTCCTCCCGACTCCGGGCAGGTCTGCGCCATGGTTCCGGCCATACTCAGCCAGCCAACGACCAGCGCCCTTATCATTCGCCCCATCCGGCATACCCTCCAACCAACCTGACAAGCTATTGCACTGACCATGAACGACCACCGCGACCAAACGCAGAAAGATTTTTTCTTCTTAATTATGACTAATCGCACTAAATGACGTCACTACTATAGAGATCAAAAAGACTACTGGTGACCAACAAGCGTAGTAAGCCTCGTACCGGTGTCATCTATGTCACTTTTTGAGAAGGTCTTTCTTTGTTTTTGTATGCCTGCTGCGTTCGTTTCGTGTGCGTCGTGGCTGCCCCCAGACTGGCAGCCTATCCGACCTGGCTCCCTGGCGGGGCCGCTGGCGGTGTTTCGGGTATTCCTGCCCGACCATACGACCTGCCTGCCCCGGCTACGCAGCTGGCTCAGCCCCGACGAACTGGATCGGGCCAGCCGCTACCGGCAGGCCGCCGACCAGCACCGCTTCAGCTGTGCGCGCGGCTGGCTTCGTTTGCTGGTCAGTGCCTATACGGGTCAGCAGCCCGGCCAGGTGCGCATCACTATAGGCCCGAACCAGAAACCCGAACTGGACCCGGCTACGGGCTGGCATGTCAACGTATCGCACGCAGGCAGCTGGGTGCTGATCGGCATAGCGCGTCGGCCTATCGGGGTCGATGTGGAAGAGATCAGGCCGGACTTTCCGGCTGCCGACCTGCTCCCATCGACCTTCAGCCCTTCGGAGCAGCAGTACATTACCAGTGTCACCGAGCCGCAACGCCGGTTCTACCAGCTCTGGACGCGTAAGGAAGCGCTGGTCAAAGCCACCGGCCAGGGGCTGGGCAACGACCCGGCGGCCATTCCCTGTCTCGATGGCCAGCACCGGGCATCGGCGTCGGCCATCGGACAGCCAGGTTACTGGGCAGTCCGCAGCTTCGACCTGGCCGGGTCATACAGCGCGGCCGTGGCCAGCAACGACCTTTCTGACAGGCCGGAATTCTATACCCTGACCCCCGATTCTCTCTACCGGCTTGCGTCGGCTACTCAATATACGCTCTCATGTTAGGCTTAACAGACTCCTGCAACTTATGAAAATCGGCATCGAAGCACAGCGCCTGCTCCGCCCCCACAAGCACGGTATGGACATCGTAGCCCTGGAAACCATACAGGCGCTGGTGAATAACCCGGAGCACGAATACGTAGTCTTTGTGAAGCCCGACACCGCGCCCGATAGTCTGCCCAGTGCGCCCAACCTGACCGTTGTTGAGCTACCGGGTGGCCCTTATCCGGCCTGGGAGCAGTATACGCTCCCCAAAGCCGTCAGCCAGTACGGCCTTGATATGCTGCACTGCACCGCCAATACCGCGCCCCTCCGCCGACCGGTACCGCTGGTGGTAACGCTACACGACATCATTTTTCTGGAAAACCGATTCCTGACGGGCGGCAACTGGTACCAGCGGATCGGCAACCTGTACCGGCGCTGGAACGTTCCGCGGGTCGTAGCCAGCTGCGAACGCATCGTTACCGTTTCGGACTACGAGCGGCAGCGCATTATCGAACATCTGCGCCTGGAGCCCGAACGGGTCGTTACCGTGCATAATGCCGTAAGCAGCCAGTTCCGGGTTATCGACAATCCCGACCGGCTGGCGCAGGTGCGCGCCCAGTACGGCCTGCCCGACGAGTTCATGTTCTTCCTGGGCAATACCGACCCCAAGAAGAATGTCAAAAATGTGCTGAAAACGTTGCTGTTACTACAGCGACGCAAGCAACTCTCGCTGCCGCTGGTGATGCTGAACGTATCGCCTTCGTACGTCAACGAACTGCTGAGCGAAATGGGCGGCCATACCCTGGCCGATCATATCATCCTGCCCGGCTACATCCCGAACGCCACCTTACCCCTGATCTACAATGCAGCCACGATCTTTCTGTGCCCGTCTCTGCGCGAAAGTTTCGGGTTGCCCATCCTCGAAGCCATGGCCTGCGGTACCCCCGTGCTGACGGCCAGCAGTTCGGCCATGCCCGAAGTGGCCGGCGACGCAGCCCTGCTGGCCGATCCGACTTCGGTCGAAGACATGGCTACCCAGCTCTACCGGCTGCTCACCCAGCCCGCTTTGCGCGAGACATTACGGCTGAAAGGGCTGGCGCGGGCCGCTCTGTTCTCCTGGCAGCATACCGCCAACCGCCTGCTAAACGTCTATCAGCAGGTCAGCGCCCAGGCGACCCAACGGTCGTTTCCCGATGTATTCATTGATCAGCCTGCATGAAACGCTTCTTTCTCAAAGCACTTTACGTTGTAGCCACCCTGAACTACCCCCGGCTCCGACGCGATCTGCGGTATTTCGTACGCGACAATTACTTTGCCCGTCTGAACCAGCTTCGGTTTATCCGGCAGGATTTTGTCAGCAAAAAGCCCTACAAAGTCATTGATTACCACGGCGAATTTGACCAGGAGCTACGCTACGTGCTACCCTTTGCGTACTGGCACTACTGCAACGGAACCCTGAAACAAACCATTGGCTGTTCCAACACGAAGGCGTTTTACTTCTTCAGCCCCGATCACGTAGAGCGGTATGAAAAGCGGGTGTGGCAGGCCGGTTACGGGTATTACGACGTTCCGAACATGACCCACAGCCCTACCTTCGATTTCTCGAAATGGGCGCGCGTGCCGTTTAAAACCCATTACCAGAATACCCGCTTCCGCTACAGCAAGCCAACGCTCGTCATAGCCAATAAATACAACATCGAGTGGGACCAGCCGCCCATTAACTTTCTCGACATCCCGGCGCTGGATCGGATCGTTACGGCCTGCAAAGACAAGTACCAGATTATCTACAACCGCCCGCTGGCGACCCAGATCGTAGGCGACAACAGCGAAACGCTGGATCTGCACGAACACGCCTGGCTCCGCGAAAACCACCCCGAAGTTCTGCTCATGAACGATCTGTACGAGCAAAACCGCTCGTCGGTCGATAATTACAACCACTTTCAGCTGCTAGTATACGCCAACTGCGACCGCTTCATCTCGATGCACGGTGGTACGGCTGCGCTGGCCAGCTATTTTGGCGGGATCAACATTATTCTGTCGCAGCCCGGTGGTGGCAAAGAGCACGATTTCAACGAGTACGAGACAATCTTCCCGGCTTTGTCAGGCGCCAGTATCCGGCACGCCCGCACCGTTGGGGAGGTATTCGGGTTCGTAGACAGCCTGTTTTAGTGCCCTTAGTTCTTCGATGTTTTTGTATCGTGGGGCGGGTGGGGCGTCAGGTAAGATAAGGGCCGCTGCAATTCGGTGAGCACGCGTTTGCCCAGCGCCTGCCAGAAATTTCCGTCGCGCAGCAGGCTCCGGGGGCCGGTCCAGACGCGGGCCGCGTTATTTTTCATGGCTGCCACCCGGCCGTACTGCATCAGATCGAAACACATCCGCCCGTCTTCACCCCGGATGTTCTGCATCACAAACCCCGCTTTCAGGCCAGCTTCCCGATTATAGCCCATGCTCATACCGAAGGCGTTCAGGTAGGGCCGGTTAACGTGCCGCACTTCGGCAATCATGTCGCGCAGGGTTTCGTGCAGCGCCAGTTGCCAGCGCGGCATGTCATCCTGAGCAATGAACGAGTAGCGGCCATAGACGCAGGATACGCCCGGCTTGCGGAGTTTTTTGGTCATCTCGTCGAGCCAGACAGGGGGGTACAGACAGTCGGCATCGGCCAGCAGCACGTAATCGCCCAGCGCCAGCTCCTGCCCCATCTGCCGGGCCGGGCCGCAGCCCTGTATGGGTTGCAAAGCCGACCGGACATGCAGCCGATCCAGAGTTTCTGCCGTCTGGTCTGTAGAATTGTTGTTAACGACAATGATCTCGAACGGGATACCGGTTTCGAGAGCAGCCAGCGAACTAATGCAGCGAATCAGGTTAACTTCCTCATTATAAGCCGCAATAACAATAGATACAACGGGTTTTCCGGTGGGCTGTTTATCCAGCCGGGCATTGATTGCCTCAAACACTGACCCGGGTACGTCGGCCAGCCGTTCATAGGGGTAGGCGTGTTGGCTGATCCAGTCAGGGTTCTTAAACCAATTCATTGCGGATGCTTCTTGCTGAATGAAAGGTTTAAGTTACGCCATTTTTACGAAGCCGTAACCGCACAAAACGGAGATCTATTAATTGGTAGAATTAATAGGCAAACTAAAGAAGATGGCGCTTACCCGGTCAGGCGGGCTGCAGCTGTCTGATAACGGCTTCAAATTCTTCGGAGCGGTGTGACCAGGAATTGGCCCTGGCCAGCGCGATTCGCTGATCGAGCCGCTGCCGACTGGTATCGGCCAGCGCCCGCCGAAGGGCCGCCACAAAGGCGTCGGGCGTGTCGGCCAGCTCGACGATACCGGCAAAATCGTCCAGCAGGGAGAACGGGGTTGACACCACCGGTAACCCGGCCGCCAGGTATTCGTTGATCTTCAGCGGGTAGATGGTATAGGTGTGCTCGTTACAGACAAACGGAATCATGGCTGCGCTCATCCGGGCCAGGAGTGGAGGTAACTCGGCTGGCTGGTGGGGCGGAACAAATTTTACGTTGGGATACGGAGCCAGCTGAACCCGGATCGTGGGTTCGTTTACTTCGCCCACAAACATAAAATCAAGGTCGGGCATTGTCCGAACGCAGTGCTCTACCAGCGGCAGATTGATCCGATCATCAGCGGTACCGAGGTAACCGACAACCGGTCGGTCCGGCACGGTCTGGTCGGTAAACGAGCGGGCTTTGTTAAACAGCTCAAAGTTGACCCCATTCTTGACGCAGAAGGTGCGGGGCTGCAGCAGCGACTTCGACTGCCGGAGCGTTTCGGAGGTGGTCACGACGGCATCGACGCCCTGCAGGTACAACGGTTCATAGCGCCCCCCGTGGCGGCTCATCCAGCGCGACATGGTAATCTCGTCGAAGCAGTAGTAGATAGTGGCCCATTCGTTCAGCTGCCTCAGCATGGGCAGACCAAACACCGGATTGAAGGCGTTGATGACCAGCGGACGGCTGATACCCAGCTGTTTCATCACAGTCCGGAGTCCGGCCGTCAGGCGGTTCACATTCCAGCGCACCACCCGATCATGCGACCGCGCCGACAGCCAGTTGATGGGCAACATAACGGGCGGATGCCAGATATACGCTTCGGTGCCGTTGTCGAACAGTTTGCGGTTGAGCGAGGGGGCCAGCCCCAGCATAGGCCGTACGGGTATGTCGGTACGGCCGGTCAGCCCTTTGGCCAGGTCTTTAAGTGTGTACTGATAATCGACAAACACCACCCGGTGCCGGGCCGAGAGTTCGGTCATCAGCTGCACGACTGCCTTCTGAAAATTGCCCTCCCACGACGTCTGGCCTATGCAGACAATACCGTCAAAAGGAGTGTTGTCTGTGAAGAGGTTGGGGTTCATAGCGGTGAAGAGGAGGTTTCTTGGGGAGGGTGGGAATGTCCCAGCGTTCGCCGGTGGCAAACAGGACAGAATTGATGAATAGCATGGTACTGGTAGGAAACTGACCCAGAATCGGGTTCGAGTAACTCACTAAGGCAATCCCGATGAACTCGGCCAGCAGCGCAATCATGATAATCCGTAATCGATCGTCCCGAATCTGCCAGACCTTGTATACGCCCGTCAGGATAATGCCGGCCAGTACGAACAGATACAGCGACAGCCCAACCCGGCCCGTCTCGATCCAGATCTGAACATACCAGCTATCGGTCGGAATCTGCGACGCAAAATGGTTCGGAGAGAAGCGCTGCCCAGCCCCCGACGACGACCCGATACCGGCTCCGAACGGCAGGTCTTTCAGGTAGGCCCGCAGTTTGGCCTGGTTCTCGAGCCGCACGATGAACGACGCATCCTTGGTAGGACGCAGGGCCGTGCGTATGCGGTAGATCTGGTAAATAGAATCACCGAAGTTTGTAAACACCAGTACCAGCAGCACCGGCGTTGCCACCGCAATACCGCGCAGAATCGGCTTCAGCTGCCGCATCAGAAACAGGTAGGCCGGGTAACCAGCCAGCAGCCCAAACAAGGCGCTGCGGGTACCCGACACCGCAAACCCCCAGAACATAATCAGCGCCAGAATCAGGTAGCCAATTTTGTTGAGCCAGCGTTTACTCTCGAAAAAGAAGATCAGACAGATCAGCGTGACGCCGGCCATCTCGGACCCGAACTGCCCGGCATCCGAATAAAAGGAGAAGCTTCGTAGCTGGCCCCAGAGAATGTGGGTGCGCTCGGCTCCCTCGGCCAGCCACCGCTGTTCGGCAGCCGCCAGCCCGATGTATTGCTGTTTGAACGCCCAGAAAGCCGCCAGCACCGACCAGCCTACCCATATTCTGATCAGCGTGTGAATATCGCTGCGGGTAATGGGAGCCACGAAGACGATAATGGCCAGAAAGAACCAGTTGATCGAAAACGACCGGATGTGGTAGAACCAGGCCTGCCGGGCGGGCGCATCGGGGTTATAATACTCCAGCAGCGTATACGTGAGCCAGAGAATGAGCAGGTAAAAAACCGGATTTTTGAGCCGCGACCAGGCCATACGTTTCCCGTTCAGAAACACACTGACCAGGGTCAGCGACAGAATAGCATCCAGCGACATACCCAGCGGGGCTTCGGTTTGCAGAAAGCGGGTGAAGCCCAGGATGAAGCTCAGGTTGATGTAAATCAGCAGGCCCAGGCGGGGTTCGAGCAGTATGCCCACCAGCGTCAGCAGCCCTACCGGTACTCCAACGGCCATCAGCGCCCCCATTATCCCGTAAGCGCCCAGGAGCGAGCCGGCTATCAGCGCACAGACAACCCCGATCAGGCCATACACCCAGCGGCTGTCGCGGAACAGGTTTTCCAGAGAAAGCGATTGATCGAACATACAAAGTCAAAAAATTAGGCGGCCCGACGTGCTTTTTCCCAAACACCCGAAATCGAGCCGTTGCCATAACGCCAGAAACCGAGCAGTACGCACCAGTTCATAAACACGAAGTAAAACGGTACAAACGTGAGTTTCCAGCGCGTTTGCCGATTCTCCAGCACGTAGCCAAGCATGGCTGCTGCGTAGAAAACAAGCTGTATCCCAAACAGTAACCACCAGAACCGGGTCGAAGCCGGGTCGGGCCGGGTCAGCATGATGACGTTGAGCAGCAGCAGCAATGGCAGACAAAACGGTGTAACGGCCCAGCGCAGCACCCGGTGCGATACGTACTGAAAGCTGAGCCAGCCGTACCGAAACACGTTCAGCAGATAAGCCAGTCGTTTCATGGCCTGGAAGCCCCCCGTAGCAATGCGAACCTTGCGTTTCATCTCCTCCCCAACCGAAAATGAAGGCGACTCGAGCGCGTAGGCATCCGGCGCGTAGGCCACCCGATAGCCCCGGCCCGCAATGCGCAGGGAAATCATAAAATCGTCGAGCAGCGTATCCGTCTCAACGGGTTCGTACAGTTCCGTTCGGATGGCAAACAGCTCTCCCGCAGCCCCAACAATGGTATACAGTTCGGCGTCGAGCTTTTTGAGGAACGACTCATACCGCCAGTAAAGCCCCTCCCCACTGCCCGCTGCCGCTTCGAAGCCCGCCTGCCGGATCCGTTTTTCACCCGTTACGGCCCCTACCGTTGGCGCGTTGAACCGACGTACCAGCCGACTAACCGCTTCCAGGTTGAGATGTGTATTGGCATCGGTGAAAATGGTGATCGGCGTCGTGATCTGCTGCATGGCCCGGTTCATGGCCGCTACCTTCCCCAACCGTTCGGCCCCCGACAGTATGGTCAGATTCGGCAGATCGGCCCGGCGCTGCTCCAGGTACTCCGCCGACCCATCGGTTGATCCTTCTACCACGAAAAGCAGGTTAAGCTGGGTGGAAGGATAATCCTGGGCCAGGCAGTTCTGGAGCTTTTCGGGCAGGTAAGCCCGTTCGTTATAGGCAGGTACCACCAGCGTCACCAGCGGCAGCGACCCGGCCGGACCGGGCAAATCGGCCGACTTGCCCAGCCGCGCCTTCAGGCTCACCAGTATCCACGCCAGTACTCCATAGCCCATGTATGTATATAGAACCACAAAAACCAGTAGAAAAAAGGCGTAGGCCGTCAGGTCGTAGAGGGTACTGATCATGGGGGGAGATGAAGGGGCTAAACCGGGGAGACACTGGCCGATCGGACGTTCCACAGCACGCCGTTTAGGAAGGCACGGGCATGGGTAAACTGCCCCCTTGCAAGATACGAAATCACGTGCTTCGGTAACACTAATGCCGCAAAGAAGCTATAAAAAACCAAACGTTGAAACAACGAACAGTGACGGCGCATATACAGAATCCGGTTGCGCGTCAGGTAATAGGTGCGCAGCGGACTTTCCCGACCAACCGAGACCGACTCTTTGTGCAGAATCGTAACCTCCGGCTGGTAATAAATCAGAAAACCGGCATCGCGTATGCGCTGCGACCAGTCCAGTTCTTCGTAATACAGAAAGAACCGATCGGCAAACCGGCCTACCCGCTCAACTACTTTCCGGCTCACGAGCATGGCACAGCCGTGGGCAAAGTTGGTCGGGCCGGGCCGATCGTAGCGTCCGTCGTCGGTTTGATTGTAACCAATTATAGTCGCCGTGCCCGTGTACATATTCATCGGATTGTAGCCGGCATATTGCACCAGCCGGGGCGAATCGTAGAAGCGGATTTTTGGGCAGGTAACACCAACCTGACTATTCAGGTCGAAAGGTGCCAGCAAGGCTTCCAGGACAGACGGATCCAGCTCGGTATCGTTATTGACGATAAAGAAATAGTCGCCCCGCGCGTGTTCCATGCCCAGGTTGTTGCCCCCCGTAAAGCCCAGGTTCGTATCGCTCCGCACGACCTTCAGATTCGGGTACCGGGCAGGGTCGATCTGGGTAAGTAAAGCGGGTTCAGATGCGTTGTCTACCACCACGATTTCAACATTCGGGTAGGTTAGCATACGGGCTGACTCCAGAAACTCGCGGGTCGTTTCGGCCTGGTTATAATTGATGGTGACAATAGAAACGCAGGCAGACGCGGGGGTTAGACGTTCTCCTTCTGCCATAAGCTGAAAAAGGTTCGCCATATAATATACGCGTCCGTTCGGAACGAGAAACTGCTGGCATAATCAATATCGAGCAGGGTTCGCTCCCGATCCGACATGGGCCCCTGCCCCTTGGCCCGTTTTTTTATCTGCCATAAACCCGTCAGGCCCGCCGGTCCGGCAAACCGTTGTGCAAACTCGTCGGAGGTTAGCTTTTCGGCTTCGTACAGCGGTAGCGGCCTGTTCCCCACCAGCGACATATCGCCCAGCAGCACATTTACCAACTGCGGCAGCTCATCAATACTACTGTTCCGCAGAAACGTGCCCAGCCGGGTAATGCGTGGGTCGTTGCGGAACTTCATAAACTTAGCCGATTCATTACTTTGCCGCAGGTACTGCTTCTCGCAGATGGTCTGGTTGTGATCGATCAGCAGTCGCTGGCAACTGGTTCCTTGCTGCTGGCAATCGGTGCACAGCCGTTCTCCGCCCGCCGACAAATCTCTTAGCGCTGGCGATTCCTCCGAAATACTGGCATAGATATTGCTAGCGGCCATGCTGTTCAATTGTTGGTCGGCCTGCACCTTCATCGTCCTGAATTTATACATATTGAACACCCGGAAATTTGTTCCCGCGCGTTTTGACATATAAAAAGCGGGGCCTTTACTGTCGATAACAATAGCGATCGCTACCAGCAGCAGCAAAGGCGATAGAATCAGTAAGGCAATTGACGAAACGGCAATATCAATCAGGCGTTTCCACCAGGGTAACCGAAAATGCTGAAACGGTGCTGTGCGTTCAACGTGCTGATTCGTCTGAATCCGTTTTTTCAGATCGATGTAATATTGAACTTTAGTGATGAGCCGGCCATCTCCTTCACTAAGTAACAGAATATCAGTTACTCCGCTCGAAAAAAGGGCTGACGATAGCCGGGGTTCGGCTGAGTACGACATCACCAGAACCGGCACCAGTCGATGTCGGGCGTGGGTACGGATCAGGTTGGCTACGTCTTTTTCGTAGCTTATATCCACGATGATAAGGCTAAGGGCTACCGCTTCCGATAGCCCTTTTTCGAACTCACCTACGCTCTCACAACGCTCAACCGGACCGTACTTTCCGACGATTGAGGTTATCCTATGCGTTGCAGCGGTGCCATTTTCCGATAGTATCAGACACAAATCGGACGATTTACTCACGGAATTGACCTGAGTCACTACATTTTTCAATTCCGAGTTCAACACTTTGGCACACATTTTGCAAGTTATTGGGTGAGTATATCAGGTAATAGTGCTGCAAAACCGTTTAATTAATAATCAGGAAGAATGGCATTGAGCAACCGCGTTTTCTTTCAGAGTATGAGAGACATCACGCGTGATCTCAGCTGCCGGAGCAAATTGGTCCGTGGCTGCATCCGGGCTAGAACGGGTCGCTTAAGACCTTCTTCAGCCGGGAATACGGTTCTCCGTAGCAGAGCATGAAGTTTTGCTTTTACTTCCAGTGGATTGAATGGTTTCAGAATGACGTTGTCAACTCCTTCTTCAAGACTACGAATACGTGTATTGCTGTCATGAGCGTCGGAGAGGGCAACAACCGGAATGTGACTCATTAGCCGGTTGGTACGAATAAGCCGAGTTAGTTCAAGCCCACCCAGCGAGGGCAGGTTCAGTTCGGTAAGTACGCAATCAAAGCGGCAGCCCTGCACAATCAGCTGGGCAGCCTCCTGTCCAGATTTTGCTACGGTAATAGCAAAATCCTGGCGGAGCGTTTGTACAAGAATATCGGCTACGTACGGATTTTGGTCCACGATGAGTAGTCGGTGTTTACGGTCCATATATTGAGCGTTTTGAAAGTTTAGACTGTATCTATTTCTATCGGTTACCGGATTAATAAAAAAACCACAACTTTTAATCCGGCTAACCGAACCTACTTATGGCTTGAATCCCAGCTTAATTTGGTGGGTTGAGGGGACTCTTGTGCCCTAAATTTATTAGACGGTCCGTAAAGCCAGTGAAGTCGGCCATCGGCCTCTCCCATACTTTACCAAATGTTAGCCCCCTGATTTATCAGGGGGCTTATAATCAATACGTAAGCCGCATATTGTATACAAACGCAATTCTTTTATTTACTTAAGCCATAGCGCGAATTACCCATATACCAGAAAGGGCTAGTATACTTATATATTTTAATCACTTTTTAATCTACACCGACTCCGTTTGTTGCTGCCAGAACTGCGAATACGCCTTTCCATTGCGCAATAATTCTGTGTGTTTCCCTTCCTCGATAACCCGCCCCTGCTCCAGTACGATAATCTTATCAGCCTTACGAACGGTGCTCAGTCGGTGAGCGATAATGATAATGGTCTTTCCTGCTTTCCGGAGCAGCTGCACCGTCTGCTGAACGTAATTTTCAGAGGCTGAATCAAGAGCCGAAGTAGCTTCGTCCAGAACAAGAATCTGCGGGTCGCGATAGAGTGCACGGGCAATGGCCATACGTTGCTTCTGCCCGCCCGACAGGGTAGCTCCGTTCTCTCCCAGATAAGTTGTAAACCCATTCGGCATTCGCTCAATAAAGTCGGTAATGCCGAGCTGGCCACATATGGTCAGGATCCGCTGCATGTCCGGGTCTTCTTCGCCGACGGCTATGTTTTCGATTACATTGCCGGCAAACAGATCGATCTTCTGCGGTACCACGCTCACTACCCGGCGGAGGCTGTCGGCGTGCAGGTGCCGGATGTCGTACTCGCCAATGAAAATGTTGCCACTCTGCAGCGGGTACAGCCCCTGTACCAGCGACAGCAGGGTCGACTTACCCGAGCCACTCTCGCCCACTACGGCCGTAATTTTTCCTTTCGGCATGATCAGACTCAGGTCGTCGAAAACGGGCGCCCGGGTGCCGTACCGAAAGGTGACATTCTTGAAGCGGATGTCCCCCACCATGTCGGGCTTGAGCTGCACTTTGTTCTCGTTCGACTCCCGATCGAGGTCCATAATTTCGAATAGCCGGTCGGCCGCGATAAGCGCTTCCTGAATGCTGCGGTTAGCACCAATCAGACTGGCGGCTGGCCCGGTGAAATAACCTATCAGCGCGTAAAATGACAGCAGCTCGCCCGGCGTCAGGTCGTTGCTGAGTACGTACCCCGCGCCAACCCACAGGAGCACGATCGTGAACAGACGGGTAATGAACTCCGATGCATTACCGGCGTAGATTCCCATGCTGCCGGTCTGGAAAATCGTTTGCAACAACCTGACGAACCGATCTTCGGTTTTCTGGCTGGCAAACTGTTCGAGCCCGAATCGTTTAATGGTTGGCATAGCGTTCAGCGATTCGACCAGCTGCGCTTCGAGGTCGGCCGCGTTTTCCATCTGCTGCCGCTGGTTACGCTGGTTGAACCGGTTCACCACCCAGTAGATGCCCGCGTAGAACGGAACGATGAGTACCAGAATCAGCGCCAGCTTCCAGTAGTACGTGAACATGAGTCCGAACGAGAACAGTACGATCAGCACGTTCACGATCAGCCCAAGCGCTACGTCGTTGATAAACGTTCGGATTTTGACCGCGTCGTTGATTCGCGAGATGACCTCCCCTACCCGCATGGTGTCGAAGAACGACTGCGGCAGGGTCATCAGGTGTTTATAATACCCCAGAATCAGCGCGGCATCCATCCGCTGGCCGGTTTTTAAGTTGAAAAAACTCTTGGTTGCGTTGATGAACACCTGAAGAACCAGCAACCCGATCATCACCACACTCAGCAGGTTCAGCAGGTTGCGGTTTCCGTTGACGAGCACGTTATCAACGATCTTCTGAATGTAAATAGCCGACGACAATCCCAGGATGGTGTATACCAGCGCGCCGAACAGGGCCTGGAGCATAACCGACCGATGCGGCTGCAGCAGTTGCCAGAACCGTTGCAGAACCGGCACCTGCTCGTTACCTACCCGAAACGTCTCATCCGGAATAAGCAACACCAGCAACCCGGTCCAGACCTGCGCAAACGCCTGGGGCGATAGCTGGTGCAGCAGCCCATCGGCCGGGTCCATGACGGTAATCTGTTCGGCTGTAATCCGGTAAATGACCACGTAATGGTGCAGTGCGCCGTCGCGGATGGCTACGTGGGCGATGGCAGGCAGTGGAATTTTGGACAGGCTTTCTACCGTAGCTTTAACCCCCTTGGCCTGAAAACCCATCTTCTGGGCAGCCTCCACCATACCCAGCACGTTGGTACCTTTCTGGTCGGTAGCGGCCATCTGCCGAATGCGGGCAACGGGCAGCAACAGCCGGTAATGGGCCGCTACAGAAGCCAGACAGGCCGCCCCGCAGTCGGTTACGTCGCGTTGTTTGACCTTTACGCGGGCGCTGATCGTGTCAGTTGTCAGCCCTTTGAGCCGCGCCAGCCAGGCCGACGCGCGGGTTTTGAGTGGGGTGAGTTGGCTCATGCTGCTTTACCGCCCTCCTGCTGCGCCAGATCTTTCGTGGATGATGACTTCGGATTGACAGCCGGGTTCAGCCAGTCGTCGGCTTTGTCGTACAGGAGCTGAAACAGTGACCGGCGGGCTACCTGAAAACGGGTCTGTACCGTCATGCCTTTTTTGAGCTGGCCCCGGTACCCATTGGCCAGCGACAGATACGACCGGTCCAGCTGGCAGCGGACTTTAAAGACAGGCTCGCCATTGGTTACGGTGAAATCGTTGGCTACGTCGATCACACGGCCGGTGAGTAAGCCCCACTGGTTGTAGTTGAACGCATCGACCTGCAGGCGAACGGGCTGGCCGGGCTGGATCAGGCCAATATCCTTAGACGGCACGTACGTTTCGACGATGAGGGTAGAATCGGGCGAAATCACGGCCATCACGTCGCCGGGCTGTACGTAGCTGCCGGCATAGCGCCCGCCCAGCTGGCTGGCAGTTCCGCCGACGGGGGCCTTCAGGATGTAAAGTTCTTCCTGCTCGGCCAGCTGCTTAGCCTCCGATTCGAGGTTGTTCAGATCGCGCCGTACCTGCGTCAGATCGGTTTGCCAGTCACTCCGTTGTTGCTCGACCAGCGTGTTGTAGCGGGCCAGAGCCGCTTTGTGCGCGTAGAGCGCGTCTTCGTATTCGAGCCGGGCAATGACCTTCTGACCGTATAACTGGCGGGCCGTCTCGTACTCCCGACGGCGTTTCTCCTGCAGATTCCAGCTCTCTTCCACCACCGACCGAAACTGGTTGTACTGCTGCCGGTAAAGCGGAGCCGACAGGCCGGCAATCTGTTTCCAGGAGCGGGTGGTGAGCTGGCTTAGGTCGCGAACAAACGCCTGTTTCTCGGTTCGTTGCTGATCGAGCAACTGCTGGCGCGTCTGAAGCTGCTCGGACCGGAGCCGGAACAGGGGCTGGCCTTTTCGGACAGTCTGCCACTCCCGAACCAGCACCGCTTCGACAACCGCTCCGGCGGTAGCTTTCACGTCGCTGCGTTCGGAGACGGGCCGCACCAGTCCGTTTGCCTGTACCGTTACGTCGACATAGATAAACGGCAGGGCCAGTAAGGTGAGCACGATGGCGCCGAGTACCGTAGTATAGATGATCTGGCTGCGTACGCTGACCCGGGGCAGGTAGGTGACGAGGCCATAGGAAAAATCGGTTTCGTTCATGGTCGCGTTGAGCAAATTCCTGGTGTGTACCTACGGGAAAACAAAAAGCAGGGATTTTGCCCATGAGCGGAAACGAGGGAACGGGTTCCTGTATTTCCGGGCGAAATCCCTGCTGAAACATTACTATGGCGGGCTTATGCGGGGCCCGATCCGCTTACCTACGACCGGCTGAACAGAAAGCCGAAGCTACTGCTCGTACTGGTGTCGGCGCTGGTACTGTTGCCGCTGAACAGGGCGTTGTCGCCACTCAGGAGGCTGTTACCACTTATATTGACCAGGTCGGCTACCAGCAGCGAGCCGATAGTACCGATGCTCGTGCTGTCGCCACCACCGTGGTTATTAATCATTTCGCTGTTGGTCAGTTCTTCGATACCAAACTGGGTTGTTTCTAGCGTTTTCATACCGATACAGTTTATGGTGAAAAGAATGAATACCCCCGACCACCCGGCCAGGATACGCGCCGTCGCTTATGAGCGGCCCGACACAAAACTGAACAGGGTGTCGGTTACGGTGCTGAGGCTGGTGCTGTTGCCGCTAAACAGGGCGTTATCCCCACTCAGTACGTTGTTGCCACTTACATCTACCAAATCGCCGATGGCAATGGAGCCGATATTGAGCAGGCTGGTACTGTCGCCACCGCCGTGGTTGTTGATCATTTCTCCGTTGGTCAGTTCTTCGATTCCGAATTGTGCTACTTCAAGCGTTTTCATAACGATATAGATTTACTGAGAAAAGTGCCTACTCTATCAGCTTTTCGGCTTCCGCTGGACTCCTGACGACCCGACCCCGCTGACTGCGCGCATCGGACTGCCGTTTGCCTGTGACAAAGGTGGGGGATGAATGGACAGGCTCTGATAACGGCTTTTTATAGTTTCATAGCCATCGGTTATAATTTTATAACCCATCGGTATAAGCACCCTCTGGCTCAGAAAGCAAAAAAAATGATCTGCAACCCCGACCATCTAACCAACCCGTTTACAAGCAGTTACTCCCACTCCAGCGCCGGGCATAGGCTGGACTGGTTTAGGCAGCCTATTCTATAAGGAATCTGAACGCCCGTTTTCTGTCGTATAAATAGCCTACAAACATGATCTAGATTACATCATATGGACTGATCGGCTACGTTTCGTTATAAACCGCTTGTTTTATGCACGTGCTATCGGAAAAGCTTCGTCGGCTGCGCCAGTTGTTTGGTTACTCGCAGGAATACGTGGCCTTCACTATCGGTATGACCCAGCCCGCCTACTGCAAATGGGAAAGTGGCCAGACCCAGCCGTCTATTGCTAAACTGCAGGACCTGGCCACTCTGTATCAACTGACCATTGGCGATCTGCTGAACGACGATGACGTCGACATTATCAGGAAGCTGCTGGCCGACGAGCACTTTGCCGAGAAGCTCCTGGGCCGACCCAACTGACGCTTTAGTTCCGTTTCAGCACGATTTCGGCGAACTGATCGAGCGAGGCCGGGTTCCGCAGCGTGTCTTTGCTGGTAGCCAGGGTAGCGTCCATACCCGACAGCATCTTCTTGACGGGGGTTTCGAGCTTTTTACCGCTGATGGTATACGGCACATCGCTGATCTGGTAGATGGCGTCGGGCACGTGCCGGGGGCTGAACTGGCTGCGCAGGGTTTGTTTGATGCGTTTGGTCAGCTCGTCGGTCAGTTCGACACCGTCGTGCAGCACAACGAAGAGCGGCATAAAATACTGCCCGCCCGGCTGCTCGACTCCTACGACCAGGCTATCGGCTATTTCGGGCAGGCTCTCTACAGCACTGTAAATTTCGGCGGTTCCGATCCGGACGCCGTCGCGGTTAAGGGTGGCGTCGGAGCGACCGTAGATGATAACCCCGTTCCGCTCGGTGATCCGGATGTAGTCGCCATGTCGCCAGATACCCGGGTAATCGGCAAAGTAGCTTTTACGGTATCGGTCGTTGCCGGGGTCGTTCCAGAAATAGATCGGCATCGACGGCATCGGCTCCAGAATTACCATTTCGCCCAGTTCGCCCCGCACCGGCCTGGCCTGCTCGTCGAACGCTTCTACCTTACAGCCCAGCAACCGGCACTGAATTTCGCCTTCGTAAACAGGCAGCATGGGGTTACCGCCCACAAACCCGCTACAGACGTCGGTACCTCCGCTGAACGAGATCAGCCAGACATCTTTCTTGATCGATTCATAGATCCACCGAAATCCTTCTGCTGGCAGGGGCGAGCCCGTTGAGCCGATGGTCCTCAGATAGGGGAAGCGGTGCGTAGCGGCCGGATTCAGGCCAGCGCGCAGGCAAGCCAGGTAGTAAGCCGCCCCGCCCCCAAAGTGCGTAATGCGGGCCTGCTCGGCCAGACTCCACAGAATATCCATATCCGGATACCCCGGCGCCCCATCGTACAGCACCAGCGTAGCTCCCACCAGCATGGACCCGACGGCGAAGTTCCACATCATCCAGCCCGTTGTCGAATACCAGAAATAACGTTCGCCAACGCGTACGTCCTGATGCAGACCGAGGGCTTTGAGGTGTTCGAGCAGGCAGCCGCCCACGCTATGGGTAATCGCCTTCGGTTTGCCCGTCGTTCCTGATGAATAGAGCACCCAGATCGGGTGGTTGAACGGTACCGGCTCGAAGGTCAGCCCGTCGGTTGCGGGTGTTTGCAGTACGTCTTCCCAGAGGTCGGCCCGTTCGAGCTGGCTGGTTTCGTCCAGGTAAGGCATCCAGACCACCTGCCGGAGCGATGGCAGACTCCGGCGCAGTTCACGCATGGCCTCGGTTTTGTCGATGGCTTTGCCGCCATACAGATACCCATCGACGGCGATCAGGACCTTGGGCGCAATCTGGCGAAACCGATCAACGATGCTGGCTGTCCCGAAATCGGGCGAGCAGCTCGACCAAACGGCTCCGATGGCGTTGGTAGCCAGAAAAGCAACCACCGCTTCGGGGCAATTGGGCAACACCGCCACCACCCGATCGCCCACCCCAACGCCCTGCTGCCGCAGATACGCAGCCACAGCCGCAACCTGGTACTCCAGATCGGCCCACGACAGGGCCAGCAACCGCTGCCGGCGCGACTCGGGCCCTTCGGCTGCGTAGAGGATAGCGGGCTGGTTGCTCTTATGCCGGAAAATATGTTCGGCGTAGTTGAGGGTAGCGCCGGTAAACCAGTCGGTGCCGATCATGTCGGCATCGGTCGGTCGATACACCACCTGGGTATAAGGCGTTCGGGATTGCACATCGAAAAACTGCCAGATGCTTTCCCAGAAATCTTCGAGATCCGTAACTGACCAGTCCCACAAATCGTCGTAGTCGCGGAAGTAGAGGCCTTTTTTGACGAATAGCCAGTCGATGTATTTCTTCATCAGTGACTGACTGGCCGTACGCGAGTCGGGTATGTAGAGCGGGGTGAGTGTCGGGCGGGACATAAAAAGCGTGCTAAGGAATACGTTGTTGACAGAAGTTTTCGGGTGTAGCGACTAATCGACTAACGACTAACGACTCTTCTGGATTGTTTTTGTCATAAAATGCGTTTCTCTTCAGACGGCTTCGCAGGGGTTGTGGCGAAAAGCCGTAACTTTGCACTCCTTTTTTCTCCGTACAAACAATACAGCCTGATTATCAGCGCTTTTTACTTAGCAAAACAGTACACTTTACTGTATTTTTCCATGGACCAGGATTTTGATCAGAACAGAGCCGGCGGCCAAAAGCCGCGCCGTGATGGTGAGCAACGTTCATTCGGTCGTCGGGATGACGACCGGCCCCGCTTTTCCCGCAGCAGCGGCAGTGATGACGCATCACGCCCCCGCTTCAACCGGGATAGCAACCCTACAGATCGGCCCCGCTTTGAGCGGAACGACGAACGCCGGTCAGCCGACCGCGCCAATGACCGGCCCCGCCCGGCCCGACGCACAGACAATACCAGCGACCGGCCCCGCTTTTCGGACCGCAGTGGAGACTCCCGGGGTGGAGACTCCCGGAGTGGAGACCCCCGGGGTGGCCGCTCGTACGCCAATAAAACCGACCGGTTCGGTAACGAACGCCGGTTCAACGACCGCCCCGACAGTACCCGTACCGACCGCGACAGCCGCCCCGAGCGGTTTGATCGGAACGACCGGAGCCGGGATGACCGCAATACCGACCGGCCCCGCTTCGAGCGCAGCCGCGACGACCGCCCGGAACGGCCCTTTACCGACCGGCGCAACCAGCCTGCCGGCGACCGGCCCCGTTTCGACCGCCGGA
>NZ_MVEC01000016.1:0-140352 GCF_002006735.1 Spirosoma sp. 209 | reverse complement strand
GCACCATCAACGGGATGTAACCCTGGCAGAAGATGAGTTGCGAAGCAGTCAGGCAGCAATCAGTCGAGTTTTGAGCAGCCTAAGGACGCTGGTTATCAATCTGTTGGAAAAGCTGAATGTCAAGAATATGGTGGCTCAGTTCGATACCTTCGCCGATAAATTTCCAGCCTTGATCCAGTTCTTTACCCAACAAATGGTTTTATAAGAAAGCCCTGTGCTCTGCCGTACATAAGACGATCCATTCCAGGTTGAGACCCAGACCCGGCCGCTTTTCTCCCAAACGTAAAACCGGTTGCCGTCATTGGAAAATAGTATACCAACTGACCCTGTATAGTTGTCCTGAACAATACTTTTAGAAAATCCGGAAGGTAATTGGGCAAATAGTGTATAATCAGTACAGAAAAAAAGGGTTAATAAATACAGAGCTAACCTGATCAGGCGGGTGTAGGGAGCAGTATGAATAGTACGCATAGGAAAAGGATATGGACATGCGTCAGAAGTAGCCTACAGGTTCTGTATGATAGATTGTTATTTTTATATAAAAACCTGAAGAAAAGACGGCAGTGAATCCTATACGATTCATGCTGACAAAAGTCACACTAGTAGATGGATAATGAATAGTATATGATGTCTAATGGATTGATTTTTAGGTGATAATTTTTAAAATAGTAATTCGTCATAACAGAAAACAGATAAAAATATATACTTAAAATATGGGAGTTAATACTCCTATATATATAATATTGTAATTGAAAGGGCGGAGGGAGGAATTAAGCAAATATTGTTCTAAAATTTTCGTGCACTATTCTGGATTTTATAACTGAAAAGATTAGTAATTGATTGAATTGTCGGTGAATTAAAAGAGGAATATTATGAATGTTATCGTTTCATTTTTGTGAATTTCTAAAGTGATAGTAAAGGCGAGGTATCATTCTGAATTATGAATTAATATATTGGAACGTGCTATGTAGAGCGTGGTTTATTTTCTGATACAATTGACGATTTATGGCCAAGCGATGTGTAAAAAAAATGAATCTACTAGGCGTTTTTTGGGAATTTTATTTAGAAATTCTTCATGTGAGTTTTGGCCAAACTGCCGGCCTCACTTCGACGTTTCTGCATGAAAAAGCCTTAGTCGGCCCGGCACGATATGTACCTGGACTGACTAAGGCGATAGGGCTGGCTAACCGTCCGAATGGATGGGCTACAAACCTTCGGAAGGAAGGGTCTCGGCTGGCTGGTACGATTTGGGAAGCGATGCTTTTCCGTTCGTGCCGTTTGCGTGTTCGGCCGGATGGCTCCCGTTTACCCGATTGTGCACAACCAGTCGGTCTTTACGCAGCTGACGTTGTTCATCGTCGTTGAGTACGGTTCGGATAGCTTCGCCCTGGCCGTAACCATCGTTGAAATTACTGATGCGGCTGTCCGTCTGGGCCAATTTCAGCTCAGAGAGCAGTTCACTAAGTTCGGTGGTCAGCGCGCGTCGTTGGTCGCGTAGCTCGTTCAGATCGGCGAGCAGGTCAAGATTATGCTGCAACACATTTTGCCGACTGTTCTGCTCGGCCAGTTGGGCCTCCAGCGGGCTGAGTTCTTTCTCTACCCGTTTTAGTCGACGCCGAAGCTTGCCCAGTTTGATATCAGCCTGCAACCAGCGGAACCAGAAGGCCGACAGTACCGGTAGGGCGATACCGAGACATACCGCGCCAGCCAGCGCAAATAAAATACCGCTGAGTACAAACGATAGCAAGGCCCATGGACTATTGACAAGAGCCAGGTTCAACTCACTCGACTCAGATAGTTGCTTTTCTATTTTAGCCAGTGTGGCCGCATCGAGAGTCTGTGTGGCGGCTGTGGGGTCGCTGCTTAGCTGAAGCTGTCGAATCGATTTATTGATGGCTGATTTGAGCTGATCAGTCCGATAAGCTTCGTACCTGAACCAGCCCAGTACGGCCAGTGTCAGCACGGCAAACAAAGCCAGCGCAATCTTGAACCGTTCATATTTACGCTGATTCTGCTCGGGATTCTCCTGGTAGGGCTTCTCGATCAGTCGATCATAAGCAGGTTTGAGCAGAATCGACACCATGGCCAGACCAATAGCAAACGCCCAGGCTTCGTTGGGGTTTCTGATATTGAGCGCATAAGCAACGATTTCGTGCGAGATGATCAGGTCGCCCGCCAGGAATGAAATGCCAGCTACCAGAAACAGCAGCCCGGCCAGCAGTGAGTAATCGGGCGTGTTTTTGACCCGTCGTTCGCGTAAGGCATCGCGCTCGGCTTCTATAGCCTCCCGATTCGATTCGTGTTGTCTGACCTGTCTGGACAGGCGCTCGACCTGTACGGTATGGTTCTGCAACTCAGCATAGGCCGCGCGGTTATCTTCGGTAGTCTGGGCGATATGTCGATCCAGATTGACAAGTTCGTTTCGTTTCTCATTTATTCGGTCCGTCAGCCAGTTGGTATTTACCTGACTGGACAGGTAGCCTTCGTAATTCGTTCGTTCGACCCCCTCTAGACCGCTGGCATAGCCGTGCTGAAAGTCAGGATGATTGGTTGGTTCCATGCGTTCTGGGTTCACATTTTCTGTCCGGTTATTCATTACCGGTTAAGGGTGCGTTTATAGAAAACGCCCTCAAATACGTGAATAGTGCCCCATCGAAGCAAATGTTAGTCGGAAATAGGTGTCGAAACCGGGGGTTTATTTCGGAAATAGAGCCAGCGGAACAAGCCGTACGCGATCAGCAGCAGCCCTACAAACAACAGGCTCAATCCGGGATTATACCAGAAAATAGCCAGCAGGCAAACCACCGACAGCAGGAGAGCTATTAAGGGAACAGCGGGGTAAAACGGCGTACGAAATGGGCGCTCCAGGCCCGGCTCTGAACGTCTCAACCTGAACAGACTGAGCAGGCTGACCAGGTACATAACCAGCGCACCGATTACTGACAGTGTGATGATTTCACCGGTTGTGCCCGAAAATAAAGCGGCCAGTCCAATCAGGCCACCACCAATCAACGACCAGTGCGGGGTTCGGAAACGACCATTGACCGTTGCCAGAAACCGGGGCAGGTAGCCAGCCCGCGCCAGGGCAAATAGTTGCCTCGAGTAGCCCAGCGTATTGGCATGAAACGAAGCGATCAACCCAAACAGGCCCAGTCCGGCAAAAACCTTGGCCCAGGAATTCTGTCGGCCCAGCACCATGGCCAGGGTTTCGGGCAACGGATAATCGATCTGACTGAGCTGCCGCCAGTCACCCACCCCAGCGCACAAAATCATGGTCCCGAGCGCGAGCAGGACCAGGGTGCCGATACTGAGCAGATAACCGCGCGGAATGGTACGGACAGGGTCTTTCACTTCTTCGGCAACCATGGCCACCCCCTCGATGGCGAGATAGAACCAGATAGCAAACGGCAGGGCCGCAAACACCCCGCCAATGCCAAAGCCGTCGTTGTGAGCCAGCAGGTTCTCCGTTTTGTAAGCGGGGGCCACCAGTGCCATAAATACCAGCAACTCGACCACTGACAGCACTGTCACGATAACGGAAAAGTTGGCCGACTCCCGCACGCCCAGGATATTCACACCAATAAAGACCACATAGGAAGCTACGGCCACCCCCAGAACGGGCAATGCCGGATTGAGAAAATGGGCATAGGCGCCCAGGGCAGCCGCAATGGCGGGTGGCGCCATCAGAAAATCGACCAGGGTAGCAAAACCCGCCACAAAGCCTCCTGTAGGGCCAAACGCCCGGAAAGCGTAGGCGAAGGGACCACCCGCATCCGGAATGGCCGCTGTCAGTTCGGTATAGCTGAAGATGAATGTCAGATACAGTACGGTTACGATCAGCGTAGCAATCAGGAAGCCTACCGTGCCTGCCACGGCCCAGCCGTAGTTCCAGCCAAAATACTCGCCCGAGATCACCATGCCAACGGCAATCGCCCAGAGCTGGGTGGTCGATAGGACTCGGCGAAGGGAGGCCGGTGGCGCAGCGGGTTCAGGCATAGCGTTACCGTTGTATGAAAATGTGTTGGAGGGCTGCCCACAACCGCTTTTTCAGTTGCTGATCGGCTTCGATAGTTGGCAGCGAATCAGCCATCAAAAACGTGATGCCGAAGAAACGAACAGGCTGGTACCGGTCCATGGCAATATCGAGGTGAATTCGGCTGAAGGGTACGCCAAACGTTATAAAATGATGGATCTTCTTGCCGTGAACCAGCTCCGCGAAGTCTATATCTCGTACCCCGTGTAGGTTGAGCAGGTCAACCCCATCGATGTTCAGGTTAACCGCTTTCAGTATTTTCTCCAGAAACAGCAGGTTGCTGGGGTCCAGCTCTTCGTCGGCCAGCAGAAGCACTTTATGATTGATGGGCGACATGCGAGCCTGGTTTTGAGCGGGGGGGTGAACAGACGGAACAGTAGGGCGGGGTGCCTGAGGAGGCAGCGGCTCGGGAGTTATTAGTAACGGCACCGACGGTGTATCGACTGGCAGGGGCGACACGATCAGGTTGGCCGAATCGACCAGGATGGCTTCGTGCTCCGGGGCAGGCGCGTGGGCCGCCAGTTCATCCAGGGCGCTGATCAGATCAATCGTTGGGGTAAGGGCCGGGGCGGGTTCAGGAACCGGAATGTCTGCCAGAACGCTCGCCAGCGGTCCGGGACTCCAGCGTTCGTTCGGTATTCGGAAGAGCTGATCGGACTGATAGAGGGTCTGGTAAAGGGCTTTCGCTGACATAAGGAAACAAAACAGGACCTGCTTACTACCAAAAGTACGTAAAAAAGCCGAGCGAGCCCCGGGCGCCGGCGTCAACAGCTATTGCCTTTTCAAGGGCGTATGAGAATTCAGGGTGACAATCAAACGCCTGACACGGGGTAAACAAACGGGATACCAATTCGAAAAACGATAGGCTGCACCGAACTGGCAGTCCAGAAAACTAAAGTGCCCGGCTGCAGCTGGCTTTGACGCTGCAACCGGGCACTTTTAGAGAAACGTATTATCACGGAACCGATCAGGCCCCAGTTGATGGATCGACTTACAGGACTCCCGCCGTCTGCCGATGGATGATGGCTTCGCGGTCGGGGCTCGTAGATATGAAGCTGATCGGCAGGCCCAGCGACTCTTCCAGATAATGGACATAGTTAGCCAGGGCTTCCGGCATGTCATCGAAGGAGTGAATATCGGTCAGGTCGGTTTGCCAGCCTTTAAACGATTTGTAGATGGGCTTCAGCTCAACATCGGTCATATCGTAAGGCAGGTGTTCAGTGACGGTACCGTCTGGCATCTGGTAGTGCGTACACACCAAAATTTCGCTGAAAATATTCAACACGTCGACCTTCATCATCACCAGCTGCGTTACACCGTTGATCATGATGGCATACTTGAGCGCCGGTAGGTCGAGCCAGCCGCACCGACGCGGCCGACCGGTTGTGGCGCCGAATTCACGACCTTCCTGGCGAATCTGCTCACCGGTGGCGTCCGACAGTTCGGTAGGAAAGGGGCCACTGCCGACCCGGGTGCAGTAGGCTTTAAAAATGCCATATACCTCCCCAATACGCCCGGGTGCTACCCCCAGACCCGTGCAGGCGCCTGCTGTCATGGTGTTGGAGGAGGTAACGAACGGATAGGAACCAAAATCGATGTCGAGCAGGGAGCCCTGAGCGCCTTCGGCCAGCACCTTCCGGCCGGATTGCAGAGCTTCGTTTACGGCGTATTCGCTGTCGGTGAGCTGAAACTGCTTCATGAAGTCAACAGCCGCAAAGAATTCCTCTTCGGACTGGGGTAATACGGAAGCAAAGTCAAAGTTGTTCTGCTCCAGAATCACTTTATGAATAGCGACCAGACGGCTGTATTTATCGGCGAAGTTAGGAGACAGGATGTCGCCAACCCGTAGACCCTGACGGGCTACTTTATCCTGATAAGTAGGACCAATGCCGCGCAGGGTCGACCCTATTTTCGATTCTCCCTTTGCCTGTTCATAGGCTGCATCGAGCAGGCGGTGGGTAGGTAGAATGATGGATGCCTTCTTCGAGATCTGCAGGTTTTGGGTGAGGGGCAGGTTGAATTTGGCCAGCCCGTCAATTTCACGTTTGAAAACGATCGGGTCCAGTACAACGCCATTGCCGATGATGTTCAGAATGTCGTTGCGAAAAATTCCGGAAGGAATCTGGTGCAATACGTGCTTGAAACCGTCGAACTCTAACGTATGTCCGGCATTGGGACCACCCTGAAACCGGGCTACAACCTGATACTGTGGAGCCAGTACGTCCACAATCTTACCTTTTCCTTCGTCGCCCCACTGGAGGCCTAATAAAACATCTACCATTACACCTGAAATAAAATTAACGCGTTTATATCGTTCGTTATCGCTGTGAAACCGTGCTGCATAGTGGAGCGACGGTTATGAGAAGGTACGACCTGATGACTCGTCCAAGGGAGCCAGATCGGTTGCTGGCCATGTGTTTCGGAATGTAAACGCCCTGGGGCTGGGGCCAAAAGCGTTGAGGTGTTCTAGTCGGGCTCTTGCTTCGTCGACCGTAGGCTGGTGGCCGGTCGGTACCCACCAGAGCACCGTCATCGACTCTTTAGGTTTCTCGAACCATTTGCCGCGGTTTTTCATGACGGCCGTATGCATACTTCGGAAAACAAAAGCCTGCAGGTGCTCCAGGGATTGCCATACCGACATGTTGACGATAATGCGATCGTCGTCAAACGGGCGGAGGCTGGTGGCATCGTTTCCTGCTCCAGTCAATCGCCAGATAAACCCCTCACTCTGCTCGGCCAGCGCATTGATGGTTGCCAGTTGTGCCACAAAATCGGCCATGATCGGGTGGTCGATCGTTGGCGCCAGCATACGGGATATATTCAACTGGGCGAGATGCATTTGGCTTAAACGAACATGGCTTCTCTAATCAAACGGTTGTGCTTATGCCTTACTGCCTGCTGCTGACCGATACCTCTTCATCCGCGCGTTCCATACCGGCGGCTTCGATCCCAGCCGCATCTTTATTGGACTCATTCCGGTTTTCGCAGGGATCGCGCTGGCATGAGCCGTAAAAAATCAGCGAGTGGTGCATGACGTTGAATTTCAGCATGTCGCCGACCATGTTCTGAATATTCTGCACACGGGGGTCGCAGAACTCCATCACCTTGTGGCAGTCGGTGCAGATGAGGTGGTCGTGCTGGCGGTAGCCGTACGACTTTTCGTACTGAGCCAGGTTACGGCCAAACTGGTGTTTGGTAACCAGGTCGCAGTCGACCAGAACATCCAGGGTGTTGTATACGGTTGCCCGGCTGACCTGGTATTTTTTGTTCTTCATCGAGATATACAGCTCGTCGACATCGAAGTGGTCCTGACGGTTGTAGATCTCTTCGAGTATGGCAAATCGTTCCGGGGTTTTACGGAGGCCTTTCCGTTCGAGGTAGGCCGTAAAAATCATCCGGGCGGATTCTAAGTTAGATTGAGTCGGCGCAGTCATGTCTGTTCCGGTTGGTTGAAAGTGCAAAGGTAAGTAAGGTTTACGGGATTCGGTTTACGGAAGTTGTCGCAGGATATGATCTGCCCGACTGCCGCACCCCAAATCCCGTAAGTAAAGCTGATCAGGAGTCAAAACGGACTACTTCAAAAACGCCCTGTACCCGCTCCAGCTTACGCATGAGGGTTTCGAGGTGGGCGGTATCGTGAACGTAGAGCCGGATATTCCCCTCGAAGATACCGTCTTTAGAATCGATGGTAACGGAGCGCATATTAATGTGCAGCTCGTTACTGATGATTCGAGTCACGTCGTTGACCAGGCCCACCCGGTCGGTACCGGTAATGCGCAGACCCGATAAGAAGGCCAGTTCTTTCTGGCTGGTCCATTTAGCCTTGATGATCCGATTGCCATGATTCGACATTAACTCGACTGCGTTCGGACAGGTAACGCGGTGAATTTTGATGCCGTCGTTGATGGTTACGAACCCAAATACGTCGTCGCCCGAAATGGGGTTGCAGCATTTGGAGAGCGTATAATCGATGCGGTCCATATCCTCGCCGATCAGCAGCATGTCGGCGTCGGCCCGTTCGCCATGGATTTTCTTCAGTTCTTTTACGAAGGCCTTGGCATCGGGCAGCGCGTCGGTGTTGAGTTTGTTGGCGCGGTTTTCACGGGCTTCCTTGTCGGCTTTGAACTTTTTCAGTTCGCTGACATCGATATGCCCCTTGCCAACCCGGTAAAAGAAATCGTCGGTGGTTTTAGAGCCGAAATAGGCCCGCAACTGGTTGATGACCTCGTTAGACATCTCTACCCGTAGCACCCGCAGCTTTTTATTGACCAGCTCGCGCCCGTCGGTCACGTAGCGTTTGTTCTCCTCTTTGATGAGGTCTTTGATCTTCGTCTTGGCTTTGGACGTCACTACAAACCGCAGCCAGTCTTCCGAGGGCTTCTGCCGGTTGGAGGTAATGACTTCGACCTGATCGCCATTCTGAAGTACGTGGCTCAGCGGTACCAGCGTGTTGTTCACCTTCGCGGCCATACAGCGGGCACCAATCTGCGTGTGAATGTCGAACGCGAAATCCAGGGCCGTAGAGCCACGCTGCAGAACCTTCAGATCTCCCTTGGGGGTAAAGACAAAAACCTCTTCGCTGTAAAGATTGCTTCTGAAGTCATCGACAAATTCAATGGCGGCTTTTTTGTCGCCGTTACTGGCCGACTCGATCATGTCGCGCACCTGGCTGATCCAGGCTTCGATCCCAGCCCCGGTCTGGGTATCGTTCCCTTTATACTTCCAGTGAGCTGCGTAGCCTTTCTCGGCAATCTCGTTCATCCGTTCGGTACGGATCTGCACCTCTACCCACTGTCCCGACTTACTCATTACCGTGGTATGTAATGACTCGTAGCCATTGGTGCGGGGGGTGCTGATCCAGTCTTTCAACCGGTCCGGGTTAGGTTTATAATGATCGGTAACGATCGAATACGCCCGCCAGCAGGCCGCTTTCTCCTCTTCGGGGGGTACGTTCAGGATAATCCGAACCGCAAACAGGTCGTAAATCTCCTCGAACGGCTTCTTCGACTTGTTAAGTTTGGTCCAGATCGAGTAGATGGATTTCGGCCGACCTTTGATCACGAATTTGATGTTGGTATCGGTCAGGTCAGTTTCAATTGGTTCGATGAACCGGCCAATAAACCGGTCGCGGGCAATCTTGGTCTCGCGCAGCTTGCGGGCAATGTCTTTATAGGCTTCCGGCTCTACGTGCTTGAGGTAGAGGTCTTCGAGCTCCGATTTGATGGCGTACAAGCCCAGTCGGTGGGCGAGGGGGGCATAGATATAGATCGTCTCAGCCGCAATTTTCAACTGCTTGTCGCGGGGCATCGAGTCGAGCGTCCGCATGTTATGCAGCCGGTCGGCGAGCTTGATCAAAATGACCCGAACATCGTCCGAAAGGGTGAGCAGCATTTTCCGGAAATTCTCGGCCTGCTGTGACGTGCCATACTCGAAGATACCCGAAATCTTGGTCAGACCGTCTATAATGCGGGCTACTTTGGGCCCGAATGCCCGGTCTATATCGTCAATGGTAGTATCCGTATCTTCAACGACATCGTGAAGCAGCGCGGCTACGATACTGGTAGTACCCAGGCCGATCTCATCGACGGCAATCTGAGCAACGGCCAGCGGGTGGTAGATGTAGGGTTCGCCCGACCGCCGGCGCATGTTTTTATGGGCTTCGGCCGAGGTGTTAAACGCTTTTTTGATCAGCTTGGCGTCGTTGTCTTTCAACATCGGCTTAGCTGAGCGCAGCAGTCGTCGGTACCGTTTTAAAATTTCCTGTCGTTCCTGCTCCAGGTCGATAACGGGTTCGACACTGGGCCGGGACTCAATTGCATGGATCATAGTTGGCGTCTATTCAGGAATGGCCTTTGGTTGTACTCGTACTACCAAGATAACAAATTAATAATCTAAAATCGACGGGCTATCTTATAAAAATAAAACATGGAGGTAGGCGCTTGGCGATTTGCAGATTCTTCGTACTTTTGCGGGCCGAAACAGTTAAACAGCGCGGTTGGCTTGGCCTGAAAAGGCCGTTAATCAGACTGGGTCAACTGTTCACCACCTGCGGGCGTGGCGAAATTGGTAGACGTGCCAGACTTAGGATCTGGTGCCGCAAGGCATGGGGGTTCGAGTCCCTCCGCCCGTACAAAGTACGTTGAGCGATTGAGTAATTGAGTGATTGAGCGATTCCTACCAGAAGCCACTCTCACCCAATCGCTCAATCGCTCAATCACTAAATAGCAATCATCATGGACATTACGCTCGAAAAAGCCAGCGACACCAACGCTTCGCTGAAAATTACGCTTACCCCGGCTGACTATAAGCCCGAAGTCGATAAGAAACTGAAAGATTACGGCCGTAAGGTTCAGTTGAAAGGATTCCGTCCTGGTCACGTACCTGCGTCGCTGGTGCAGAAAATGTACGGCAAAAGCATTCTGGTCGACGAGATCAACTCGATGCTTAGCCGGACCGTGAGCCAGTACATCCGCGAAAACAAACTTCAGGTCGTTGGCGATCCCGTTCCGAACCGCGAACAGGCAGATGCCATCGACTGGGATAACCAAACCGATTTTGCCTTCAGTTATACACTGGGCCTGGCATCGGAGTTCAACATCGATTTTGCCGAACTGCCCAGCGTAACCCGCTACGAGATTCAGGCTGGTGAAACCGAAGTAAACAACACCATTGCTGACCTGCAGCAGCGTTTCCATGGTCACGCTCATGGCGAAGAAGTAGGCGAAACCGATACGATTTACGGCGAACTGGTTCAGACCAGCACGCCCGAGTCAGGTGAGCCGTTCTCGGCCAAAACCGCTTTCCCAATGGACAAAATGGCTGAAGAAGCTAAAGGTCAGTTTGTGGGTAAGAAAAAAGGTGACGTTATCAGCTTCGTACTGGAGCAGGCGTTCCCCGACGAGAAGGCCCGGGCCAACGCTACCGGCGTGAAGAAAGAAGAAGCCGCTGCCCTGACGGGTGAGTTCAACTTCACAATCGATGACATTACCCGGCATGAGCCGGCCGAACTGAACCAGGAGTTTTTCGACAAGGTGCTGGGTGCCGGTGCGGTCGAGGACGAAGCGCAGTTCCGTACGAAAGTAGCCGAAGTTATTCGGGGCAACTACGCCCGCGAAGCCGATCAGCTGCTGCGGCTCGACATCGAAAAAAACCTGATCGATAACACGCCGATTCTGCTACCCGACGAGTTCCTGAAAAACTGGTTGCTCGAAGTGAATGAAGGCAAGTTTACCCCCGAGCAGATCGACGAGCAGTACGACGACTTCACCAAATCGGTAAAGCTGCAGCTGATCAAAAACAAGATCGCTGAAAACGCGGATATAAAAGTTGAGTTTGACGAGGTACTGGACGCAACCCGCCAGATGGTACGGGAACAGTTCGGCTTTATGGGCAGCGAAAACGAAGAAATGGATAAAACCATTGATCGGATTGCCCGTAACTACCTCATGGATGAGAAGAATAACGGCCAGAACTACACCAGCACGTTTAACCGGGTCTATGACGATAAGGTAATCGAGTACGCCAAAACCCAGCTGACCATTGTGTCGCAGGAAGTAACGGTTGATGAGTTCAAAGCATTGGTCGAGAATCGGTAGGTCGGACAGCTGACTACTGATTGCCCGTATACAGAACAGAAAAGGCCCGTCAATTGCTGACGGGCCTTTTCTGTTTGGCTACTACCGGGTCTACTGGTACTGGATATACATCGGCTTGGGCGTCAGGGCCAGCACTTCGGCGGGGGTCATGATGCGCGAACCGGGCTTGCGGAAGTCGTTTTCGTAGAACAGTTTGAAGCCGGTGTACTGAACCGGTTCTTTCTGAATGTAGTCATGATACGAATCTTTCTTCAGTACCGGCGGGCCCCAGCCATCCATATCCATAACGATCTGTACGTTTGGGTCGAGCTTGATGTTTTTGTAGTTCTTGACCATGCCCTGCGTAAAGCGGTGAACGACCAGTACTTTGGGAGGTAGGTTGTTCTCTTTCACGATACGGCTCAGAAACTGTACGGCCTGGTTGATATCCGCAGCATCGTAGCTTCCGATTTTGGTGCCGGGCTTTGCGCCGGTTACCATCGAAAATTCAGGGTCGATGCCCAGATGAACGAACGGGAGTTTCAGGTATTTTTCCATGTAGGCCATCTCGGGACCCAGTGGCGCATGGCCCCGCTGAATATCCAGAAAGACAATGGCTTTGTGCTCATTCCCCCACTTCAGCACTTTCTTGATGGTTTTGTCCGACATGCGCATGCGATAGCCGCCGTCTTTGCCCGGGGCGCCCTGAGCCGAGGTGGCTACCAGGTGCAGGGCTGGCTGGATGGGTGTAGCTGGGTCGGCTTTCTGCCAGTTCTTGATCTCTTCGTCCAGCCGGCGCAACATCTCCTCTTTAGGGTACTTACCCAGAATCCCCATTTTTTTGGAATGAGGATTACCGTAATAGGCAAAGATGCGTTTGTTAGGCAAAAGAGCACCGGTCGGCGCGTAGGTCAACGAATCGAGGGTAGAGTCGCCGGTCGAAACGGCATTGGTGGGCCGGGAGGCCGTTGCTGGTTTAGGGGCTGGTGTGCCCGATGAGTCGGAGGAGGCAGTTGGTTTGGCCGAGGCTTCGGCGGTCAACTGCCCGGACGTTGCCTGTTTTGATTCGGAAGAACAGCCAGTCAGGTGACTGAGGGCCAGTATAGTACTAGCGGCCAGTAAAAAACGCATGCTATAAAAAGAGAGTTGATTGCCTGTAGACACAAAAAAAGGGTTAATCGCCAGTTAAGAGTGCGTTAACCCTATCATGCAAGTATAGAATCTTGTGGTAACTTTTCAAAGAATAAATTCACCAAGCCCTTGACGGATGATAGAAAATTCGTCGTCGGTAGCGTCAATTATAGTCGAGGCCACATTGCCACCGTAGCCGCCATCGATCACGATATCGACCTGATTCCTGAATTTCTCGTAGATCAGTTCCGGATCGGTCGAGTATTCGATGACTTCATCTTCGTCGCGGATGGAGGTGGTAATGATGGGGTTTTCGAGCTGGTGAACAATCTGTCTGGGTATATCGTGATCGGGTACCCGTATGCCCACGGTTTTCTTGTTGGTGTTGAGCAGCTTCGGTACGTTGTTCGTGGCCTCCAGCAGAAACGTGAACGGACCGGGTAATAGCCGTTTCATCACTTTGAAGGCCTGATTGCTTACCCGCGCGTAATCGGCGATGTGGCTTAGGTCGTAACAGATGAATGAGAAGTCGTTTTTGGCTGGCTTGATCCCTTTGATGCGGGCCACCCGCTCAACAGCGCGCGCATTATGAATATCGCACCCCATGCCGTAAACGGTATCGGTCGGGTATATGACGACGGCTCCGTTGCGCAGGGCTTTGACAACCTGTTCAATCCGGCGCAGGTCAGGGTTTTTAGGATATAATTTCAAAAATTCAGCAGCCATATTCGTTCGGGATAGGGAGCAGCAGGTGGTGTTGTGGTAACGACAGATAACACCCTTGTGTTTCTGACCCTACTGACCTCGCGGGAGTGAGACTACATCCTGACCTGCAAGGAACGAATTTACTGTCGGCTGGGCAACGCAAAGGCCTGCCGGGCGTAGTGCCGATATAAGCTGTTAACGGGCACCTGTAAGCAACTGAGTGCCAGGACAACTTTGGTGAGCAGTCCCGGCTGTTCGATCCGGTTCAGGAGCCGGCCAAACTGCCGAACGAGCCCGTACTGTTCAGCGTAATAGGCTTTGCGAATAAATTTCCGAATCCGGCTGGCCAGGGCCTGGTACTCATCCGCCGTGTGGCACCGCTCCAGGGCTTTCTGGCAAACGATCAGCGACGAATGGAGTAAGGCGTTATCGGGCTTGACAACCTGAGCCGCGAGTGAATCGGGTAGCTGCCGTTTCAGCGTCAGCACCTCATCCAGGTAGGCATAGTGATACAGCCGTGCTGACCGAACCCAGAAGTCAAAATCTTCGTAGGCGAGTGATTCGTCATAGCCGCCCAGCTCGTTCAGCACATCGCGCCGGATCATCATCGTCGGGGTGCAGATGAAATAAGACTCCAGCACATTACGAAAAACGTTGCCGGAGGGGACTACCGTACTGGACCGCCCCCGTGGGTCTGTCGGGTAGTGGGACGAAAGCCGTCGGCCCTGTTCGTCGATATAGTCCGCATTGGAAAAGACGACGGCGTAGGGCCCCGACAGCCGTTCGAACAGCTCAACCTGCTTCGAGATGCGGCCGGGCAGAAGCACATCGTCGGCGGACAGGTCAATAATATACCGGCCCCGCGCCAGTGACAGGCCCTGGTTGAACGCGCGGTTCAGGCCTACGTTCGTTGTGTTTTGAAGAAACTGCAGATTGGGGTGTTGCCGGGCAAACCGACTGATACACCCGGACGTCGCGTCTGTACTGGCATTGTCGATAACGATCAGCTCTACGTTCGGATAATCCTGTTCTACAACCGATTGAAGGGCCTCTTCTACGTAACGCTGATGATTATAAGCCGTACAGATAACCGTCACCCAGGGTTTGATCCGATTCAGATACGGACCCATTGGCAATGGAGTAAACTGACCAGTAACAGAAGTCATCTACAGGGAAAAGTTTACAAACACCGTTCGGTATAACCGGCGGAGTTGAGTTGTTAATCTAAAATTACACACCTGTTGTAACCCAGCTGCCTATATTTTTAGTAAACGGAAAAAGGTTTTTTAATACCCTTTGCATCCGCGAAAGTTGGCACGGTTTTTACCAATGTCTGTATGAACCTGTTTTGGTGTCGTGCCAGAAATGGCTCACGCAAAAGGGTGCTTTTACATTTATGGGTTAGGGTTCACAAACGCCACTTCAGCTATTGGAGGTGGCGTTTGTTGTTTTCTCGGCAACACTGGGGTTTTTATCTCCCTCAAGGTTATACAGCGCCACGTTCATTTCAAAACCCAGAATGAGCAGGAGTGAAATAAGGTTGATCCAGATCATAAGCGCGATGAGCGTGCCTATCGAGCCATATACCTTGTTGTACGACCCGAAGTTGGAGACGTAGTAGGAGAAGCCAAGGGTTGTCAGAACGATCAGGACCGATGCGATGATAGACCCCGGGGTGACAAAGGCCCATTTCATGTCGACGTCGGGTCCGAACCGATAAATCACCGAAACGGCTCCCACAAAAACAGCAAAAACCAGTAGATAACGGGCTACGGCCAGCAAGTTGACAAACACCACATTATTCAGAATACCGAAGCGGAGCAGATACTCACTGACTACCCCACCGATAATCAGTACAACAATGGCCAGAATCAGGGCTACGGCCAGCGTGAAGGTGAGCCCCACAGCCACGCCCCGAACTTTGAAGAAGCCACGACTATCTTCCGACTCGTGCGACGAGTTAAAGGCATTCATAAGCGCTACCAGACCGCTTGTGGCCGAATAGAGCGCCAGCAAAAAACCGAACGACAGCACACCACTCCTGGGCCGACTAATGATGTCACGGATGGTCGTAGCCACCGAACTGAAGGTGTCTCCCGGCAGTACCCGCTGGAAGAACGCCATAATCTGCTCCTCCAGATTGGGAATTGGGATGTAGGGAATGAGCGTGAACAGGAAGATGATCGTTGGAAATACGGCCAGTATCAGGCTGTACGCAACGGAAGCCGCCCGCTCGCTGGTGTCGTTTTCAATTACTTTGTTCGTCATCTTATTCAAAAACTCGTACCAGGAGGTTTTTGAATCGAACGGACGATGATCGTGCAGCCAGATGCGGGCACCTGACAGCGCGTCAAAGCTCATTAATTTGTCGAACATAACGTCAGAAGTTGGTAATGGCTGATCAGGTTCTTTAGATGTTGTGAACCGATCTTGGTAACAACCCTCCTTGCATTGACAACCAGCCACGATTTTAACCTACTCCTGAAAAAAAGGTTTGGCAAGCTCGATCAAATCGTCAGGAGCCAGACAGGGACGCCCGGTATCGGACCGGATGAAGACAAGGGTTGTCTGGCCGGTGTTGAGCAGTACGCCATGCTGATTGAAGATTTCGTACGTGAAGAGAAAGCGGGTTTTGGGAAGCTGGGGCACCGTTACCCGAACCGTCAGCAGATCATCGTACCGGGCCGGCCGAATGAACCGGGAGCTGAGGTCATACACCGGCATCGAAATACCCCGTTCTTCAAGCTCTTTGTAGTTCAGCCCCAGCTGGCGGAGGGCTTCTACCCGGCCTATCTCGTAAAACCGGGCGTAATTGCCGTAATAGACGACCCCCATCTGATCGGTGTCGTAATAACGTACGCGAATGTCAGTAACGTCGTAAACAAACATGGAGACTAATGGATAGACAACGGCCTGTTTCTCTACTGCAGTACCGTTGCCTCATTCGTTGTAAACGGGTGTTCTCTTATTTCATGATTTTCATCCGGGTCAGCGCCTGCTGATAAAGCCGGGCGTTGGCCAGATGTTCTGAAAGAGTTTTGGAGAAGGTATGGTAGCCGTTGAACCGCGCGTCGACGACGAAATACAGGTAGTCGTGCTGTTCTGCATTCAGGACCGCGTCGATCGTGGCCGGGGCGGGGAGGTTGATGGGCCCCGGGGGCAGGCCAGCGTATCGATAGGTGTTGTACGGCGAATCGACTGTGAGCTGCCGGTTCAGCAGCCGCCGGATGCTGAAGTCGCGCAGGGCAAAAATGACCGTGGGGTCGGCTTCCAGCTTGATGCCCCGTTTGAGCCGGTTCAGGTAAACACCAGCCACACGGGGCTGCTCGTCACGTTTGTTGGTTTCGGCCGCAACGATCGATGCCAGCACCTGAGTCTGGGTCTGGCTCAGACCCAGCGCCTGTGCCTTGGCCTTCCGCTCGGGGGTCCAGAACTTTTTATATTCGGAGCCCATACGCTCCAGGAAGGCGTCGGGTTTGATTGTCCAGAAGAATTCGTAGGTGTTGGGCAGAAACAGACAAACGATGGTGGTGGTGTCGAAACCATACTTCTGGCAGACGGCCGGATCGTTAAGCCGTTCGGCCAGCGATTCCGGGCCAAAGGCAAACTTGCTGCCCAGCCGCTGGATCAAATCGCTTTTCTGACGCATGCTGTTAAAGGTCACCGTCATGGGGTCCTGGCTGCCGCTCCGCAGTTTGACCAGCGCAGCCCGGTTGCTCATACGGGGTTCGATCTCGTACCGCCCTTCTTTTACCCGCTCGGGGTACTTCATAAGCTTGGCCAGAAACCGGAACGACATCTCGTCATTGATGACTTTATGCTTCTGGAGGGTATCCATGACCGACTCGAACGTAGCGCCTTTCGGAATCAGCAGGGCAAAGGTCGGATCGTTCTCACGGACCTGAAGATTAGGGCTTTTGAATATCTGCCAGAAATAAAACGTGAACGTCGTTAGCAGGATAGAGACGGTGAGGAAGATACCAATTTTAAGGTTACGCGACATAACGAGGGGACGGTATTATTCCGCAAATTTACGCCAAAACTGTACCAAACACCTACCACTTGTGAAGAACACCTTACTTCTTCTTGTACTGACTGGCTTATTGACGGATTCGTGCCGCTCGCGGGTAGAGAGTCCACGGGCTATGAACCCGGCAGCTGCTACCCGTCAGCGGGCCATCGATGAAATTCGGGAAGCCGATCTGAACTTTAGTATGCTATCCGAAAAGCAGGGTATGGCCAAGGCCTTTACTACTTACGCTGCTGACGACGCGATCAAACTCAACGAGGGCGCTCCGCCCACCATTGGGTTCGACTCACTGCGGGCCCAGATGGCCCGGCTGCCCCGAACCGGGACCACCCTGACCTGGCAGGTTCTCAAGGCAGATGCGGCTCAGTCGGGCGAACTGGGCTACACCTTTGGGCAGTGGCTCCTGACCAGCAAGGGCGAGTCGGGCGTAGCCAAACGGGCAGAAGGGGTATACATGACCGTCTGGAAACGACAGCGCAACGGCCAATGGCGGTTCGTGCTCGACGGCGGTAACACCACCACGCCAACGGAATAAATCAGCCTTTCTGGTGGCCAGCTCGGTGGGAGCCCACAATAAATCCTGCTGATTCCAGTAAGCCTTGTCCTGAAAAAGGCGTAAATTTGGGCGAACTAAATCAACTCGTTTTGGTCGTTCGCCCATTCTCATTTCCTCGTCAGGCCGACGGTACAGCCCTCTACACGTTCTCGTTCTGGTTGCTCTGTATCAGCAACTTTCTATTCTCGGCAAGTTTCTCCATGATGATTCCGGAGCTGCCCGATTACCTGACCAGGCTGGGCGGACGGGAATATGTCGGTCTGATCATCGCCCTGTTTACCCTCACGGCCGGAGTGTCGAGGCCTTTCAGCGGTAAAATTACGGATACGGTCGGGCGGGTGCCGGTAATGGCCTTTGGTTCGCTGGTTTGTTTCGTGTGCGGATTCCTGTACCCGTATTTGCTGACGGTATGGGGGTTTCTGACGCTGCGGCTGATTCACGGCTTCTCGACCGGCACGAAACCGACCGCTACGGCAGCCTACGTGGCCGACGTGGTACCAGCAACGCGTCGGGGCGAAGCCATGGGGATGCTGGGGCTCTTCACGGCCATGGGCATGTCGCTGGGCCCGGCCATTGGGAGCTGGCTGGCCGATGATTTTTCGATGAACGTCATGTTCTGGACTTCGTCGGCGTTTGCGCTGCTATCGATCGGTATTCTGCTCCGTATGCCCGAGACGCTGGTTAATCCCGAACCGTTCCGGTTTGGGTTGCTGAAGCTGCGCAAAGACGAACTCTTCGACTGGCAGGCCTGGCCTCCGTTTGTGGTCCTGCTGCTGCAGTCCGTGTCTTACGGTACGGTGCTGACGGTGGTATCGACCCTGAGTGGGCTGCTGGGCATAGCGAATAAAGGCTTATTTTTTACGGTTTATACGGTGGCCTCGCTGGTAGTTCGGATGGTATTCAGCCGTACTTCCGACCGGTATGGGCGGGTACCGGTACTCCTGGTGTCGACAACGGCGCTGGCTCTGTCGATGGGGCTGCTGATGCTGGTTGATCCAGCCAACGCCAACGCCAGGGTGTATTTCTGGACGGCTGCCGTTGGGTTTGGGCTGGCCTCGGGAATGAACTCGCCGACCGTACAGGCCTGGACGGCCGACCTCGCCGATGAGCACACCCGCGGGCGGGCTATGGCTACCATGTACATTGCGCTGGAAGCTGGTATCGGCCTGGGGGCGGTTGCCGCGGGTTGGATGCTGAACCACGTTCCCGGAGTGGCGGGCATCGACGCATCGTTCGGTTTTTCGGGGGTGCTGGCGCTGGGTGCTGTCGCTTATCTGGCCTGGTACCAACGTCGGCGAACTGCCTGATGGAAATCGAAGCCCGTATCCGCCCGCTGGTCGACGCCCTGAATGCTACCGGGCTGGTGCAGACGTTCAGCAGCTGCGAAGGGCACTTTGCCCCGGAAGAGCAAACCCTGGTAGACCGTAACCAGGCTGAAGTTCGGTTCATACCGGCATCCGGAATCCAGTCACCGCAGGTCGAGAGGCTGCTGGCCTCCGTGCTCATCCGCTTTAAACAGAGCCATGGCCTGGTTCCTACGACAGTAACCGGCTTCAAGCTATTCACCCCCCTTGACGAGGTGGAGGTAGAGGAGACGTTCGTACTGCAGCTACGGCCGTTCAACCGATTCGATTCGCCGAACCATAAGCGGGCCGACACCGATCGGGCAATTCAACTGATCGTCGCTATTCTCGGTCAGATGAAAAGATAAGCAGCCGGAAAACGGTCATTTACTGGTAAGTGTTTATGCCTAGTTAATGAATACGACCTGGAAATGGCCTTATTTCACGACTATTTGTAAAATATACCTTGAAGTATGCTATTTTGTTAACCATAAATATATATTTGTAAGTTATCGGTGGCCAATACACTGCAGGCAAGGTCTTTACCGCCTGGAGCGAAAACATCGATCTGCTTAAACCGTAGATTTCTTCATTACTCTTTACGCCAACTCATTCCTGTTCGCTCACAATTCATGAACCAACTTTCTCTTTTCAAAACTATACACTACAACGAAGCCTCTCCCGAAGTACAGCAGATTTACGACGAAACGAAGCGGGAACTGGGCTTGCCTTTTGTGCTGAACTGGTTTAAGTGTCAGGGAAGTAACCCGGTATTGCTGCGGGGAAACTGGGCCAAACTACGCGCTACGCTCATTCAGGGGTCGGTACCGAATGTGCTCAAGCAGCTGATTATTTACAATGTATCGGCCCAGCGGGGGTGCCAGTATTGTGCAAAAGCGCACTCAATTTTTGCCAACTCGATGGGCAAATCGTTCGGAAGTGATTTTGTTATCACGGAGAACCTGGATAGCGATCTGATTCCACTCAGTTATCGCATAGCGGTTAAGGTCGTAACGAACGCTGCCCTTAATTCGGCCTCGGTAACGGCCAACGATTTTCAGCAGCTTTTCGACGCTGGATTTGACGAACAGGAGATTCAGGAGCTGATGGCCCAGGCCGATCTGGTCAATATGCTCAATACAATTGCCAATATATCCGGCATCAGAATCGACAACGAACTATTGGAAATAGACGCTTAACACTGCGCTTTGTCTACCAGCCTGGAGTTTAAATACCGTATCATCTACGAATCCTTATCGCGATTTTCGAGCACGCTAAGCCGCTCGATGACGCTGGAGGAGGTGAGGTCCTGTCTACAGCGGCAGGTGAAGTACCTGTTCGACTACCAGCTGATCCGGTTCTGCTTCTATCAGCAGGAGTACGTTATCGTCTGCTCACTCACCCCGGTCAGTAGTCAGATCCGGTCTGGTGGGCTTGATCTGATGTGGGCGTATGAGCAGAGGCTTCTCGCGGATAATGTGCCGGTCATCACCGAAGATCAGGCTCTGATCTCGGAAAACGTACGTCAGCTATCTCTGCAACTACCCTGTACACCATCGGAGCTGTGGGGCTGGAATAACGTTTTCTCAGCCGACTCCGGCATTATCGTGTCGGTTTATTCGGGGCTTGACCGCCAGTTTCAGTCCACCGACGTGCCGGTTCTAAAAATTACCCTGGAGAACTTATACGCCAAGCTCCTATCGATTCAGCTGATCGAAGAATTGGGTAAGAGTAAAAAAGAGATTGAACAGGCGCTGCTGGGAGTACAGGAAAAAAACGCGGTCATTGCCCGGCTGGTAGCTACGCAGGATGAAATTATCCGTAGTCGTACGCAGGAACTTGAGGAGAAAAATACGAAGCTGCTCCAGTTATCTCGGCAACACGCCCACATCATTCGCGAGCCTCTTACGCGCATCCTGAGCCTGACCTACATGGTCGAAATATTACCCGCCGACGAGGTGGTTACGGAAATACTTCCGTTGCTCGTCACAACATCAACTGACCTGGACACGGCCTTGCAGCAGGTCATAAAAAGCATTGATTCAGAGCTTGGCTACCCGGGCTGAATACCCGCAACAGATTATGGTTACTATTATGCTGGTCGACGATAGCAGTATCTGCAATCTTCTGATGAAGAAAGTACTGAGTCGCTTACCCATTTCAATCGGGATACAGGACTTTACGGATCCTGTAGAGGCTTTCGCTCAACTGCCACAACTTAACCCAGGCCTTATCTTTCTCGATCTGAACATGCCGGAACTGGATGGCTGGGGATTTCTGGAAAAAATGAAGGAAGCAGGATTGACCAACCGGGTCATCATTCTTTCCTCCTCCACCAGCGATCGGGACCGGATGCGCTGCGATGAATTTCCGAATGTGCTGGCCTACCATACCAAGCCGCTAACCCACGCGATGGTGACGGCCCTGATGAGCACCCTTCAGATTGAGTTATTGATTTGAACCCGCATCTCGCGGATACTGGCGAGGACTGGTTGCTGCCGGTTCAGCCGGATGGCGTCAGCCACCACCCGGCTGACAATGCTAGAGAATAAACTGGCTCAGATCCCGGTTCTTGACCAATCCGTTCAGCTTCTCGCCGACCAGTTCTTTGGTTACCACTACCTGCGCGTTGGCACCGATCACGTCGGGAATGTCGAACATAAAGTCGTTCATTAGATGGCTGAGTACGGTCTGCAACCGGCGGGCGCCGATATTCTCAACGTCCTGATTGACCTCAAACGCAATACGAGCCAGTTCGCGCAGGGCGTCGTCCTGAAAATTCAGGCTTACGTTTTCGGCCTGTAGCATGGCTTCGTACTGTTTGGTCAGCGCGTTCTTGGGTTCTTTCAGAATCTGGTAAAAATCGTCTTCCGACAGGCTCTGTAGTTCGACCCGGATCGGGAAGCGGCCCTGCAACTCCGGAATCAGATCGCTCGGCTTGGCAACATGGAAAGCCCCCGCAGCAATGAACAGAATGTGGTCGGTATGAATAACGCCGTACTTGGTGTTTACCGCACTGCCTTCCACAATGGGTAACAGGTCGCGCTGTACGCCTTCACGACTCACGTCAGGGCCTCCACCGCCATTGCCTGACCGGGCCGAGGCTACCTTATCGATCTCATCGATGAAAATAATGCCGGCATCTTCGGCTTTTCGGATGGCTTCTTCCTTGACCTCATCCATATCGATGAGTTTGGCCGCTTCTTCTTCCAGCAGGATGGTGCGGGCTTCGGCAATGGTCACCTTGCGCTTTTTGCCCCGTTTAGGCATCATGCCGCTCAGCATCTCCTGAATGTTCATCATCGACAGGTCGTCAACGGCTCCGCCCATAACGCCGATGTTGGGCATCTGGGTCTGCTGCACGTCGATGTCGATTTTCCGGTCATCCATCTCGCCGGAGCGGATCTTATCGCGGAAGCGCTCGCGGGTCCGTTCGTTCAGCTCGGCGTCCGGGTCCGACTTCTCATTCTCGAAACCAAGGTGAGGTTGCCCATTGACGGGCTTGACGGGCGGAATCAGAATGTCTAGAATGGCATCTTCAACGGCCTGCTGAGCCCGGACCTGTACGGCCTCTTTCTTAGCCGCCCGCACCATATTGACCGACTGCTCGACCAGGTCGCGTACCATACTCTCTACGTCACGGCCTACGTAACCGACTTCGGTAAATTTAGACGCTTCGACTTTGATAAACGGCGCGTCGGCAATTTTAGCCAGCCGCCGGGCAATCTCGGTTTTCCCGACACCCGTAGCACCGATCATCAGGATATTGTTGGGCGTGATTTCACGCTGCATGTCCGCAACGCTGTTCATCCGGCGCCACCGGTTACGAAGGGCAATCGCAACGTTTCGTTTGGCGTCGTGCTGCCCTATGATATATTGATCGAGCTCGGCAACGATCTGCCGGGGGGTAAGGTCTTTAATTGAAGTTGTCATTGAAAAATGAGGGCAAAGTTGGCCCTCTCCCTGAAGAAGAAACACGCTAACGGGTAAAATGTGCGATTTAATGCCCGGAATTTTGTAAAGCCATGAGCTTCTGTCGAGTTAGCCCGCCCCGTGCTGCCGATCAGCCGGGGCAGGGCGCTGAAGCAGCCAACAGGTAGATTTACCGAAGTACCTCCTGCAAGACATCCGTCAGCACGGTTACGTCGTCCGGCGTATTGTACACGTGCGGGGCAATGCGCAACACGCGGGCGCGGGCCGATACCGACACATTTCTGGCCTGGAGCGCCTGGGATACCGCCATCGGATCGGCCTGTTCGGGCAGCCATACCCCAACCAGGTGGTGACTCCGGCCGCGGGCACCATTAACGGGCTCGACCCGGCAGCCGAGCGTTTCCAGAATAGGCCAGGCGTTGGCTAGTAGCATGCTTGTATAGGCCTGAATCCGCTCGGGCTTCCAGTCGTTGAGTTGCGTTAAGGCGGCTTCGAGCATGGGCATCTGAATAAAATGGGTCGATTCGCCCACGTTGTATCGGTACGCCTTAGGGCGGTAGGCGGGCTGATACTCGGTGAGCCGATGAAACTGATTGCTGTCCAGTCTGTTTGCCCAGCCTTCTTCGAGCGGAATGCCGTCATCGAAGGCGGGGCCGTAATAGGCCAGTCCCAGCGAGTAGGGGCCCATCAGCCATTTGTATCCCACGCAGATCAGCGCATCGGGCTGTACAGCCTGCAGATCGAACGGCAGCGCGCCCACCGACTGGGTTCCGTCAACGGCCAGCCAGGCACCCACCGAACGGGCTCGCTCCCCAATGGCTTCCAGATCGAACCGAGTGCCATACATCCAGTGAACAGGAGGTACCACAACCAGGGCTGTATCGGGCCCGATGGCGTTCAGCAGCCGTTCGTTCCAGCGTTCGCCCAGCGGCTGGGAAGCATCTTCAGATCGGCTGGGCATACTGACGACGTCAATGGATAGCCCCAATTCTTTCGATACCCGGTCCCAGGCATACACATCGCTCGGAAACTCGTCACCAATGAGAACGATCCGCTGGCCAGCCTGCAGGCCCGGTTTGCGGGATAGGTTTCTCGCAACTACCCCCATCCCGTACGACACCGACGGAATAACCGCAATTCGGTCCGGATCAGGATTGTTAATCAGCGCTGAAAACAACGCCCGAACCCGGACAGCCCCGCTGAAAAAATCGTCGGGGTGCAGGCCGAACGGATTCGCCTGCTGGGTCAGGGCATCGTGGCCAGCCTGTTCGACCCGCAGGCTGAACGGCGAACGAGTGGCACAGTTGAGATAATGAATGTTGTTAGGTAATCGGAAGAGGTGCTTCTGACAGGTAAGCGCAAGGGTATCAGACATAAAGAAAAAAAACAGTCAGGAATATTTTACGGAAGAGTCACTGATTAGAGTAATTCTGGCACGAGGTTTGTTTTAAGTTATGTGGTTGAAAAATACTGTAACTTGTATGTTAACAATACTAGGTATTGGGTCACGTGTTTGCCATGATGAGTTTGGCGATGGCGTCGTGATTAATGTCAAACCGACGGCCTACGTCATTACGTTTCAGAAAGACGGCGTGAAGGTACTCAAATTCGATACGCCACTGACCGTTGTGGAGGCTATCGAGCCCGACAGTGATCTGGTGAGTTTGCTCGATGTCGAGCAGGCCATGATGCGGGTGCTGATGCGCTGGTCGGCGCAAACCGGAGCCGAGTCGATGGAAACCGTACCGATGGGAGACAAATGGAAAGGCGGTAAACTCATTCTGAAGCCGGGACGAGCAGACCTGGCATCAAAAGAGATGCCAATAGACGGATTTTTTCACAAAATCGTGCTGATCCGGGATCGGTTGCGGGTGCTTGAACAGCGCGTCAACGCCAGCGAACTGGACGACGAACAGAAGATTAATATTCAACAATATATCACCAAAATATACGGCAGTCTGACCTCGTTCAATCTGCTTTTCAAACATCAGCACCAGCAGTTCGTAGGCGATAGAGCCACGGCTGAGGTCTAGTATTTCATGTAGTTTTGGGTTAGTTAGGTTGGGAGATCCCTGCTATCGATTCGATGGCAGGGACTTTTTTTGAATGATGAATGATTGGTTATTCGATGATGGTGAGGTTGTACTGGGCGAGGAGGCCCGGCAGGTTGTGGAGCGAAAACCTGGCTTTCTTCACCGTATTGTCGTCCAGGTTCATGCGCAGGTTGTAGGAGGTTGAAAAATCGGCCTGAGTCAGGTTGTTCTCGCCAAACTTAGCCAGTTCCAGATTGCAGTGCTTAAAGACCGCGCCCGTCAGGTCACACTTGAGAAAATGAGCTTCTTTCAGCGAGCAGTTCACGAAGCGCGTCTTTTTCAGGTTGCGGCCCAGAAAAACCGTGTAGTCGAGCTGACACTCCTCAAAATCGACGTGGAAGGCAAAGGCGTTACAAAAGCTGAAGTCGACCTGGCTCAACCGGCAGTGGGCAAAATGAACATCGTCGAATTTGGTGTTCTTCACCTGGCACCCGGCCAGATTGCAGGTGTCGAACTGGCAATTGGTGAAATTTGACCGGGCCAGCACCTGCTGCGATAGATCAAGTTTCCTGAACGTACACTGCTCAAATTCGTGATCGTACCAATGGACTGGCAACTGGTCGGGCTGGTCGAAAAGCTGGTTGAAGTATTCCATGTGTAGCTAAAAGACTAGGAACAGGTTTACGAATGATAGCCGGTAGAACTGGATGGCCTGCCGGGTTTTTCAATGTCGGCGGCTCCGGGGGTGGTATTCGCGCAGCGTCTGCTGAAGGTAATCACGGTCGAGGTGGGTGTAGATTTCGGTGGTCGTGATGGATTCGTGGCCGAGCATCTGCTGTACGGCCCGCAGATCGGCACCGCCTTCGATCAGGTGGGTGGCAAACGAGTGCCGGAAGGTATGGGGGCCTATCGTTTTCTGAATACCTACGTCGGCGGTGAGTTTCTTGATCGTTGTAAACACCGTAATGCGTGAGAGCTGCCGGCCCCGCAGGTTCAAAAAAATGGTGTCTTCATCTCCTTTCTGAATGGGCAGCTGCGAACGAACGTGGTCCACATAAATACGGGTATAGTGCATCGCATCCTGACCAATAGGTACGAGCCTGACCTTATCGCCCTTGCCCAGCACCCGGATGAACCCTTCCGTAAAGTAGCAGTTCGTAAGCCGCAGGTTCAGGAGTTCCGAGACCCGCAATCCCGAACTGTAGAGCACTTCGAGCATGGCCCGGTCGCGGGTGCCGCCGGGTGTCGACAGGTCGATTGCGTCCAGAATGGACTCGATTTCGGGGAAGCTAAGCGTGTCGGGCAGTTTGCGGCCAAGCTTGGGCGACTGCAGCAGCTGCGTCGGGTCGTGCTGGATGAGGTTTTCGAGCAGCAGGTATTTGAAAAAGGATTTGAGCCCCGACAGCATCCGCGCCTGGCTGTGTGCCGACAGACCAAGCTCACCCAGATACTTCAGGAAGTTCATTAGCTGCTTCTCCGACACCTGCATGGGCGACAGCGCGGGGTCGGTCAGTAAAATGTACTCATGTAGTTTTTCGGCGTCGTGCAGATACGCTTCTATTGAGTTTTCGGCCAGGGAGCGTTCAAGCTTGAGGTAGTTCTTAAAGGCGTTTATATAACTTTGCCACACAGGAAACGATCGGTTAACAGCCGCACCAGCGACTCCGTCACGAAGTACGCAGTATTCGGCGAAACCGCCAACCAAACGCCCAGACCCGTAAAATCAGTATGAAATCGATTTTAATCATTAATGGCCCCAACCTGAACCTCTTAGGCAAACGGGAGCCGGATATCTACGGTAATCGCTCGTTTGTCGATTACCTGAAAAGTATTGAGCCGCTGTTTCCTGATGTACAGCTGCGCTATTTTCAATCAAATCATGAGGGTGAACTGCTCGACAAAATTCACGAGCTGGGCTTTGATATCCATGGCATTGTGATCAATGCGGGAGCATATACGCACACCTCGATTGCCCTGGCGGACGCTTTATCGGCAGTAACGGCACCGGCGGTAGAGGTGCATATATCCAATGTACACGCCCGGGAGTCGTTCCGGCATCACAGCTACCTGTCGGCCAAGTGTAAAGGGGTAATTGCCGGATTAGGCCTCACTGGCTACGAACTGGCCATCCGGTATCTGCTGACGCTGTAGGCACAGCGTCAGCAGGCGTAAAAGACTTACAGGGTATCCCGTTTGGCGGCCCGTTTGGCTTCGCGCCGGGCTTTCACTTTGTCGGCCTCGCTTTCGATGGCGTTACCGGCTTTGTCGACGCCCCGGTTGATGGCATCGCCAGCATCTTTGGCGGTTTCTTTGGCACCACGGCCTACTTCGGTAGCGGCATCGCCCAAATTACGGCCGGTTTCTTTCATCGAGCCTTTAACCCGGGCTTTACGCTCCATGCGTTCCTGTTTGCGGAGTTCACGGCGGGTCATGCCGGTGCTGTCCTGGGCGTAGGCACCTGCCGACATCAGAAGCACCAGAACCAGTGCTGAAAATACGTTGGTTTTCATAATGTGTTGAGTTGATTGACTTTGGTAGCGTTCCCAACCAGAAATACGAATCATAGTCGGGGACATCCTGTTTACGTTTTAACCGATGCCGTTTGGCAATTGTTTGTCCAAACCCCTGCAACGGCTTAATCGACAGCCTTATATCCGGGTTTAGCCGTATTGCCTGAACCGAACATTTCAGAAAAGCTTACTGTTGTTCTGGCAGATGGGCAACGAAACGGAAACCACCCTTTTCCGTACCTTTGCCCTGACAAACGGCCCTGCCGACACTCGTATGCTCGATTCGCTGCTTACTCCCTCCATTGCCACGGCCACGCCCGATGCGCCGGTGCTTTACACGCCTTCGCTGACTCAATACACCCGTCGGAAAACCATTCCGGTTACCATCGGCAACGTGCCCATGGGGTCCGACTATCCGATACGGGTGCAGTCGATGACCACCATCGATACGATGGATACTGCCGGATCAGTTGAACAGACGATTCGAATGATCGAGGCTGGCTGCGAATACGTACGGATTACGGCCCCATCGGTCAAAGAAGCGCAGAACCTGGAGAATATTCGCAAAGAGCTGCGGGCCCGCGGCTACACCACCCCGCTGATTGCCGATATCCACTTTACCCCGAACGCAGCCGAGCTGGCCGCCCGGATCGTTGAGAAAGTGCGTATCAACCCGGGCAACTATGCCGACCGGAAGCGCTTCGAATTCATTGAGTACACGGATGCTACGTACGCGGCCGAGCTGGACCGTATTCGGGAGAAATTTCTACCGCTGGTGCGTATCTGCAAGGAGTACGGCACAGCCATGCGCATCGGAACAAACCACGGCTCGCTGTCGGACCGGATTCTGAGCCGCTACGGCGATACGCCCGTTGGGATGGTTGAGTCGGCGCTCGAATTCCTGCGGATCTGCGAAGACGAGAACTATTATAACATCGTTCTGTCGATGAAGTCCAGCAACCCGCAGGTGATGGTACAGGCGTATCGGCTGCTGGTGCAGCGGCTGGACGAAGAAGGCCTGAAGCCGTACCCGCTCCACCTGGGCGTAACCGAAGCCGGCGAAGCCGAAGACGGACGGATCAAGTCGGCCCTCGGCATCGGTACCCTGCTCGAAGATGGCATCGGCGATACGGTTCGGGTGTCACTGACCGAAGAGCCGGAGCGCGAAGCCCCCGTAGCCAAAGCCCTGATCGACCGGTATACCAGCCGGGTATCGCAGGATCCGTCGACGGGTGTCCGGCCCATTCCACCGGTAACGACCTACCCAATCAACCCGTTTCAGTACGCCCGCCGAATCACCCACGATGTGGCTAACTTCGGTGGTCAGCACGTGCCGCGGGTTATTGCGGACTTCAGCCATACGCCGGTTCAGGAACATGACGTGCTGCATCCCATCGGTCATTTTTACCTGCCCGTTCCGGACAAGTGGCGCATGAACGACCTGGGTGCCGATTACGTCTACACCGGTTCACGACCCGCCGGATTTATGCTGCCCAATGGCCTGAAAGAAATTCAGGACTATACCATCTGGCAGTCGGCAGGCGACCTGCTTAACATAGTACCCCTGCTGACCGTTGCGCAGTACCAGGCCGCCCGGCAGGGTTCAGGCCCTTTGCACAACCGGCTCAACATCGTGCGGCTGACCCTGGCTGAGCTGTCGCCGTCGCTGCTGGCTCAGCTGCGCGACGATAAAACGGTAGTCCTGCTCATTCATACAGACAATACCCAAGCTATGCCTGAGCTGCGCCGGCTGTTCGTCGAGCTGATGAACCAGGGTATAACAGTGCCGGTCGTCATTGAGCGGGGCTATGCTGACGTAGCCGAAGAAAACGTACCCCTATATGCAGCTACGGATGTAGGTGGGCTGTTGATTGACGGACTCGGCGATGGGCTGATGCTGTCGGTAGCTGCTCAGCCCGAAGCCGATACCCTGAAACGCCTGAACGGACTGGCCTTTGGTATTTTACAGGCCGCCCGGACGCGCATTACCAAAACTGAATACATCTCATGCCCATCCTGTGGCCGAACGCTGTTCGATCTGCAGGAGACAACGGCCATGATCCGGCAGCGGACCGATCACCTCAAGGGGGTGAAGATTGGGATTATGGGCTGTATCGTAAACGGCCCCGGCGAGATGGCCGACGCCGACTACGGCTACGTAGGTATAGGGCGCGATAAGATTGCGCTTTATCGGGGGCAGCAGGTCATCAAGAAGTCGGTGCCGGCCGACCGCGCCGTAGATGAACTGATTGAGCTGATCCGGGAAGATAGTCGGTGGATAGAGCCCGAAAAAGTTGAAACATTTTGATCGAACAGACCGTAAAGTTTGTTCTTCTACAGGGCGGGTTCGTGACCGATGCGTGCCGGGCCCGACTGCGACAACCTATGAACCGTATCTTAGATTACCTCAAAATTGGTCCTGTTTTCGCGTATTTCCTTCGGGTATTCCGGAAGCCTGATCCCAGCCACCCGACCAACGTCAATCTGCGCATGATGCATGGCATCAACCGGATTTCCATCATCATGTTTCTGTTCTGCGTAGGCGTCATGATTTTTCGGGCCTGCACCCGGTAGTCTGCTTTTCACTGGGTTATGAATACCGAAACACTGCGCGACTACTGTCTGGCCAAACCCGGTACTACAGAGTCATTTCCGTTTGATGAGGCAACGCTCGTTTTTAAAGTAGGCAACAAAATATTTGCTCTGCTTGATACCGAAAGCCGCCCCACCACGCTGAACCTGAAATGCGACCCGGAGCGGGCCGTTCAGCTCCGCGAAACCTATGAGTCAGTGCAGCCCGGCTATCATATGAATAAGGTGCACTGGAATACGATAACGGTAGACGGACGGGTTCGGAGCAGTGACATCCAGGAGTGGATTGATCATTCGTACGAGCTGGTCCGAAAAAGCCTGCCGAAGGCTGTTCGGGAGCAGTTAATGTGAGCAGGCGGCTTGCCCGTACGGGCCTAACTTTTTAAATTCGCAGGGTGTAAAAATCGGACTGTGTTATGGAAGTTGCACTGGTTAGTGTTTTGTTCGTGCTGTATCTGACCATCCGGTATTATCTGGTAGACCATGACACGCCTACCGATAAAGACCGTAAGCGGTTTCAAAAAGGCATTGATCTGATCCTGAAGCGAGAGATTGAAGAAGCACACCGGTATTTTGACGACGCCGTTCGACAGTATCCGAAGTCGGCGCTGGCCTACGCCTGCCGGGGCAAATGCCAGCTGGCCCAGCAAAACTACTACTCGGCGATTTACGACCTGACCCAGGCCGTAAATCGCGACAATACCCTGGCCGACTGTTACCTCGACCGGGGTATTGCCTTTTATCAGATTGAGCAGTATACCGACGCTTTCCGGGAGTTTGACAAAGCCGTCTGGCATTTTCGCGACGAGAAAGCCGATGCCTATCGCTGGCGGGCTCTGGCCCGAATCCAGGTTCGTCAGTTGCCCCAGGCCGAAAGCGATTTACGCCGGGCTGTCTCCATGGGCGATGAGAATTCCTTCCATCTCCTGCGCCAGCCGCCCTTTACGCGGCCGGTCTATCAGGATAAATAAGCCTCACTAGATTACAGGGTGAGTTTCTGCCCGTCTTTCTCCAGCACTGGTCTCAGCGTAGCGTACGGGAGCCGCTGCGGAGATACCTTGTTGTTGATTGCCAGCACCGCGGCTGTAGCGGCCGACTGTCCCAGAATCATAAACACGGGTTCCATCCGAATAGACCCGTAGGCAATGTGTGAGGCCGACATGCATACCGGCACCAGCAGGTTATTGCACTCCGCTTCTTTAGGCACAATAGAGCCGTACGCAATGGAATAGGGCTTATCCGGATGAACGCCAATATCGCCTTCGTCCTGCACAAAACCGTCTGCTTTCACGTAACGCTGGGCGTTGTGGGCATCGAGGGAGTACGAACCCATGCCCACCGAGTTGGGCACATTGGTTTTGCCGAGGGCATCGGCTTCTTTCATCACGAACTCGCCAATCATCCGGCGGGCCTCGCGGATATACAGCTGATGCGGCCAGCCACCGTTGTCGGTAAACTCATCTTTGGGCAGACCCCACTGCTGCATCTTCTCATGTACATCGGCCGGCACCCGGGGGTCGTTCTGCAGGAAGTACATGAGCCCTTTCTGGTACAGTTCGTGATCCTTGATAATGGCCTGCCGGCGCTCGTAGCTGGCTTCGGGGTAGTCGTAGTTTTTGCCGATATAATCGGTGCTGAACGGGCCGTGGTTGTTAGTGTCGGTTTTCCGGTTGGGAATAGGATCGTACTTATTGAAGGTTTCTGTCCAGCCGTTCGCGTATACGCGCGCCAGCAGCTCGTAGCGTTTGGGGTCGTAGCCGGCGGGTTTGGGAAAAGGCACCCGGTTGTCGGGATGGTTACTCAGACACATCCGGAAGCAGTAGGCCTGGATCTTGGTATCGCCCGAGCCTTTGGCCGCGATAGGCTCTGCCGAGACTTCGGGCAGGAGGCCGCTTTTAGGATCGCCGGGTACTACGTAGGGGCTTACATTGGTTTTGAAGTGATGGCCGTGTTGAAAAACCTCGGGCTGTACGCCGTTCCAGGTTTCGCCGTAAACGCTGTTGGCCTCGCGTCCTACGTGGTATTTTACCCCGGCCAGCGCCATCAGGTCGCCCTCGTAGGTGGCGTCGATAAACATCCTGCCTTCGTAGATCGCACCGCTCAGCGTCCTGAATGACTGAATGGAGCTGCCTTTTTTCTGGATACCTCTGGCCGTGCGGTCGAGCCATTCGTCGCGGTAGATGGTGAGTTTATTTTCGCGGACATACTCCTCGAAAACACGTTCGGCTGCGTGCGGTTCAAAAATCCACATCGTTCGGGCGGCCCCGTCGATAGCGGGTGTTCCCTGTCCTTTGTTGCCGTATTCGCTCCGCTTCTGCCAGTTCCAGGATTTGTCGTTCTGGTAGTGGTCATACAGCCGCTGGTAGAAGTTGCGGGCCAGACCACCAATGACCGACTTATCGCCGGTATCGGTAAAGCCAAGCCCGCCCGACGAAAGCCCGCCGAGGTGTTTATCGGGCGAAACGACCAGAACGGATTTCCCCATTTTTTTGACCTGCACGGCGGCTATAACCGCTGCCGACGTACCGCCATAGATAATAACGTCGGCGCGCCGGACGGCGGTGGGTCGATGGGCAGGCGGGGTGTTGCTGGTCAGTAAAACCAGTCCGAGAAAGGCAGTGAAAAAGGAGTTTAGGGTAGTCATACAAACGAATCTATAACTGATTAATCAATAACCCGGATTCTGATCCAGCGCGGGATTTACGTCACGCTCTGTCTGCGGAATGGGAAACAGGTAATGCCGCTCCTGCACGTTGATGCTCGGGTTCTGCGCTTTTATGGCAGTGATGAGCCGTTTGGTCCGCACCAGATCGTACCAGCGATGCCCCTCAAAAGCCAGTTCGAGCCGCCGTTCGAGCAGGACCGCATCCCGAAACTGATCCTGGCTCAGCCCCGTCAGGTCGGTCAGTCCAGCCCGCCGTCGCAGCCGGTTAACGGCCGCGTAAGCCTCGGCATTCCCAGCTGCCTGTTCATTGAGGGCTTCGGCATACATCAGCAGCACATCGGCATAGCGGACAATGGGAAAGTTATTACTGCCGTCGCCGTTAGCGGTTGCGGCAGGGTCCAGGTATTTATACACATAACCGGGAAACTGCACACTGGCCGGAGCGGCTGGCGTAGAGGTGGCTGAATAAAGCCGGATGGTAACGTCGCGCCGTTTGTCGGCCGGGCTGAAGGTCCGGTACAGGTTTTCCGTAACCGGATCATCGCCGAAACCAGCTACCCCGTTGACCCGGTCAAAATTGGGGCGCATGTAGCCCTGCATCCAGCTGCCTTCGTTAAAACCACCGCCCAGGGCCTGCATCTCAAATACCGACTCTTTCCCGTTTTTGTTGGCAATCAGAAACGCTTCATTATAAGTAGCCCACAGGTCATATATACCCAGATCGATTACTTCTTTTGCTTTGGCCGCAGCCCGGGGCCAGTCCTGGCGGGTGAGGTATACTTTGGCCAGAAAGGCTTTGGCCGCTCCCTTCGTGGCCCGGCCCCGGTCTATACCCGTGTACGTAGCTGGCAAAGTAGTCTCGGCCTCGGTGAAATCCTGAACAATGAAGCGGTACACCTCATCCACCGGCGCCCGCGAAACGGTCAGGTTGTTCAGGGAGGTGGTTTCGGTAGTGATCAGCGGCACTCCTCCGAACAGGCGAACCAGCGTGAAGTAATAAAAGCCGCGCATGAACCGGGCTTCGGCAATGTAGCGGGCTTTCAGCGCTTCGTCCATCGGGATGGCAGGTAGTCGGCTTATTACCGTGTTGGCCCGGTTAATGCCCTGGTACAATGTAGTCCATACGGACTGAAAGGTACTGGTGGCGGGTGTGAAGGTGTATTTATCGAGATCGTTTTTAGGCTGGTTGGCCGTTGACCGTCCTCCGCCCCATTCGGCGTCGTCGGTAGCCTGATCCTGAATGATCCACATGACCTGGGCGTAGAGGTTGGGCGACGCCAGCGGGTCGTAAACCGTGCTGACGGCGGCTTTGGCATCGTCGGCGTTCCGGTAAAAATTGGTAGGGGTAAAGTTAGACTCAGGGGTTTGTTCCAGGACGTTGCAGGCACTCAGACCCCCCATCAGCAGGATGCCCAGTAGTATGTTCTTTTTCATGGTTCTGTCAGGATTAGGAATTAGAAACCAACGTTCAGACCAAACAGGACGGTTTTGGCCGCCGGGTAGCTGGCGTAATCAAAACCCTGGCTCCGGCTGTCCTGCCCGAACCGGTTCACCTCCGGATCGTAGCCCGAGTAGTTGGTAAACGTGAGAATGTTTTGCGCGCTGGCATAGACCCGCAGCGATTGAATTTTCAACGTTCGCAGCACAGACTGGGGCAGGTTATAGGCCAGCTGAATGTTCTTGAGCCGCAGGTAGGAGCCGTCTTCGATCTGCCGGGTTGAGATCCGGTTGGCGGGGCGGGTAGTCGATGCTCTGGGGATATCGGTGTTCGTATTGGTGGGCGTCCAGCGGTTCAGCACATCGCGCGACTGGTTGTTGGTGCCGTTCAGATACTCCAGCTCGAAGCGGTTGGCATTCATGATGTCATTGCCGTAGACACCCTGGAAAAATACCGTTAACTCCAGGCCGCTATAGGAGAAGGTGTTGTTGAGGCCGCCCAGCAGTTTGGGTTGAGCGCGTCCAATAATGGCCCGGTCATTATCATCAATTTTCTTGTCGCCGTTCAGATCGGCATACCGACGATCGCCGGGTCGGCGGGCCTGCGGATCGGCGATGGCCGCCAGCTCATCCGGGTTCTGATAGAGCCCGTCGGTTACGTAGCCATAAAACGAGCCCAGCGGTTCGCCCACCCGGATAATACCCGAGCTGAGATTCTGACCAATGTTGGCCACCTGCCCGGCAAAAATCTGCGGTACACCGCCAATGTCCAGCACTTTGTTCTGATTCGTAGCCAGGTTGAGGTCGGTCGACCACTTAAAGGCTTTGGTAAGGTTCCGCGAGGTGATGCTCAGTTCAAAGCCCCGGTTCTCGACCCGCCCCAGGTTACGGATTGCGCTCGAATAGCCCGATGTGCTGGGAATCGTCACGCTCAGCAGCAGATCCTTCGTCCGTTTGAGATAGGCATCGGCCGTAATGATAATCCGGTTGTTGAACAGCCCCAGATCAATACCCATGTCGGCCTGGGTGGTCGTTTCCCAGGAGAGGTCAGGATTGGCAATCTGCGACGGACCGATACCCGTCGATACGCCGTTTCCGAACACATAATTCTGCGTGCCGAGCAGGGAGTAGGCCGGGTAGTTGCCAATACCGTCCTGGTTGCCCGTGGAGCCGTAGGTAGCCCGCACCTTCAGATCGTTGATAACGGCGTTGTTGCGCAGAAACGCTTCTTCGCTGGCCCGCCAGGCCAGGGCTACCGACGGAAAATAGCCGTACCGTTTGTTGGCGCCGAAGCGGCTCGACCCGTCGACCCGGAACGAGGCCGTGAGCAGGTATTTGTCTTTATAGCCGTAATTAACCCTCGACAGATAGGACTCCAGCCCCCAGGTGCCTATGCCCGACGAAGGCGTAAGTGGTACCGAACCCGCCCCCAGATTGCCTGTTCCGAGATTGTCGTTGACGAAGTTGCGGGCCGAAGCGTTGTTGCTTTCGCTGCGGCTGGCCTGCTGTGTATAACCAACCAGCGCCCCAACGCTGTGTACACTGGCAAACGTTCGGTTATAGGTCAGCAGGTTTTCGTTAAGCCAGGTTACGGCCTGGCTGTTGAACAGCGACGCCACACCACCCTGGGCCAGGCCGCTGGCTACCGAACGGGGCAGGTACGAGTCCTGCTTCTGCAGAATGGCATCGATCCCCAGCAGAACGCGCAGGCTCAGTCCTTCAATAATCTGGTAGTCGCCGAACACGTTCCCGAATGTCCGGAAAGCGGTGTTTCGGTTTTTGCTGTCCCGGGCCAGCGCCACCGGGTTGTCGGCGGTGAAGTTCAGCGCGGGACTTGTAAGCAGGTACGTACCGTCGGGGTTCGTTACGGGCAGGATGGGCGGAAACTGCAGGGCGGCTATGGTGACCAGACCCGCACTGCCCAGGTCGCCGTCGGTACGGGACTGGTTGGTGACCGTGCGGTTTACGGTCAGACTGTTGCCTATTTTGAGCCGATCGGTGAGCCTGCGATCCAGATTGATGCGGAACGAGTACCGGTCGAAATCCGAGTTGACCACGATGCCACCCTGTTTGAAATACCCACCCGCTATGGCGTACTGCGTCCGTTCATCGCCCCCGCTGATCGAAAGCTGATAGTTCTGAATCGGAGCGTCCTGATAGATCTGATTCTGCCAGTCGGTTCCTTCGCCAAAAGCGTTGACCTGATCCGGTGTGTAGACCGGGTTCCGGCCCTCGTTGGTGTTGGCATCGTTTACAAACTGCGCATATTCCCGACCGTTGAGAACCGGGTACTTGCGACGAACCGACTGGATGCCGTAGTAACTGTCGAAGTTAATGACTGATCGGCCGGCTTTGCCGCGCTTGGTCGTGATGATTACCACGCCATTGGCACCCCGCGACCCATAGATGGCGGTTGAACTGGCGTCTTTCAGCACGGAGATCGACTCAATATCGCTGGGGTTGAGCGTACTCAACACGTTGAAGCTGGACCCGCTGCCTGCCCCGTCGTTTTTGAACGGAATTCCGTCGATGACGTACAGCGGTTCATTGTCGCCCTGGATCGAGTTGCCACCCCGAATCCGGATGGTGGTTGCGCTGCCCGGAGCGCCCGAGTTCTGGGTAATCTGTACGCCCGCAGCCCGACCCTGCAACGACTGGTCGAGCGACGTGACCGCCACCTTACGAATTTCTTCTACCGGCACCGTAGCGACCGAACCAGTCAGGTCGCTCTTTTTCACCTGCCCATACCCGACCACCACAACTTCGTTCAGGGTCTTATCGCCGACCGTCAGGACCACATCGACGGTGGTTCGATTACCAGCCGCGACCTCCTGCCGTTCGTAGCCGACAAAGCTGAACACCAGGGTAGTGCTGCTGCCTTCCGGTACGGACAGCTGATAGTTGCCGTTGACGTCGGTTGTGGTGCCACGGGTACTGCCTTTTACCACAACGCTGACGCCGGGCAGTGCTTCGCCTTTTTCGGCATCGGTTACCCGCCCCCGGATGGTTACGTCGGCGGGGGCCGTGATTGAACGCGTCTGGAGCCGATCAGGTACCGGCACCGACGACTGCCCGGCTTCGGCCCGACGCAGCAGAATACGCGTGCCCACCACCTCGTAGGCAATGTTAAGGGGGCCCAGCAGCGTGTTCAGCACGTTAATCAGTTTCTCGTTGGTAGCGCGTACGGTTACCAGCTGTCGGGCCGGAATGGTGTTGGAGCTGTAAACAAACCGGATGTCGGCCTGTTTCTCCAGCTCACTGAGTACGCTGCGGACCTGCGCCGACTCCCGCTGTATTGTCACGCCCCGGTTTAGTATGTCCTGGGCGCGGGCACCGTCGGCCAGCGAGAGACCCGCAAAGAGACCGGATAAAAACAACTGAATGAACGTCTGCCGGAGCGTTCTCGACAGCAGCCGAAGAAGTAGCCATTTTGCTTGCATAATAAATCAGGTAAGGAGTTGGGTAAGGGGCGGGGTGCTCAGCGGCAGCCGTCGCCATTGATAAAAATGACCGTGCCGCGCTGCTCGTACGAAGCCCCAACCGACCGGCATAACAAGTCGAGTTGGGTATGAAGGGCAAGCTCGTTTAGGTCGGCCGTTAATCGACAGCGCATCAGTTGGCTGTTTTCAAGGACGATCTCAATACCGTAGGCACTTTGGAGGGCACTGATCACATCGTTGAGCGGGGTATCGTCAAACACCATCGTTTGCCGGTGGGCCGGCGGATTGACGGGCGTCGGTGCGTCGGTAAGCCCCGGCAGCAGCTTTTTCGTTGACTTGTCGAACGTGACCTTCTGGTTCGGCGTCAGAATGACCCCGTTGCGTCGGCGGGGGGCGTTCCGTTCGGCTTCGTAAACCGACACGCGCCCGGTCCGGACCAGCACCTCGATGGCGGGGGCATCATCGTACGACTTAATCGTGAAGCTTGTGCCCAGCACCTCGGTTACCAGATCGCCGGTATGGACCAGGAACGGCTTGGTCAGATTCCGCTTTACGGCAAAAAACGCTTCGCCCCGCAGCAGAATGCTCCGGGTTTTGTTGCCGAAATGCTCCGGGTAGCTCACGCTGCTGTTCGGTTTCAGCACCACGAGGCTACCGTCTTCGAGCGTAATGGTCTGGGGTTTGGCCGAGGTGTTTTTAACGTCGATCACCCCGCGCAGATGAGCGGGCTGATCGGCCAGGGCCGACCCGGAATAGGTAGACCATCGCCACCAGCTGCCCACCGCCAGCAGCAGAACCGTAGCGGCCATACCGGCCCACAGCCGGCGATTATAAAGGATGCGAACAGGCGGACGGGTCGTCCTGGCCGCTATCCGTTGCCAGAGGTGCTGACTCGTGGCCGACTCTTCGGCGGCAGACAGGGCGGGGGGGGCGTGGGTCAGGGTTTGATCGGCCCATTCCTGCATCAGTCGCTCTTCTTCGGGCGTACAATCGCCCTGCAGGTATTTTCGGGCCAGTTCCTGAAAGTCGTGCTGGGTCATAACGAGAGTGGGTTAGTTGTTGGTGTGATAGGCTTTCAGCTGCTCCTTGAGAACTTTGAGCGATTTGGTGATGTGGTACTCAACGGCCTTCTCCGACAGGTTTAACCGGTCGGCGATGGCTTTGACCGACTGCCCGTCGAACCGGCTCATGCGGAAGATCTCCCCTGATTTTTCGGGCAGTTTTTTCATGGCGTCGTCAACGGCCCTGGCCAGATCGGTAAACTGAACCTGATCGTCGGTGCCGAACGACTGCCGGATCTCGTGCAAAATCAGGTACTCCTGAAATTTGCGGTGTGTGATTTGATCTTTAAGGTAGTTGGTCGATGCGTAGCGGATCGCCACGATCAGGTAGGAGCTCAGGTGCCGGATGGTCAGCTGGTCGCGCCGGTGCCATAGGTTTTCGAAGAGGTTCTGCACCAGCTCTTCGGCTTCTTCGCGCGTTCCCGTTTGCTGGAAGGCCACATTGTACAGCTTGTACCAGTACCGCCGGTATATTTCTTCGAAGGCCCGGCCATGACCCTTCTGGAGCCAGCTGACCAACTCGTCATCGCTGCTTTGACTACTAATCATACGAGAGGTAGGGTAGGAGATACGCTGCGTTTACATAGAGTCAATCTAGCGCGGAAAATCCCTAAATGATTGTAAGAAAAAATTGATAAATGCAAAAAGCCCTCCGCTATCGGGTAGCAGAGGGCTTTTGTCAGGGGTGTGTCAGACTGTCTACTAGCGGGATACGCCGAGTCCTCTGGCTTTCTGAGCCGCTTTCTGGGCGTCGTCGGTTTTGCCGCTTCGGCGGTAGGCGGTGGCCAGTTCGGTATACAAGTCGGCCTGCTCTTTGGCGCTGGGCTTCAGCGCCAGCGCTTTGTTGATCCACTTAACAACCGTTGGCGCATCGGTAGCGTCGGGGCTCGACCGGTTGAAAAGACGCGAGATGTACAGATACTCGGGTACCGACAGCTGATTGGCGCTTACCTGGTCGTCCATGCGATCTACGGCTTTTGCCGTCTGCTTAGCCCGGAAATAGGCGTTGACTTCGGGCAGCAGGGTGCGGTTAGCAGCCACCTTCGGGTCGATACCTATCTTGACCAGCCCCTGGCGAACATCCAGAATTTTGCCGATTGGGAACTGGGCTCCGCGTCCGCTATACAGCGACGACATCAGGATGTTTTCGGCTACCTGTCGGGTTGGTTCAGCGCCGTAGGCCTTCCGGTACTGGTCGAGGTGACTCAGCATGTACTGAAACATCGGATTCTCATGGTCGAGGACCAGCTTCTGCAGCGCCAGCCAGTTCGTCTGGTTCGCAAAGGTGGACGGCGATTGCTGGCGGGCGTAGTCGTTCATAGCGGCTATGTTGGCCACCGTATCTTTGGTTACCCGGCCAAGCATGGCGTAGTCGATCAGGAAATTAGGCGACTGTTCGCCCTGCTGATACCTCGACTTCATGGTCTGGCTGCGTACCTGCGGATTCAGGGCGTTGGTACCATGCCGGATTACCTCGTCGGTCGAGTTATTGCTGAGCGCGAAGTGCATCAGGTTCTGCTGCGGATCGAAATACAGGAATAGCGGCAGCGATGGCACAAACAGTCGGCGGCTATCCAGGAAGGCCCGCGTTGAAGGCAGACCGATGTCCAGCTTGGTACTGATGAACTTGCCGTTATAGAACTTACCCACCCGGGCGTCGGCCAGCGTCGGTATGAAACTTTCGCAGACATGGCAGGTCGGCGAAAAAATCTCGACGAACACCGGCTTGCCCGTACGGCGGGCTTCCTGAAAGACAGCAGCAATCGGTGAGGTCCGGAACTGAATTCCTGCTTTTTGAGCCGTAGCGACAGAAACCAGCAGGGCCTGAGCCGCCAGAAGAACGACTAAAATCTTTTTCATGAAGAACGAAATCATGTCTGTTACAGACAGTTTCTAGCAAATTAACGACCAGATTATCCGGATCGGTACCTTCTACTGCTGCTTCTGTTGTTCTTTGATTTCTTCTTCGAGTCGTTTGCTCAGAACCCGGCAGGTATTCTCGATGTCAGTTGCCATTTTCTTATCGCCCGTGGCACTGATGGCTGTGTCGGCAATGCCGCTCATGATTTCGATCAGGAACCGCTTCATGTCGACTACCTCCATGTCCTTGGTCCACAGGTCGATTTTGAGGGTGCTGTTATGGTAATGATCCCAAAGCGCAATGGCAATGGCCCGGGTGTCGCTCAGGCCTTCATTTGGATTGTCGGTAGCGTCCCAGAAAATCTTTTCGGGAACGTTCTGCCCATCTAACTCAACTGAGAAATGAATATCAGACTTTTTCATGGGCGCAAAGTTACGCAGCCCTACCGACTCCCAAACACTCGTTTTAAAATCTCCGACACCCGGGCAGCCGGATTTTCGCGGATTCGCTTCTCTTCCTGAGCTACCAGGATGAATAGTCCGTCAACGGCTTTATTGGTGGCATACTGGGTCAGATTCGGGTTTACTTTCTGCACAAACGGAAGCTTGTTGTAGGTCGTTACCAGATCGCTGTAGTAGCGGGTTGCCTGATTTTTCTTCAGCGTACTGTCGATAATAGGCGTGAACTCGGTCACCAGCTGCTGGCCAGATGTTCGGCGCAGATACTGGGTAGCGGCATCGTTCTGGCCCCGCAGAATAGTAACGGCATCGCCGATGCTCATGGAGGTGATGGCCTTCAAGAAAATGGGTTTGGCTACTTTGGCTCCGTCTTCTGCCGCCCGGTTCAATGACAGCTCAAACTGGTCGACCTGCTTATTGAAACCCAACTGCCGCAGCCGGGCTGCCACTTTCTGCGCTTCGGGCGGGAACGCGATCCGGAGGAGGGGATTCCTGAAATAGCCGTCGGTAGCCGAGGCCTGATCAGCACCTTTGCTGATGCCGACCCGCAGGGCCTCGCGCAGACCCGTGGCGATATCGCTGTTGGTCAGGCTCCCTCCCGATGTGCCGGGCGTCAGCACCTGATCGAGTACCTGTCCAAATATAGTTTTGCGTGGCTTCTGTGGCTGCGACTGCTGACCAGTTGTATCCTGGGCCGACGCAGGCTGGATAAATAAGGGGGCCAGGCAAACCCCCAGCCAGATCATCTTGTTCATGCAATGGATCGTTTTTATGTACTTTTGACCATCAAGAATGAATAATGTAAAGTGGACGGTGATGAAATTTTTCAGGCTGGCTGCTTCAGCGCCCTGACCTGTCATCACGAACCCCATTATTCATTACGTATTTATTCATTACTCTATGACCAACACCATCCGTGCCGAAGTGGTTACGATCGGCGACGAAATTCTGTTCGGACAAATCACCGATACCAATACCCAGTGGATAGGCACCGAGCTGACGAACATCGGCATCCGGATCGTACGGAAGTCGTCGGTTGGCGATCAGGCCAAGGCCATTCTCGAGGTGCTGCACGAAGCCCACCAGCGCGCCGATGTTATTCTGATTACCGGCGGTCTGGGACCCACCAAAGACGATATTACCAAGAAAACCCTCTGCGATTATTTTGGCGTAAACCTGGTCCGGAACCCCGAGGCCCTGGCACTGGTCACGGGCTTCTTTGAGAAGCGGGGCCGCGAAATGACCGATCTGAACCGGGGGCAGGCCGATCTGCCCGCCAACGCGGTTTATCTTCAGAACGACTGGGGTACCGCCCCGGGCATGTGGTTCGAGCACGAAGGCCGGGTGTACGTCTCCCTGCCGGGCGTTCCGTTCGAGATGAAGCACCTGATGACGAACCGGGTGTTGCCTCGGCTGCTTAGCCATTTTCAGACGCCAATTATCAGGCATAAGATGATCCTGACGGCTGGTATCGGTGAGTCGTTCCTGGCCGAACGGATTGCCAGCTGGGAAGACTCGTTGCCCCCGCATATCCGACTGGCCTATTTGCCGAGCTTCGGCGGGGTCCGGCTCCGGCTGACGGCAACCGGCGTCGACAATGATACGCTGGGCCGGGAACTCGACGAACAGGTAGCGTTGGTGTTGCCCCAGATACAACAGCACGTGTACGGCTATGACGACGAAACCCTCGAAAGCGTGGTTGGCCGAATACTAACCGAGAGGCAGCTCACACTGGCCACGGCCGAGAGTTGTACCGGTGGCTACGTAGCTTCGCGCATTACCAGTGTGCCGGGGTCTTCAGCCTATTTCCTGGGCAGTATCGTAAGCTACAGCAATGAGGTGAAAATAAACCAGCTGGGCGTAAAACCGGAAACCCTGCAACAGGTCGGTGCGGTCAGTGAAGAAACCATCCGGCAAATGGCGGAGGGCGTTCGACAGGCGTTGCAGGCAAACGTAGGCATAGCCACCAGCGGTATAGCCGGCCCCGACGGAGGTACCCCCGACAAACCCGTCGGCACGGTCTGGATTGCGGTCGCCACCGGGCAGCGCATCACGACCCGCCTGCTCAAACTGGGGCAATACCGCGATCAGAATATTCAACTAACCACAACCTATCTGCTAAATTTGCTGCGGGAAGAATTACTTAACCAGTAGTGAATGATGAGTAGCTACCGGCGCTCATCATTCATGGTTTATCATTATTTGTATGGCACTCATCGACATGGTCATGCCCAAAATGGGCGAAAGTATAATGGAATGCACGGTCATCGGCTGGCTCAAGCAGCCCGGCGATCGGGTAGAGGCAGACGAATCGGTACTGGAAGTAGCCACCGATAAAGTGGATACCGAAGTGCCCGCTCCGCAAAACGGTATCCTGAAAGAGATCCTCGTCAAGGATGGCGATGTGGTGGCAGTAGGAGCACCCATTGCCCGCCTGGAAGTCGACGAAGCGGTTAGCGGGAGCGCCACGCCCTCGTCCGGGACCCCTGAAAACGCCGAAGCCACCGAACCGGACAATCTGCCCGTCGGTATTGGCGATGTGGCCCAGCCTGGATTGGCCCAGCCCGAAGAGGTTTCCGAATCTGCCCGTGAACTGGAAACCAGCATTCAGGCGATGAGCAGTCGATCGGCCCCGGCAAAGGCCGTAGCTACATCGGCTACGAGTCTGGCCGATATGCCGACAGCGCCCGCCTACGAAACCGTGTTTGCTGATCGTTTTTATTCACCCCTGGTGCTGAACATTGCCAAAGAAGAAAACATCAGCCGCGACGAACTGGATCGGATTCCGGGCTCGGGCGCCGACAATCGGGTTACCAAAAAAGACATCCTGGCTTACGTGATCGATCGGGCCGAGGGCCAGATAGCTCCGTCGAAACCGGCTCCGGTTGCCGCATCTGCTCCGGCCACGCCTTCTCGGCCTGCCACCGCCCCGTCTGCCACCCCCGTCGTCAACGGGAAAGCCAGTGCTTCGATCAACGGGCAGGCCGACATCGTTCAGATGGACCGGATGCGAAAAATGATTGCGCAACGCATGGTGGAATCGAAGCAGATTTCGCCACACGTTAGCTCCTTTGTTGAAGCCGACCTGACCGATGTGGTGGCCTGGCGTACCCGTATCAAGGACCAGTTTAAGCAGCAGACCGGCGAAAACCTGACCTATACGCCCATCCTGGTCGAAGCAATTGTAAAAGCCATCAAGGATTTCCCGATGATCAACGTGTCGGTCGATGGCGATTCGATTCTGGTCAAGAAATCGATCAACGTCGGTATGGCGGTGGCGTTGCCCTCCGGAAACCTGATTGTGCCCGTTATTCACGATGCCGATCAGTATAACCTGGTCGGGCTTACCAAACGGGTCAATGACCTGACCAAACGCGCCCGCGAAAACAAACTGACTGCCGATGATCTGGCCGGTGGAACCTACACCATCTCAAACATCGGTACGTTCGGCAACCTGATGGGAACCCCGATTATTCTCCAGCCGCAGGTGGCCATCATGGCCTTCGGCGCTATCGTGAAGAAACCCGCCGTGGTCGAAACACCCCAGGGCGACTTCATCGGCATCCGGCAACTCATGTTCCTCTCGCACTCCTACGACCACCGCGTTGTAGACGGGTCGCTGGGCGGGCAGTTTGTCCGGCGCGTGGCCGATTATCTGGAACAGTTTGATGTAAACCGATCGATATGAAACAACGAATAGCCATCGACATGGACGATGTCATGGCCGATACCCATAGTAAGTTTATTCAGCTTTATCTGGCCGGGGAGATGCCCCGCTATACGCTCGAAGAGTTAAAGGAAAAGTCGTTTCATGAGCTGTTCGACGAAGATGAATACCGTGCCCTGTCGCAGCGGGTCTACGAGCCCGGCTTCTTTAGCGATATTCCGGTCATGGAAGGCGCGCAGGACGTTATTGCGGATCTGATGACGAAGTACGATGTGTTCATAGCCTCGGCTGCGCAGGAGTTCCCTAACTCACTGCGTGAAAAATGGGACTGGCTGCAAACCCACTTCCCGGCTATCTCCTGGCGCAACTACATCTTCATGGGCGACAAGAGCGTACTCAATACAGACTACCTGATCGATGATCTGCCCCGCAATCTGCGCACGTTCCAGGGCGAAGGCCTGCTGTTCGATGCGCTCCATAACCGCGAAGATACCCAGTTTCGGCGGATGAAATCCTGGCAGGATATCGCTGACATGCTCCTGTAGACCAGCCTTGATATCAACAAAAAAGTCCCGACTCACTGCCGGGACTTTTTTGTTGATATGGTTTTTCTAAGCTTCTATCTCGCGTTCCCGCTCAACCAGGCGATCGTGGCCGACTTCCTGTTGGGCTTTCTTCGCTTCGGCGGCCGGTCTTAACCGGACGATGTGTAGTTTGTGCAGCACACCGATGATCGGGAAGGTAGGATCAAATTCGAACCACTTGGCACCGAAGTTAGCCGCATTTGGCCGCTTGTGGTGGTTGTTCTGAAACAGTTCGCCCATCATGACGACATCCAGAATCAGCGAGTTTTTCGACTTATCCTGATTGTCAAAGTTGGCGTATCCGTATTTGTGGCCGCTCCAGTTGATGATGGCGCCGTGAACGGGACCCATTACAAAATGGACGGGCAGCAGAAAGAAAAACGCCCAGTGCATATCCAGATAGAGGAACGCAAAAATGTAGAACAGGCTGTAAAGAACTCCCCAGCCGGCGCGTGAGACCCAGGAGTCGCCTACTTTCTCAATGAAGCTCCACTCGGGGTAGTTTCTGTCGAACTGGCGTTCGATGGGCTGCGTCCGGTGCAGAACGGCATTGTAAATGTTTTTGGTTTGCCACATCATCGTAAAGATGTTCTGCGTATGGTGGGGCGAGTGCGGATCGCGGGGGGTGTCGCTGAAGGCGTGGTGCATCCGGTGCAACACGGCATAAGCTCGTGGACTCAGGTATGAAGACCCCTGCGAGATGTAGGTCAGGGCGTAAAAGAACCGCTCCCAGAATTTGCTCATCGAGAACATTTTGTGGGCCGAGTAACGGTGCAGGAAAAAAGTTTGGCAGAACAGGGACAGATACCAATGTCCGATGAATGCGGCCAGTACAATCACAATGGAGAGTGATTAAAGGGTGAACAACTTAAGCAGAACTATAAATACTTCTACAAAACTAACGAAAAACAAGCCGGTTTGGCTTGCGTTCCCTAAATAATACCGGAATTAATTTGTGGTGGTCGCATACTGCAACAGATTGGCGCCCATGCGCAAGGCCTGCTGCCTGACCGGTTCCGGATCGTTGTAGATGCTCTGATCTTCCCAGCCGTTACCCAGGTCACATTCGTAGCTGTAAAAGCAGACCAGCCGACCCTGGTAAATCAGGCCGAAGCCCTGCGGGGCTTTGCCGTCGTGTTCGTGTACTTTGGGCAGGCCGCCGGCAAATTTGAACCGCTGCTGGTAAACAGGATGATTGAAGGGTAGTTCGACAAAATTCAGCTCGGGAAAGACTTTCTTCATCTCCCGCCGGATAAACTTATCCATACCGTAGTTATCGTCGACGTGCAGGAACCCACCCGACATGAGGTACCGGCGCAGATTCTGAACGTCGGTCGCGCTGAAGGTTACGTTGCCATGCCCGGTCATGTGAACGAACGGATAACTGAAAATGTCGGGGCTGCCTGGTTCCACAATGTCTTCTTCGGGGAAGATATTCATCCGCAGGTTGGCGTTCGCAAATTTGATCAGGTTGGGCAGCGCCGTCTTGTTGGCGTACCAGTCTCCTCCGCCATTGTATTTCAGCTTGGCGATTTTGTAGGCATACTGCGCCGATACCAGCTGACAGCAGGCGACCAGCAACAGGCCGGTAAACATGATTTTTTTCATCGTAGTTTAGACGTCGATCTGGGTTTTCCCCGGCTGTTAATAGTTAACGAAATTAAGCAACTGACAGGCCGTCAACGCTGCGGTTTCAGTTCGCAGCCGGTTGGGTCCGAGGGTTGCCAGCGTCCACCCGGCCGCCTGTGCCTGTTGGATTTCGGAAGCAGAAAAGTCGCCCTCCGGTCCGATCAGTACCGCATAATGCCCGCCCGGATCAACGGCACTGGCCAGATTGGCGGGCGACGCGTTGGCTGGCAGGTGGGCAATAAATCGCTGTTCTTCGGCTACGGTTTTAAGCAAATCAGTAAACGAAGTCGCTTCATCGAACCGGGGCAGATAAGACTGCAACGATTGCTTCATGGCGGCTATGCCGATTTTCTCGATTCGCTCCAGTTTCAGCACGCGCCGTTCTGAATGCTGGCCGATAAAAAAGCTGATGCGTTCGATCCCAATTTCGACTGCTTTCTCGACAAACCATTCGATTCGATCCAGATTTTTGGTGGGTGCTATACAAATCCGGACCGAAAACGGGCGTGGGGGCGTGGTTTGCGTATCGGTTACCCGAAAGGCACACCGGCGCGCATCGGCCGAGGTAATAACGGCCAGATGACGGTTTCCGTGTCCGTCGGTAACGGCTATGCTGTCGCCAGCGCTCAGCCGCAGCGTTTTAACCGCATGGCGAGAGTCGTCTTCGGTGAGTTGGGCGAGTGGTTCGGGCTGGTAGAAAAGGTGCATGAGACGAACTAAAAACCGGCAATCAGATTGGTCTTGAACAGCTTGATCGAGATGGCCAGCAGGATAATGCCGAAGATCTTTCGCAGCACATCGAGCCCGCCCGGACCCAGCCGGGTTTCGAGCCATTCTGACGACTTCAGGACGGCGTAGATCAGAATCAGGTTGATAACGATGCCGACAATGATATTAGCCGTCTGGTATTCGGCCCGCAGGGAGATAATGGTCGTCAGGGTTCCGGCCCCGGCAATGAGCGGAAAGGCAATCGGTACGATATGCGTGGCTCCGCCGGAACTGACTTCAGACTTGAAAATGGTTCGGCCCAGTATCATCTCGAGCCCAATCAGGAAAATAATCAGCGCGCCCGCAATAGCAAACGAAGCAACGTCGACCCCGAACAGGTTTAGAATTCGCTCGCCGACGAACAGAAACGACACCATCAGCACGCCCGAAATGACCGTGGCCTGCTCGGACTCGATCTTGCCGACTTTCTTGCGCAAATCAATCAAGACCGGCAACGAGCCAACCACGTCGATGACTGAGAACAAGATGAGCGTTACCGAAATAATTTCCTTGATGTTGAACATAGTAAATGATAAAGAGACAGACTTACTGGCCGGTCCGATAGGTGTGTAAAAACCGCCTGAGCTGATCGACCTCATCGTCGGTAATGGCGGGGAAGTTGGCGATACGGAATGTAGTGTTTTTCCAGTTTCCATAGCCGTTGCCGAGGGTGATGCCCGCCTGTTGAGCCGCCAGCTTCAGCGCTTTGATATTCGTCTCGGAACCCTCAATGGCAATCACTGTGTCAGACCGTTTGGCGGTATCGTTGATCAGAGGCCGGAACGCGCCCGGTGCGCCTGGTAAACCCTGGTCGAAAAAACCGTACCAGTCGGCGGCCCGGCGCCTGGTACGGGCGTCTATTTCGGCAATAGGAGCCACCTGCTGCAGAACTCGCATCAGACAATAAATGCCCAAACCATTGGGGGTGTAGGGCGTCTGGTAGGCCGAGAAGTTTTCGTGAATGAACAGCAGGCTGTTGTAATGATTACGTTCGCCAATGGCCTGGGCTCGCTTCAGAGCAGCGGGCGAATAGACCAGCACCGCCAGTCCCGCCGGCAGGCCAAAGCATTTCTGAACGGAAGCAAACCAGACGTCGGCCCGTTGCCAGTCGAGCCGGATGCCGGCCATTGACGACACCGCGTCGACCGCTATCAATCCCTCGAACGTTTGCCGGTAGTCTGCCAGGTCATCCATCGGAATCTGCGCACCGGTCGATGTTTCGTTCTGCACCAGGCAAAGGGTATCGGCGGGGGCTGACGTGGCGGGGGTGATCCGGTGGGCGTACTCCATCCATTTTTTGCCGAACGCACCGGTATATGGATGGGTACTGCCGGCGGCTGTCAGCGATTGGGCGACAATTTCCCAACACTCCGTAGCCGACGACACGAACGCCATGTGGTAGTCGGCTGGGATATCCAGTTTCTGGTGCAGGAGGTGTATCGTCTCGCGTACAATCTCCATAAACCCCGGGCTACGGTGGTTCAGGCTTGTCAGGCCCGTCCGAATCGCTTCGGCTGCGTAGTCGGCTACCTGCGGATAAACTTTAGATGGACCGGGATAAAAGGTAATCATGCGGGTAAAGGTAAGAGGGGGAATGCGTTCATTCCAGTTTTGCACCTACTTTGGCGTATTTCCCACGCCAGTGTTTCCAACGTTTGTGTGACCAGAGCCAATCGGACGGATGCCGGCGGATCGTGTCTTCGAGCTGATCGCGGTAGCGTTCCAGAATCGCGCCCGCCGGCAGATCTGTATAGGGTGGATCGCCAATCAGCGTAAACGTTACCTCATACCGACCGCGCCCCACCCGAACCAGTTCCGTGTAGAAAACCGGCAGATTGCGGCTGCGGGCCAGTCGTTCGGTGCCCGGATAAAAGGGGGTATCGCGATGCAGGAAGTCGGTCCAGTAAGCCTGCTCCGGCACGTCCGGAACCTGATCGGCTACCAGCGCAATGATCCGGGGTACGTTTTTGCGGGCCACCATCTGGCGGGGCAGCAGGTTCATAGGTGTGGGTACGGCCCCGAAGCTGGACCGGACTTCGCGCATCAGCTCCTCAAAAAATGGGTTGGTAAGGGGTTTATAGACACTATCGACCGGCATGTCATTCAGCACAGAGGCCGACGGTATCCACTCCCAGTTGCTCTGGTGTGAGGCCATGCCGATAACCGTTTGCCCGGCTTTGAGCCGATCCTGAACCAGTTCGGGGTTCGTGAACCGAACACGCCGGCGCAGCTCGTCGGCCGTGAGGTCGGGCATCTTAATGGTCTCCACGATGAGGTCCGTTAAATTACGGTAGAAGCCTCTGGCAATGAGCCGGATCGCCTGTGGTGACTTTTCGGGGAAAGAAAGACGCAGGTTTTCGATCACCACCCGACGTCGGTACCGTATTACGTGCAGCAATAAAAAATACAATATAGTAGCCAGGCCATACAGGAACTGGAGGGGCAAACGCGACAGCAAACGAAAAAAGAACATTTGGCAAAGGAGTGACAAACAGCGGGCGGAACCGACGTTTTATCCGAAAAATTAAAAAATGCTAAAACCAATAGGTGATATTGATTTTTTGCTTTACTTGTGAACAGTTACAGGTCACACTATTGGAAAAGTACCAGTCTAAGCTGCTTACCGACGAATTGCTCATTGAGTTGCACTATTTGCCCTGTCTGGATTATATGGCGGGTTTGCTGCAGGTTGGTCGGGTGTGTTTAGAGGCTCATGAGCATTACCAGAAGCAAAGTTACAGAAATCGTTGCTACGTCCTGACGGCGAATAAGGTTGATGTGCTGACGGTACCGGTTCGACAGGGGACCCGTCACCAGCCGATTCGGGAGCTGCGGATTGATAATGATCAGGCCTGGTCCGCTCATCATCAACGATGCCTGCAGGCCGCCTATGGAAAGGCTCCTTTTTTCGAGTACTATTGGCCTGAGCTGGTGTCGGTATACCGAAGGGACTGGACCTTCCTCTTTGACCTGAACGTTGAACTGCTGACAATTTGTCTGAAACTACTGGGGGCTAAGCCCGTCATAAACCTGACAGATTGCTATGAAAAAATACCCGAATCCGGCCTAATTGACGCCCGGTCCAGGGTAAATCCGCGTGGGGGGGCTGAATCGTATGTATTTTACTCACCAGCACCCTATACGCAGAATTTTGGCGTTGATTTTGTACCAAACCTTAGCATTATAGACCTGTTGTTTTGCCAGGGACCAGCTGCGAGCGAGTACTTGAACCGGTAAAGAACGAAACCATAGACAGTCGTTTATTCTGTCGTTCTCCACGCTGATTTTCTTACCCTGACTCGATCCGCTCTTTACCGTCGGCAGGCGAACAAATCCTTAAAACTCTTCGTTAAGCCTATATTACGCTTACCTAAGGAGACCCCCTAAATCGAATGGAAGCAAAATTCTCAAACCGCGTCAAGGAAGTTATCTCGCTGAGCCGAGAAGAAGCCTTGCGCCTAGGCCACGACTACATCGGCACGGAGCATCTGCTGCTGGGTATGATTCGTGAAGGTGAAGGTGTGGCGATCGGGTTGCTGAAGAAATTCGGCGTATCACTCGATGAACTCCGGGTTACTATCGAGCAGGCAACCAAGGGAACGGCTACCAATAATGTGAAAAATCTGGCTAACATTCCGCTGACCCGTCAGTCGGAGAAGACGCTGAAAATCACGTATCTGGAAGCCAAAATCTTCAAGAGCCCGCTCATCGGTACCGAGCACCTGCTGCTGTCGATTCTGCGCGACGAGGATAACGTCGCTACGCAGATTCTCAATAAGTTTAATGTCAATTACGAAGTCATTAAGGAGATGCTGGAATATCAATCTTCGGGAAGCCGTCCGGTGATGGGCCCCGAAACCGATGATGATGACAATGATCGGGGGATGTTCGGCGGTGGTGGCAGCGGTACTGGCCAGGGTAAAGACAAAGGCTCCGAAAAATCGCGGACGCCGGTTCTTGACAACTTTGGCCGTGACCTGACCAAACTCGCTGAAGTCGGCAAACTTGATCCAATTGTTGGTCGTGAAAAAGAAATCGAGCGTGTTGCTCAGATTCTGAGCCGCCGTAAGAAAAACAACCCGATTCTGATTGGTGAACCAGGCGTTGGTAAAACAGCCATTGCCGAAGGACTGGCCCTGCGTATCGTGCAGAAGAAGGTATCGCGGGTCCTGTTCGGCAAGCGTGTAGTAACGCTCGATCTGGCATCGCTGGTAGCGGGTACCAAATACCGCGGCCAGTTTGAAGAACGGATGAAAGCCGTTATGAACGAGCTTGAAAAGTCGCCCGAGGTGATTCTGTTCATCGATGAGCTGCACACAATCGTTGGCGCCGGTGGTGCATCGGGTTCGCTCGACGCGTCGAACATGTTCAAGCCAGCGCTGGCCCGGGGCGATATCCAATGCATCGGTGCTACGACGCTCGACGAATACCGCCAGTACATTGAGAAAGATGGTGCGCTAGCCCGTCGTTTCCAGATGGTAATGGTCGATGCTACCTCCATCGATGAAACCATCGAGATTCTCAACAACATCAAGGACAAGTACGAAGATCACCACCACGTCAACTACACCAAGGAAGCCATCGAGGCTGCCGTGAAGCTGTCGGAGCGGTATATCTCGGACCGGTTTCTGCCCGATAAAGCGATCGACGTCCTCGACGAAGTAGGCGCTCGGGTTCACATCTCGAACATTACAGTTCCGGAAGATATTCTGAAACTGGAAGAGCAAATCGAGAACATCAAAAAAGAAAAGAACCAGGTCGTTAAAAGCCAGAAGTACGAAGAAGCTGCTCAGCTCCGCGACAAGGAAAAGCGACTTATTGATCAGCTCGATCGTGCCAAGCAGGCCTGGGAAGAAGATACCAAGAAGCGCCGGTACACGGTTAACGAAGAAAACGTTGCCGAGGTAGTCGCCATGATGACGGGTATTCCGGTCACGAGCGTGTCGAACGACGAAGGCAAGAAACTGGTGAACATGGGCGAAGAGCTGAAAGGTCGGGTGATCGGTCAGCAGTCGGCCATTGACAAACTGGTGAAAGCCATTCAGCGGACGCGTGTCGGTCTGAAAGATCCGAAGAAACCAATCGGTTCGTTCATCTTCCTCGGCCCGACCGGGGTTGGTAAAACCGAACTGGCGAAAGTACTGGCTACTTATCTCTTCGACAAAGACGATGCGCTGGTGCGGATTGACATGTCGGAGTACATGGAGAAGTTCAGCGTAAGCCGGCTGGTCGGCGCCCCTCCGGGCTATGTAGGCTACGAAGAAGGCGGTCAGCTGACCGAGAAGATTCGCCGGAAGCCGTACAGTGTTGTGCTGCTTGACGAGATCGAGAAAGCCCACCCGGATGTGTTCAATATCCTGCTGCAGGTGCTGGACGATGGTATCCTGACCGACGGTCTGGGTCGCCGGGTCGATTTCCGGAACACGATCATCATCATGACCTCGAACATTGGGGTGCGTGACCTGAAAGATTTCGGAGCCGGTATCGGGTTTGCTACCAAGCGTTCGAGCGAAAGCCAGGACGAGCTGATGAAGAGCACTATTCAGAGCGCCCTTCGCAAAGCGTTCTCGCCGGAGTTCCTGAACCGTCTGGACGATGTGATCGTGTTTAATTCGCTCCAGCGCGAAGACATTCACAAGATCATCGATCTGATGCTGGGCAAACTGCTGGGCCGGGTAACCAACCTGGGTTATACCGTAGAGCTGACCGAAAAAGCGAAAGACTTCCTGTCGGAGAAAGGGTATGACCCACAATACGGTGCCCGTCCGCTGAGCCGCGCCATTCAGCGTTACCTCGAAGATCCCGTTGCCGAGGAAATCCTGAAGGGTGAACTCAAAGAAGGCGATGTGATCCAGGCCGACTACCCGGGCGAAGGCGAAACCCTGACCATCACGGTGAAGAAGCCAGAGGCCGTTGTCGAGTAGACGATCAATGTCTATATAAAAAAAGCCGGACGGAAACGCCCGGCTTTTTTTGTGTCTTTCTGCTTACTTCAGCTCGCGGGAGGCCTCGGCAACTTTGTCGGTGTTGATGATATCTACGCCTAACTTTTTCAGCTGTTTCCAGGCCGAAGGGTTGTCGGGAATGGCCCAGAACCGGATGGGCTTGTTGTCATTATGAGCGCGTTTAATTACCCGCTTAAGCTTTTCGCGGTCGAGGTCTGACAGGTCGCTGACCCCATCCCATCGTGAGTAAGCCCGAAAATTATCGCTGATCATGGCTACCCGTTGCAGCGTTTCCTGGTCGTAGACTTCGCTGGGCCGTCCGTCGAACTGAATAAGCAGGGGATAGTCGAGGTAGGTGTCGAGTTTAGGGCGGTTGCCGCTGATGACAACCTGGACGGCATAGGGGTTGGCGGCCCGGTTGAAGCAGGTCAGATTCTGTTGCAGACGGGCAATCAGTTTGGGCAGCACCTCGGCGTAATTGTCTTTCACATCGATCACCAGCGCAAAGGTATACGTCCGATCGGGACTTACTTTGTCTTTATACTGAGCGAAAAGTCGTGCGATAGGAGCCAGGTACAGCGAGTCGAGCGTAGGAGCGGCCGTCTGCGGTTTGTCATGTGCTACCACCAGCTCGCCATTCTGCAACCATACGTCGGCTTCGATGAAATCAGCCCGTTGTTCGTAGGCAGTCACAAACGGACGAGGTTGGGCATAATCATTGTGGGCGTGAATCTTTTGCGCCAGGGCGGCCGAGCTGGTCAGACCGAGCGCAAGTAGTATCCGATACAACATAGTCCGTTTTAATTTCTGACAAAGTAACGCAGGCTTATGGGGAAACCAAACTGCTATCAACCTTGTCGTTTGCTGCCAAACTCCTATTTTTGGCCACTTAACAATGAGCCAGGCATAATGACCGCGGGGCAGTAGGGTAATGTAGGTGAATAAGGCCTTCGGGCCTGTTCGATACTGTTCCGCTGGTTGTATACATGGCTTATTTTATATTACACAGAATGGACTTGTTAACAGGAAAAGTAGTGCTGATTACCGGTGCCTCACGTGGGATCGGGCGGGCCATGGCTCAAAAATTTGCTCAGGAAGGTGCAGCCGTAGCCTTCACCTATTTGTCGAGCGTTGAAAAAGGACAGGCCCTGGAAGATGAACTCCGGTCTTTTGGCGGACAGGTAAAAGGGTACCGGTCCGACGCGTCGAACTACCAGGCCGCCGACGATCTGGTTACGCAGGTGATTGCTGACTTTGGCAAACTTGACGTGCTGGTGAACAACGCAGGTATTACCAAAGACGGACTGCTGATGCGGATGTCGGAAGAACAATGGGACACCGTTATTAACGTTAACTTAAAGTCGGTCTTCAACCTCACAAAAGCCGCCACGAAGCCTATGATGAAAGCCCGAGCCGGGTCTATCATCAACCTGACATCGGTAGTGGGTATTCGGGGAAACGCGGGTCAGGCCAACTACGCAGCCTCCAAGGCGGGCATTATTGGCTTTACGAAGTCGGTCGCGCTGGAGCTTGGTTCGCGGAACATTCGCTCCAACGCCATTGCCCCCGGGTTCATCGAGACAGAAATGACCGGCGAAATCAATGAAAAAGCCATTGACGAATGGAAGCAGCAGATCCCGATGAAACGGGGTGGTCAGCCCGACGAGGTGGCCGACTGTGCCGTTTTTCTGGCTTCTGACCTGTCTCGCTACATCACCGGACAGGTGTTGCAGGTAGACGGGGGTATGCTTACCTAGCAAGTGATCATGAGCGATAGGGTATGAGACATGGCTATCGCTCATGACCTGTCGCTCTTAACTTATTGCGCAAGAATGAACGTCATTTTTCAGTCGTCTCCCTGGTGGATTCTGGTTTGTCTGCTCGTGGGGGCAGTGTACGCATTGGCCATGTATCAGCCGTTACCGCGCCTGGCCGGAAACGGAGGAACGATAGGAGGCTTCGACAAACGAATGACGTATGGGCTGGCAGCGCTGCGGTTTGTGGTGGTGAGCCTGCTCTGCTTTCTCCTGCTCAACCCGCTCATCAGAAGCCTGCGCACGCTGACCGAAAAACCAACCGTCGTGCTGGCCATCGATAATTCCGAGTCGGTGGCCGCTGCCGGTCGGCCGGCGCTCAGCCAGTCGCTCGAAAAACTTCAGCAACTCCGGAACGGGCTCACCGAACGGGGGCTAGAGGTGGCCGTACGCCGACTGGGCGATACGATCAGTACTACGCCATCGGGCGAGCTGGACCTGACACAAATTGCCTTCTCACAGCGCACTACCGATCTGTCGGGCCTCCTGGCCGGCATCCGGTCTGACTACGAAGGCCGAAACCTCACCGACGTCATTCTGGTCTCTGATGGCATTTTCAACCAGGGCGTCTCCCCAACGTTTGGGCAGTATCCGTTTGCCGTACAGACCATCGGTCTCGGCGATACAACTGCCAAACGTGATATTCAGCTAAAAGGCATCGTAGCCAACCGAATCGCGTACCTGGGTAATCAGTTTCCCATTCAGGCCGAGATCGTTAGCAGTGGATTTCAGGGCCGAAGCGGCACCGTTGTACTCCGGCAGAATGGGAAAGAACTAGCCCGGCAGTCCGTTTCGTTCAACCAGGCTGAAACCTTCAATCAACTTACTTTCCAAACTACCGCTACGCAGAAGGGCGTGCAGCATTATGTCGTTGATGTGCTGCCCCAGCCCGGCGAATTCAGTACGCGCAACAACCGCCAGGATGTCTATATCGATGTGATCGATGGCAAAGAGAAGGTGCTGCTGCTCGCCCTGACTCCCCATCCCGACATCAAGGCTCTGCGCAGCATTCTGGAGAAAAACCAGAACTACGAACTGGATATTCGTATCCTGACGGGCTCTACGGATCCGACTCCACCGGCGGATAAAGTTTATGATCTGGTTATCCTGCACCAGATTCCCGACAATGGGGGCGTTGGCAATGCGCTCGCCCAAAAGTATCTGGCCAAAAACACACCCGTTCTATTTGTGCTGGGTAACCAGTCGTCGCTGGGGCCCTTCAACACGTCAAACCCGGTTATGCAGATTGCCGGCGCTCCCAATCAGAGTGATAAGGTGCTGGGCGTATTCAACGCAGATTTCAAGCAACTGAACTTTGATCCTGCCCGACTCGAACTGCTTAGTAAACTACCGCCTATGCTGGCCCCGTATGGCGACTTCCGGCTGCAGCCTGGTAGTGAAGTGGTGTTGTATCAGCAGGTAGGCAGTGTCCGAACTACCAAGCCACTCCTGGCGCTAAACGTTACAAGCCCGCGGAAAACCGCCGTCCTGGCTGGGGAAGGCCTATGGCAGTGGCGGCTGGAAGAGTACGCCCTGACGGACAAGCAGGAGGTAGTTGATGAACTGGTACAAAAGGTGATTCAGCTCATTTCGGTAAAAGAAGACCGGCGTAAGCTGCGGGTGTACCCCATCCGAAACGAATTTATTGCGGGGGAGAAAGTTATTTTCGAAACGGAGTTGTACAACGATATTTTCGAGCGCGTGTATGACCGGCCCGTGCGGCTCGAGATCAGCGACGAGAAAGGAATTACGCGGTCATTCACCTACACCCCAACGGCTGCCAACAGCCGCTTCGAGATAAGCCGCCTGCCCGATGGCGCCTATCGGTTCAGAGCCAGTGTGAACGTGAACAACCGGACCGAGCAGTCATCGGGGCAGTTTGTCGTGCGCGACCTGCAACTCGAGGCCGTTAACACCACGGCCGATCACGGACTGCTTCGGCAGCTATCCCAGCAAACCGGCGGGCAGTTCTACAGCCCAGCCAGGCTCGATGACCTGGTGAAAAGTCTGGTCGATCGGCCGCGCCAGGCCCGGCTAACCAGTACCGAAGAGATGAACGAGATCATCAACTGGCGCTGGCTCTTCTTCGTGATCCTCACCCTGGCCTCGATCGAGTGGGGCCTGCGGAAGTTTTACGGCGGCTACTAATCGCTTCGTCAACATCGTTTACATCCGGCAGCACCCGAGTACGGACAACCTAATGTTCGGTTAGTCGTCTATAGTGCCCTGGGCAACGCGCATGGCATTATAAACAAACCGGATTTCGCTGTAGGTAACGCTGTCGCCCAGGCCCGTTCTCGATTCGCTGAGCGTTTGTGAGGGGTTGCTTTCCAGATACGACTGAATCAGGACCAGCCGGTCGGGGGGCAGAACGGCTTCGACCGATAAGTCGCCGGTTCGGATGTATTCGGCCAGGTGGCTTTCTATCGTGGTCGTCGCCAGGTTGCGTTCGGTCGCAATGTCCTGTACGGATTTGCCCGCCTGAAACAGCATCAGCGTCACCGTGGCCGATGGTGTTTTTACCTCTTTCGGTGGCTTGGGTTCTTTCGCTTTTTTCACTTTAGCCGGTGCTTTGCGGGGCTGCTCCGTATAGGTCTGAATAAGGGCCAGCAGATCGGCTCCAATCTGTTTTACTTTCGTTTTGCCGAAACCTTTTATCGCCAGGAGCTCTGCGGTTGTTTTGGGGCGTAGCCGGGCCAGCTCAACAATCGTTTTCTGGGGGAGAACCATATAGGCCGATGTATTGTATTCGCCGGCCAGGTCGTTGCGCCACTTCATCAACGCGCCATATAAACCACCTTTCGGCGTATCGTCACTGCTGGCGGTCTCGATCTGTTTGCGGGCCGGTTTGAAATCCAGTTCAGCCCGGTTGCGGGCCTGCAGGTACGCCAACGCGTCGAAACCCGTACGAACGCTCTCGAACGATCGGAGTTTGCTGAACAGCTCTTTCTCCAGTTCATCAAGGGCCTCCAGCAGTGCCTCGCGAACCTGCTTATTATCGCAGTCGGTGGGGCAGCGTTGCAGCAGCGGCAGGAGGTCGTCGGCCAGTAGGGTCTGAAAATAGGCCCCCGCTTTCCGGATCCGTTCCTGCAGGGCTTCGTTGGCTTCGGGGAGCGGCTCGGACCCGAAGTAGGTCGGCAGCTGGGCCACAAACCGGCGAGACACATCCCGAGCTTTTTCGATCAGGCTGTCGGCAAGCTGGCTCAGCAGGGGGCCGACTTCGCCATCCAGACTGCCGGCATGTTCATTGGCTACCCGCCGGCAGCGGTACACGAGCGAGTGCGCCTGCTCGAACGAGAAGAGTTCGGCAACCAGCCATTCCTGATTGATTCGTTTAGCTTCGTGCAGGTGCTGTTCGTTGGGCGTTTGGAGCTGCACCTGTTCATGGAAGTCCTCAAGGGTCTGCTCGGTTTTGATACTATGCGACGGAATCGGGGTTCGCAGAACGAGCCCATCCAGCGTCTTACAGCGGCTGAGGGCCACGTAGACCTGTCCGTGTGCAAAGGCCGAAGAGGCATCGATGATGGCTTTTTCGAAGGTAAGTCCCTGGCTTTTATGAATCGTTATGGCCCACGCCAGCCGGAGCGGATACTGGGCAAACGTACCGATTATTTCGCCTTTGATTTCTTTGGTCTCCGCATCGAGCGAGTAGCGGATATTTTCCCAGGTGGCCATGCCAACCGGAATGGCTTCGCCCTCGCTCAGCACCGTAATGCCGTCTTCGTCAATGTCGGTAATGCGCCCGATCTTACCGTTATAGTACAGTTTATCCCGCGAGATATCGTTCTTGATGAACATGACCTGCGCTCCTTTTTTGAGTTCAAGACTCGCTTCGGTCGGGTAGGCGTGGGCCGGGAAGTCGCCGGTTACGGTGGCTTCGAACCGGTATAATTTGGGTTTAAGGGCCTGCAGCTTCTGGTTGTTGATGGCCAGCGCCGTATGGTTATGTGTAGACAGGGTAATGTACCCTTCATTATCGTCGGGGTTGAAGTCGGGCACGTACCGCTGATTGAGGTCGGCAAGCTGCTCCCGGGTGATGGTTTTTTCGCGAATGCCGTTCAGCAGGCTGATAAACCGCGCATCGGACTGGCGGTAGATGTGTGACAGTTCGATCGAGACATACGGGGTCTGCCGCAGGGCGTGGCTACCAAAAAAATAGCCTGTATCGTAGTGCGGCCGGAGCAGCGCCCATTCTTCATCTTTAATAACCGGAGGCAGTTGCTGCATATCCCCGATCATCAGCAGCTGTACCCCACCAAAGGGAGCGCTATTGCCCCGGTAGCGCCGGAGAACCTCATCGATGCCATCGAGCACATCGGCCCGAACCATACTGATCTCATCAATCACGAGCAGGTCCAGCGTACGAACCAGCCTGATTTTATCCCGGTTGAAATGACGACCTTCGCGCTGCACCACTCCCGGCGCCAGTGGACCGAAGGGGAGTTGGAAAAGCGAGTGGATGGTGACACCACCGGCGTTAATGGCCGCCACCCCCGTTGGCGCAACAACCGCCAGACGCTTGGCGCTCAGCTGCCTGATCTGGTGCAGAAAGGTAGTCTTGCCCGTTCCGGCCTTTCCCGTCAGAAAAACATTCCGGTTGGTATGTAGAACAAACTGGTGGGCCAGTTCAAGTTTTTCGTTAATTACGGCAGGCATACGGATAAGGCGAGAGTGAAACGGACAAAGCTAATCGTTGTACTTTTGAAAACGAAAGTCGTTTTAGAACCGTTCGACTGACAAAGCCAGGAAAAACTTGTTACATAGGTACGGGCGGAAGCCGAAACGGATTGTCCGGCCGGAGCAAGGCTGGAAACGTGTACAGTCGGGCGTTTTCTGGCGCGCTTTTGCTGTTGGTAGCCGTTTCGCCTTGCCCAGTCGGACTCTAAACAGCCGCCTAATCTTTTATTAGTAAGACTATGAATATCGGTGATAAAGTCCGTTTACTGCGGGCTAAAGAACAGGGCGTCGTGTCGCGCTTTCTGCCTGGCGACATGATTGAAATTGAAATTGAGGACGGGTTCCGGATTCCGGTCATGCGGTCTGAAATAGTGCCTGTATCGCCCCTGGAGGCCGAGCGGTTGCTGAAAACCAATACCTATGCGCCCCAGAAGCCAGCCGCGTCTGCGTCGTCATCGGCCATACTGTCCAATCAGGGCATCTACCTGGCTTTTTTGCCGGTAAACGATCGGGAGTATACCCTGCATCTGATCAATAACACGGATTGGGAATTTGCGTATGCGCTGGGCGAAGAGTCGGCCGCCCCCGCCGGTGGCGTTCAGTTCCGGGGGGTTCACAGCGGGTTGCTGAAGCCGAAGTCGCAGCAGAAAATGAACGACCTCTATACCCACGCCACCTTCGAGAACTGGCCGACCTTCGTGGTGCAGGGCTTGTGGTTTCGGGCGGGCAAGTCGTCATTGCGGCCTCCGCTGGTGAAGCGGTTCAAGGCCCGGGCCAGCACGTTCTTCAAAAACAAGGTTACGGTGCCTGTCCTTAGCCAGCCCGGTTTCCAGACCCAGCTCGATGCCGAGGCCGAATCGACCGCACCGGCGCCGGCTGGAACCCGCCCCCAGCCCGCGGGTGCTGTACCCCAGCGGCCATCGGCTCGCCCCACTACCATCCGGCCAGACGAGCTGAAAGCCGAAATGCTGAAGGCCAAAACTGACTTGGGGGCGCTGTCCGTTGAAAAGCCATCGTCGGTAGTAGACCTACATGTCGAAGCGCTATTACCTAACGGGCCCGGCAACCGGACACCGAGTGACCTGCTCACGGTGCAGCTCCACCACTTTGAGAAAAACCTGGAAAACGCAATCGCCAGTGGTATGAACGACATCACGTTCATCCACGGAGTCGGTAGTGGTGCCCTGAAGACAGAGATACACCGGCGGCTGGGGCAGCATCCCAACGTTCGTTTTTTTGAAGATGCCCAGAAACAGAAGTTCGGCTATGGAGCCACCAAGGTTACGATTAAGTAGTTTCGTTTTCCTTTGCTGGATCAGTTTGCTCGTCGGTTGTCAGCCCCCCACCACCAACCGACTGAACCCGAAGGCGCCCAAAGAAGCCTACACCACTACCGAAATGGAAGTTCGTAACGAACGCTTTTTGTCTACGGTTCATGTGCCGGTCTCGATAGCGCTGAACGACGTGGAGCGGCAGATCAATAGCCAGGTAAACGGCCTGATCTACGAGGACAACAGTCTGACCGACAACGGCAACGACCAGTTCATGGCGAAAGTCTGGAAACGGGGCACTATCCTCGTGTCGGCTGCCGATAGTTTATTCCACTTTACCGTTCCCCTAAAAATCTGGGTGAAGGCAGGCGTATCGGTGCTGGGTTTTACGACCTATAAAGAAACCGAGTTTGACATCGATCTGCGGTTCAAAACCCGCTTCGATCTGGAGCGTGACTGGTCGGTTCACACCCAGACTACCGCCGATGGGTACGGCTGGGTTCGTCGGCCGACCGTTAGCGTAATCGGCGTCAACATCCCGATTACCAGCTTTGTGGGACGCATGATCGATAAAAATCTGGGCAGCATAACCAAAGCGATCGATCAGCAGGTTAGACGGAATGTGGACTTGAAGACCCCGGTTCTTCGCGCCTGGAACACGCTGAGAGAGCCGTATCTGGTGTCGGAAAAATACCGAACCTATATTCAGGTGGTACCTAAACGGATCCTGATCACACCGTTGCGGTTCGAAGAGCGGGTCATTCGGTCCACGATCGGTATCGAAGGGTTTACCCTCACCACCACCGGTGCCCGGCCCGACGTTCGACCCGCCGTGGTCCTGCCCGATCTAAACGTCGTTGCCCAGGTCAACGATGATTTTAAGATAGGCCTGCTGAGTGAAGTAAGCTACCCCGAAGCCGCCCGGATCGCTACAGAGGAGTTTGTCGGAAAAACGTTTCGGTTCAGTGATGACCGCTACGCCATTACCGTAACGAACATCGATCTTTACGGGCAGAACGAGAGCCTGATCATCAAAGCCGGGCTGACCGGTACCATCACGGGCGATATTTATCTGCGGGGCCGCCCGTATTACGACGCCCAGACGCAGACGATTTCGCTCCGCGACCTCAAGTACGATCTGGACACCCGGAATATACTGCAACGGTCGGCCAGCTGGTTATTGCAGGGTACCTTCGCGCGGACGCTCGAGAAACAGCTCACCTTTCCGGTCGGGTCGTACATTGCCGATATACAAAAGCAACTACAGCAGCAGCTCCGGAACAACCAGCTCGCCAAAGGAGTGGTTATCAACGGCCGAATCGATGAAATACGACCCGATCAGGTCTATCTGACACCGACAGCCTTACTGGCGGTGGTCCACGCCCAGGGTCGTCTGGACGTCAAAGTAGACGGCCTGTAGGCGCGATCGCTGACAAAATCCGTACCTTTGCTGTCCCCAACCAATTCAGGCCAGCTTATCGCGTCCGGGAGATCGGGCGAGGAAAGTCCGGGCAGCACAGAGCACCCTACTTCCTAACGGGAAGGCGGACGGCTGGGAACGGCCGTTCGACAGCCAGTGTCACAGAAAATATACCGCCGAAAGGTAAGGGTGAAATGGTGGAGTAAGAGCCCACCGCCCGGCGGGCGACCGACGGGGCAGGATAAACCTTAGGGGCTGAAAGACCAAATATGCGCTGGACGTGCGGCTGCTCGTCGCCAGCGGCCCGAAAGGGCCAACACCAGCGCGGGTAGGTCGAACGAGGTGTCGGGTGACCGGCATCCCAGATAAATGATAAGCATCCGGCCCGTCCGGAGACAGAACCCGGCTTATCGGTCTGGGTTGATTGGGATTTTTAACGAGTTCATCGGGCTCACCCCTCCGCAACAGGCATGATGGGTGAGCCCGATTGTTTATTATTTATGGCCAGCAGGGAGGATAGTGGCTATAATTTCGTACCTTTGCGGCCACGTTTTACGCGGGGGGTTCGTCCTCCCATCAAAACTTACAAGCACAAATGGCTGTTAAAATTCGTTTAGCGCGTCGTGGACGCAAAAAGATGGCGATGTACGACATCGTAGTGGCTGAATCTACTTCGCCCCGCGATGGCCGGTTTATCGAGAAAATCGGTTCGTACAACCCCAACACCGACCCTTCGACGGTCGTACTGAAGTCGGAACGGGCCGTTTACTGGCTTATGGTAGGTGCTCAGCCGACGGATACCGCTCGTTCGGTATTGTCGCACGAAGGCATCATGTACAAGAAACACCTGCAGGTAGGCGTCAACAAAGGCGCCATCAGCCAGGATCAGGCCGACGAGAAATTCTCGACCTGGAAAGAAGACAAAGAGAACCGGAAAGCCGGTGCTGCTGACACCAAGACGCAAACCAAAGAGCAGGCTCGTGCTGCTCGTCTGGAAGCTGAGCGTAAGGTGAACGAAGCCCGCGCCGAGGCTATCGCGAAGAAAAACAAAGTAGAAGAGCCAGTAGCTGAAGAAGCTCCGGCTGCCGATACGACCGAAGAAGTAACCGCTGAAGCTCCGGCTACAGAAGCGGCTGCTCCGGAAGAAACTCCCGCTGCGGAATAGATTTTCGTAAGAAATAGTTAGTAAAGAGCCTGCTCTACACCGAGCAGGCTCTTTCTGTACATAATGCGGCCGGTAAGCCGCTCAGTGGCGGTGCTGAGCCGCGTTCTATCATGACTAAAGACGATTGTTATCAGTTGGGCCACATCACCAAAACGCACGGCGTCAGTGGTGAGCTGGTCCTGTACCTGGATGTCGACAACCCCGCCGAATACGCTGACCTGGAAACGGTGCTGCTGGAAGTGAAGGGGGAGTTGATTCCATATTTCATCGAATCGATTGCCATCGTGAAGGGCAGCCGCGCTATTGTGGCCTTTGAAGACGTGGACACCATCGAGCAGGCTGAACGGCTGATCAACTGCGGAGCGTATCTGCCGTTAGACGAGCTGGAGCCCATAACCGATGAAACCCGGTTTTATTTCCATGAGATCGTTGGCTATCAGGTGGTCGATGCTGAAGCGGGTGAACTAGGGATTGTACAGGGCGTGTATGCCATGAATGCCCAGGATCTGATCGCTATGGATTATCAGGGTAAAGAGGTCCTGATCCCGATCAACAGCGACATCGTTCGCACCGTAAACCGGGAGGCTCGCAAGTTGAATGTGGTGTTGCCCGCTGGTCTGCTCGATATCTACATGGAAGAAGATAAAGCCGACGCCAAACCCGAGGCTGATGACGACGATACCGATGAGGATTGATATTATTACCTGCCTGCCTCGGCTGCTGGACAGTTTCTTTGCCCACTCGATCCTGCAACGGGCGCAGACGGGCGGGTACGTGGAGGTGGTGGTGCACGATCTGCGGGATTATACCGCCGATAAACACCGGCGCGTCGACGATTATGCGTTTGGTGGGGGCGCGGGCATGGTGATGCAGATCGAGCCCATTGCCCGCTGTATCCGCGCGCTACAGGCCGACCGGACGTATGATGAAGTTATTTATATGACGCCCGACGGCGAACGGCTTAACCAGCAGACGACCAACTCGCTGTCGCTACGCCGGAACCTGATCATTCTCTGCGGCCACTACAAGGGGGTCGACGAGCGGGTGCGTGAGCTGTTCGTAACGAAAGAGATCAGCATTGGCGACTACGTGCTGAGCGGTGGCGAGCTGGCGGCCTGCGTACTCGCCGATGCCATTATCCGGCTGTTGCCCGGCGTGCTCAACGATGAGACCTCGGCCCTGACCGACTCGTTCCAGGATAATCTGCTGGCTCCGCCGGTGTATACGCGTCCGGCCGAGTTTGAAGGGCACCGCGTTCCGGCTATCCTTTTGAGCGGCCACGAAGCCAAAATTGACGAATGGAGGCATGAACAGGCGCTGGAACGTACCCGAGCCCGCCGGCCCGATTTACTCGAATCCTGACCTGATTCATTAAAATTTCGGTCTGTACACGAGGGGCAGCTGATCGGCTCATTGGCTATTCTGTTTAATATTTCTTAAACAGAAGGTATAAATTCTGGTTTTTTATTGATGTAGCAGTAAAAAACTCAGCGATTTCGTGAGCAAAACAGTGCACATTTTACTGATCGAAGATGATCAGGACGACGTGGAGTTATTCCAGTACGCCTTACATTCGAACCGGGTCATCTGTCAGCTGGAGGTGATCATGGATGGCGATCGGGTGGAGTCGCACCTGCAGACGAGCACCAAACGCCCCGACGTCATTGTCATGGATCTGAACCTGCCCCGGATTTCGGGTCGGGACCTTCTGCAGCAGATACGGACCATTGATGGGTTTAGTCAGGTTCCGCTGATCGTCATGACTACCTCATCGGCCGACGACGATCGCAACTTCTGCCTGGCCAAAGGGGCCAACCAGTTTATCATCAAGCCCAGTTCGCTGGATGCCTTTGCCCAGACAGTGGCGGCTATTGTTGAGTTAGCTCTAACCGGGAACCAACCGTCCCCGCGTTAATTAACGCCTTCTTCCAGCGCCCGTTGTTCCCGTTCCCGTCGTTTGCGTTCCCGACGTTCCTGGCGCAGCTGCCGACGTGTTTTTACCGTATCGGCCGGAGCTACCTCACCCGTTGCTGCATCGGGCTGTACCGTTGCGGGGGGCGATTCGTTCCGGCGTTCGTCTTCGCGCCGACCCCGGAAGATACGCCGGAGGAAATCATCGATTCCTTCGCTCTCTTCTACTTCGCCCTCCATCGGATCGGTCATGAGGCTGTCGGGCTGGTAAAGACTGTCTACGGGTGCAATCTGACGGCGCAGTCCTTCGCGCAGCCGGACACCGTAGAAGCCATAAGCGCCTGAATCGGGCTCGGTCAGCCCCCGCTTGGCCATGAGTCGGCCGATGATCCGGAAATACCCACGCACGTTGCGCACCTGAAGCGATCCATCGGGCAGGAACCAGTCCAGCGCCCGTTTGGGGCGGGGGACTACGAACGCCAGAAAGATACTCTCGCCCAGATCCAGTTGGGCCGGTGATTTACCGAAATAGTAACGGGCTGCCTCGCCGATACCATAGATGTTGCGACCCCATTCGATGATGTTCAGATACACCTCATACATGCGGTCTTTCGGAATCAGGCGCTCGTTCTCGATCAGCCACACAATCAGTATTTCCTCGACTTTGCGGGAAAGGGTCTTGTTCCGGCTCAGGAACGCGTTCTTGACCAGCTGCATGGAAACCGTACTGGCACCGCGCTTGAACGACTTTTCTTTGAAGTTGGTCGCGATCGATACCCGAAACGCCTTTTCGTTAAAGCCTTTGTGGGTAAAGAAGTTATAATCTTCTGAAGTGAGGAGCGCGTTTCGCAGGTCGGGGGCGATCTGGTTCAGGGGGGTATAATCCGGATTTTCTGGCCCGACAGTTATGGGGCGCATCGGCTTCCCCTGTTCGTAAGGTGTATAGACAAACGGCTGGTTGATGGCCGCAAAATCGGTTCGGCCCATTTTCAGAATACGGAATCCCTGCGGAGTTAAGCCCGAGTTGAACTTAACGGAGTCGGGGAGGGAGGTATCGAGCTGAAAGGCCAGGTCGTATTTTAGCTTGCCCGTCACCTGCATACCCTCCAGCGACTCGAATAGTCCCTGCGGAAACGAGTTGAACACGGCCTGCGCATCCATCGCATCGGTATGCAGCTGCAGTTCATAAATTTTGCTGGGCGAGAGCGTGTATTTGACAAACGGGCGGGCGCTAACCTGCCCCAGCTGCAGGGTAGAGGAGCTGTCGATGCCCACGTAGTTTTCGCCGACAAATACGTTAGCTTTCATCGATGCGGTCGGTACGAGTACATCCGTACGGGCAATGGCTGGGTGGTTGATGCGCAGGTTCCGGACCGAGCCCGTACCTTCGAGCCGGAACTCGCCCCGTTCACGATCAACGTCGCGGAGTTCAAAGCGAACGGTATCCGTTTGCAGTTTGAGCTCGTATTTCTTCTGAATGTACGGGAGTTCGAGCGGTTTCGGCCGACCTCCGGGGCCTTCGGCAAACAGCGCCAGGTTATACTCGCGGTCGGCGGGGTCGGCGGTTCCAGTGATGTGCCAGGTGGCCAGGTTCCGGTTCAGCAGCAGCGTAGAGTTAACGACCTCATCACGAATCGTAGCCGTCTGGGTCAGCAGGCTAAGGGTGTCGTTATTGTCCATACCCCGAAACTCAACATTCCGTACGCTGAGATTATCGGGAATCTTGGACAGCAGGTTGTCGATGAGGTTCTCGGCAACGTCGGCCAGGTCGGTCCGGCGCGTGGTTTGGGTCTCGGTAGAGTCGCGCTTTTTCTGGCGTAGCAAGAAGTCGATATTGGTAAGCGAGTCCCGTTTGACAACCTGAATCAGGCCGTTATCCATCGTCATAGCCGAGAGCCCGATTTTACCAGCCAGCAGCGGCCAGAAACGAACGCTCAACGCAACCGTGCCGATGCGGGCCAGACTATCCCGCTCTTCAGGGACGACCGAAATGTTGGTAAAGGCGATTGAAGTCAGACCTGTAAAACGGGCTGAGCCTATACGAACGTTGAGATTGTAGTCGCGTTTGGCTTTACGAACTGCCCGGTCGAGGGCGGTTTGCAATAGGCTTTCACGCCGGGAGTAGGCGTAACCAGCCCCAATGCCAGCTACTATAAAAAGACCTAAGAAAACCCAGCCGACAATACGGAGGGCTTTACGTTGACGATACGTCATGCTGAGAAACAAATGCTCGGAAGCGCAAAGATAGGAATTTGGGGGGAAGGGCAAGGGATTTATGGCAGGGGTATGGGGGCAGGCCCGCCCGTACAGCGGCCCAGGATAGCCGTTTTCATGGGCCATCCGGTCAGGGTCTGATCCCCGTCCCTATACGTCCGGCGCTGCGCCCCTGCCCCTTACTCAAAAGTCGAGGTGGCAGTTGGTCCAGCCATCGTCGAAACGTGTACCGAACTGCTGGTAGAAACCAATGGCGGGCTGGTTCCAGTCCAGCACCTGCCACATCATGCCGGTGCAGTTAGTCTCATGGGCCATCTCGATGGTGGCATCAAGCAGCAGTTTACCAACGCCATAGCCCCGAAAGGCTTCAGTCACGATGATGTCTTCCAGGTAAAGCCGCTTGCCTTTCCAGGTCGAATAACGAAAGTAATAGACCGACATGCCCACGATCTTCTGGCTGTCGGAATCTTCGGCAATGAGTAAGCCAAAAAGCGGGTTGGGACCAAAACCGTCTTCAGCCATTTGCTCAACGGTGTTGGTTACCTGGTCGGCTGCTTTTTCGTACACAGCTAGTTCAACGACCAGATCAAAGGCTTGCGGAATGTCGGCCCGCGTGCCGGGGCGAATGGAAATCATGCAGGGAATAATGAATGATGATAGAGATAAAACAAATGGGGGCTAGTGGGCGAACGAAATTAACGGTTCATCGCTCATCATTCACTATTTTATTCCGCCATTTGTCCAAAGCAGCCTGAAAATCATCGGGTAAGTCGGAGTCGAACTGCAGCCAGGCGCGGGTTCGCGGATGAATAAACCCCAGCGATTTAGCATGGAGAGCCTGTCGAGGAAGGAGTTTGAAGGCATTTTCGACGAAGGCTTTGTAGCTGCCGACCGGGTTGCCCCGCAGGATCCGGTCGCCACCGTAGGTAGCGTCGTTGAAAAGCGGATGGCCGATGTGTTTCAGGTGCGCCCGGATCTGGTGCGTACGGCCCGTTTCCAGGTTACACTGCAGCAACGATACGTAGCGAAGGGATTCGAGGGTTTTGTAATGCGTAACGGCCCATTTGCCTTTGGTCTCGTCGCTGTAGATGGCCTGCACTTTCCGGTCTTTCACCGAACGGCCAATGTAGCCAGTAATCGTACCCTCGGCGGGGTCGGGCAGTCCCCAGACCAGCGCATTGTAGGTACGTTCGATGCTGTGTTCAAAAAATTGCCGGGCCAGATGCGTCATGGCATATTCGGTTTTGGCAATCACCATCAGCCCGGAGGTGTCTTTATCGATGCGGTGAACCAGTCCTGGCCGGATGGTGCCGTTGCGGGTAGTCGGCAGGTTCTGGAAGTGGTACACCAGGGCATTGACTAGGGTACCGCTCCAGTTGCCATGAGCGGGGTGTACAACCAGACCCGCCGGCTTGTTCAGCACCAGCAGATCTTCATCTTCGAAAACGATGGTAAGCGGAATGTTCTCGGGCAGGATGTCGGTATCGCGGGGCGGGTGGGGGAGCGATACCGTGATGACATCGAGCGGTTTGATCTTGTAACTGGCCTTGGTAGGCTTGTCATTGACCCGTACCGATTCGGTGTCGATACCGGCCTGAATTTTGGTTCGCGAAGCGTTGGGGAGCCGGTCCATCAGGAACCGGTCAACCCGCAACGGGCTCTGGCCTTTGTCCACCACAATGCGGTGATGCTCGTAGAGTTCGTCCTCGTCTTCTAAAATTTCTTCGCGGTCGTTGGTCACCCGTATCGCTGATTAACGCAGTTTTGAGCCGTTAATCAAGCCACGAAGATACGACGATGAGCGATATTTTGGCGCAACTGGCCGCGTTCGCAGCCGACTCACCCCTGCAACGGCTCGTTGATCCATGGGCCGCTCTCGGTTTAAATGAGCCAGTTAACTCCGTTCAGCTGTACCTCAAACGGGATGACCGGCTCCACCCGCAGGTGTCGGGTAATAAGTGGCGGAAGCTGAAATACAACCTGCTGGCGGCCCGGGCGCAGGGCCACGATACGCTGCTTACGTTTGGCGGAGCCTATTCCAATCATCTCTACGCGACGGCCGCGGCCGGGCTGGCGTTTGGGTTTCAAACCGTCGGTATCGTGCGGGGCGACGAACTGGCCAGCCAGCCGCGCAACCCCACGCTGTCGTTCTGCGAGTCGTGTGGTATGCGGCTACAGTTTGTCAGCCGGGCTGCGTATCGGGATAAGGACAACTCGGTCTGTCAGGCTGAGCTGATCAGTCAGTTTGGCCGCTGTTATATACTGCCCGAGGGTGGTTCCAATGAACTGGCACAACAGGGAGTGGCTGAGATTATGCCGGAAATTCAGGTACAGCTGGGCCGTGCGCCCGACTTTGTGGTCTGTCCAGTAGGTACGGGCAGCACCTGGGCCGGGTTGGTGGCTGCCGCATCGCCCCAAACCCGCGTGCTCGGGATCGGGGTGCTGATGGGGGCGGCTCAGCTGCCGACGGTGCAGGCCGCGGTCAAGGCGCGACCGGCCGGTGTTGCTGATGTGGTACTTGACTATGCGCTCGGGGGCTACGCCAAAACCACCCCGCCATTGCTCGACTTCATCCAGGCATTTGAGCGCAACACGGGGGTGCCGCTCGATCCCGTTTATACGGCAAAAATGCTGTACGGGCTATCTGACCTGGCCAGGCGCGGGTATTTCCCGGACAATGCCGCCGTCGTGGCCATACATACCGGTGGATTGCAGGGTCGCAACGACCGTATTATGAAAGGACGATGACCGGCGCAGGCCAGCTGCCCCGCGTTCAGGCGGGCAGATAGATACAAAACTGCGCTCCCTGGCCGGGTTGGCTGACGGCCTGGATGGCGCCCCCGTGGTTATCTACGACTTTCTGAACAATGGCCAGGCCGATGCCGGTACCGCCGTACTGGCTGCGGCCGTGGAGCCGCTGGAACATCTGAAAAATACGGTCGGCGTATTTCTCATCGAAGCCGATGCCATTGTCGGTAACTGTGATAAGATAGAAGCGACTGGCTGTACTGATGGGGTGTAGTTCTTCGGGGAGGTCGGCCGACGAAACGGTCTCGCAACTGATCCTGATATGCGGGGCCACGCCGGGCTGGCGGAACTTGATTGCATTCGTAATCAGGTTCTGAAACAGCTGACGCAGCTGGGGACCGTCGCCTTCTAGGGTCGGCAGTGGCCCGGCTTCGATAATGGCGCCTGACTCCTGAATGGATAATTCCAGATCGTTGAGTACACCATTGATGACCTGTGGGATGGATACGGACCGAAAGGCGCCGGGCTGGTTCCGGATGCGGGAAAAAGCAAGCAGGTCTTTGATCAGCATCGACATCCGGTCGGCTGCCGACTGCATGCGCTCCAGAAAGTCGACCCCATCGCCCAACTGGCTGGCGTAGTTGGTTTTCAACAGATCGCCGAACGACTGAATCTTGCGGAGTGGCTCCTGCAGGTCGTGAGAGGAGACATAGGCAAACCGTTCCAGATTTTCGTTTGAGCGCTGCAGGTCGAGGTTAGCAATCTGCAAGGCCCGGGTCCGTTGAGCTACCTGCTGTTCCAGATCGGTAGCAAAGGATTTCTGATCGTGTATGTCCGTACAGGTACCAAACCAGCGTAGAATCGGGCCGGGCTGTCCATCGGGGTCCGCGTCGCGCATGGGCAGGGCCCTGGCCAGCAGCCAGCGATACACGCCATCGTGCCGACGCATGCGGTACTCGATTTCGTAGGGATCGCCCGTTTGCAGGCTGTGCTGCCAGATGGCCTGCGTGCGGGCTATATCGTCGGGGTGCAGCACCGTTGACCAGCCTTCGCCCATCGACTGGCCGGGTGTCAGGCCGGTAAAGGCGTACCACTGCCGGTTGTAAAAATCGTGGGTTCCGTCCGGCTGGGTAGCCCAGACCATCTGGGGCATAAAATCCGTTACGAAGGTAAACTGCCGGATACTGTCGACCAGTTCTTCGTTGGTTGCAATCAGTTGCTGCTGAATCGTTACCTCGTGGGTAATATCCTGCAGGGTGCCGTTGAGCCGGTATGGGGTTTGGTCGGGGTTGAAATAGGCTTTTCCCTTGGCCCGAACGATCCGTTCGATCCCGGTCTGGGGGTTGGTAATGGTGTAGACCGCATCATACAGGCCGCCCGACGCATACTGCATGGCTTCCCAGATGGCATCCGTCACCCGCTGGCGATCCCGGTCGATAATGACATCGAGAGCGGTTTGTAATGGAATTTCGGCATATGGGGGTAGACCGAACCATTCTTTCAGCCGGTCGTTGCCCACAAAGCGGTTGGTGATGGGGTTCAGGTCAAAGGTCCCCAGCTCGGCTGCGTCGATAGCGAAACGAAGCTGCTCTTCGCTTTCTTCGGCTTTGCGGAGTACCGTAATTGCCTGGGTCGTTTCGGTGCAAACGACCAGCACGCCCCCTACCTGACCCGATTCGTCCCGGACAGGGCTGTAGCTAAACGTCCAGTACACGTTCTCCAGCCTGCCGTTGCGGAAAATCGGGATGAGCTGATCTTCGCTCCAGGTGGCTTCTCCGCCAGCCAGTACCTGATCAATGAGGGGTTTTATGATGGGCCAGGTTTCGGGCCAGCACTCCTCAGCGCGCTGGCCCAGTGCCGTAGGATGTTTGCCGTCATTGCCCAGGCTGGGCCGGTACGCATCGTTATAGAACTGGATCAGGGATGGCCCCCAGAACAGAAACATGGGAAACCGGGAGGCTAACAGGATACTAACCGTTGTGCGCAGGCTCTGCGGCCACTCGTCGGGAGATCCTATTTCGGTTTTCGACCAATCAAAAGAACGGGTCAACGTACCCATTTCGCCCCCACCGGCCAGAAAGGGGTACGAATCAACAGCATCACTAGTATTCATACATTACGTTGAGCAAATCACGACAGACATGATCTGATACCACCCGAATTATCTTGTTGACGAGAGGAAAAAAAGAGATAGCGCCCCAAATATACGCGCTGTCGGGTTTGTCAGAAATGGCTCACCGCGATGTACTATACTCTTTATCGACAGGATTTGTTTGTAACACGGTATTGTGAGGCAACGGCCTGGGGTGTACGTCCCCTAAAACGCAGCCGGTACTGAGTAAATTGACCAGTCTGTAGACTTAGCAATTTAGATGGTCTGGGGTCGTTTCCGGATGTAATAAGTACTACGTATGCGCTGGTTGGTTGTTTGGGTAATGCTGGGGGTCATAAACAGAATGGATGCCCAGCCAGTCGGTCAGAAAGCTGACGGTTACCGGGGCATCTGGTACTATATCGGGAAAACCGGCAACGCCTATGCGCATAAATACAGTGGCGGGCTGGGCACCTATCCGGCCAATCATTATCCGTTCTCGGTTTATGCGCCGGCCGTACAGAAAACGTTCTTCTGCTACGGCGGGGTTACCGATTCGACTTCGACCGAGTTAGGGCACTTTGTTGGCGTCTACGATCATCGGACCAAACTGGTGTCGAAACCAACGTGGCTGCTCAACAAACAAACCGACGACGCCCACGACAATCCGATCATTCAACTGGATGACAACGGATACATCTGGATTTTTTCGACCTCACACGGTACCGAACGGCCATCCTATATTCACCGGAGCCGGAAACCGTACGACATTGCGGCTTTTGAGCGGATACCCGCCACCCGGCAGAACGAAGTCGGGCAGCGGGTACCGTTTGACAATTTCTCGTACGTACAAAGCTATTACCAGCCGGGGCATGGCTTCCTGAACCTGATGACCCACTACGACCGGGGCGTCCTCCGTTACGGAGCCAGCAAGCCGCGCCGGACGATGAGCTTTATTACCAGTCCCGACGGCATCAGCTGGTCAGCCTGGCAGGACATCGGCCAGATTCAGGAGGGGCATTACCAGACCAGTGGTCAGCGTGGCGGTACCATTGGTACATCGTTCAATTTTCATCCGGATACCGAAAAGGGAAGCGGGCTCGATTACCGGACCAACCTGTACTACGTTGAAACCACCGACTTCGGCAAAAGCTGGCATACAGCCGGGCAGGAACCCGTATCGCTGCCCCTCACCGAGCCCAAAAACAAGGCGCTGGTCAACGATTACCAGCAGGCGGGCCTGAACGTGTACATCAGTGATCTCAACTTCGACGCCGATGGTCATCCGGTTATCCTGTACATAACCAGCAAAGGACCCGAACCCGGTCCTGGGCAGGGCCCACACCAATGGCACGTTGCCCACTGGACTGGCGCCGACTGGGTGATTCATGACGTAGCGCAGTCGGACCACAATTACGATATGGGTTCGTTGTACATAAACGGGAACAACTGGCAGATTATAGGCCCTGTTGAGCCGGGGCCGCAGTCGTATGGTACGGGCGGGAGTCTGGTCCGGCTCGAAAGCCGCGACGCGGGAAAAACCTGGCGCCCAAGTCGTCAGTTAACGCCCGGCAGTACCCGTAACCATGCGTATCCGCGTCGGCCGGTTGCGTATCAGCCGGGCTTCGTGGCGTTCTGGGCAGATGGCAATGCCCGCCAGCAATCCGCTTCCTATCTGTATTTCTGCGATGAAACGGGGCAGGTATACCAGTTGCCTCCTACGATGAAAACCGACCAGGAAAAGCCAGTTCCTGTTTTCGGCAGACCCAATAAGTAGGCCCCGAAGAGGTTGGCTACAGCGTTTATTCGTCAGGTTTCGGCTTCGACCAGGGCTGTTTGCCTAGAATAAACTTGACGGAATCGGCACGGAGAATGTAGCCAATGCCTGTTTTGAACGGCATATCCTTTATTATCGATAATCAGGCTGTCTGTGCGTATGGCCCAGGTAAAGGGCGTATCTCTGGAGAGCATACCCATCTGAATCTGACTGGTTCCCTAGCTGCCCGTATAGTCAGGTTGTTCAGCGAACACACCGAGTAAGTAATACCATCATCAGCGGGGACTAACGGCAGACAACTGGACAATCGACACCGCTGTTGGTACGACAAAAAATGGCCCATATGGTGGTAAAATTCCGAGCCCGCAAGCGGGCTACGGTCCACCGCGACAGCTATTGGTACGTTAATCGAACAGGCAGCCAGGATTTACATATTGTTTAAAACGCCGAAGGGAGGCAGGTTTATTCCCGAACGCTGGCCCGTCGTAACCGGTCGTTCATGGCGAAGCCCAGCCCCTGGTTCGGCAGTGGTTCCGCGTACAGCATATCGACGGGTAAGCTGTCGAGGGCGCGGAGGTGGGCAAACAGGTTTTTGGCCGCTTCGTTCAGGTTACCGCCGGGCGATAAGACCCGCTGCCGGTCTGCCGGTATACCCCCAAAAGGTTCTCGAAAAACCAGTGCACCCACCCGGTCGGCAGGGGGCGGAGACTGGCCGGGCGGCAGTAAGATAAGTGGTTTGCGGGGCGCGTAGTGGCTGCTGAGCATGCCCGGAGCGGCCGGGTTGGAGGTCGAGTGGGTACGGACTGATACGGGACCGATGATGGCTTCGATCTGATCCAGAGCCAGACCACCGAGCCGGTAAACGGTAGGCCCCTGTTCATCGAATCCGACGATGGTCGACTCAAGCCCAACCTGGGCGGGGCCACCGTCGAGAATATACGGAATCTGCTCGCCCAGCTGATCGGCAACGTGATGGGCGGTTGTGGGGCTGATGTAGCCGAACGGATTGGCACTCGGAGCCGCCAGCGGAAACGGGAGCGCGCGTAAAAGGGCCAGCGTGAGCGGATGATGGGGAATGCGGACGGCTACCGATGGCAGGCCCGACGTAACCAGATCGGGAATGACAGACCGGCGCGGCAGGAGTAACGTCAGCGGACCGGGCCAGAATGCCTGGGCCAGTTGCCGGGCGGGGGCGGGAATGGTACTGACAAACTGAGAAACTTTCTCGAGCGAATCAGTATGGACGATGAGGGGGTCGAACGCCGGTCGGTTTTTAACCCGGAAAATGGTCAGCACCGCATCGGCGTCCAGGGCGTTGCCCGCCAGACCATACACGGTTTCGGTCGGAATGCCCACTACCTGTCCCGCCTGAAGAAAAGCCGCTGCCCGACCAATGTCTGTACCAATTTCTGCCGTCATAATCGACAAAGATACAAGAAGAGCGGCTCCTGATGGTAACAGCTGGCCCGCTGACCTGTACGGTTGACTGGAGGTCAGCGGGCTGGGGGAGATTAGTGAACGCCACCGGGGCCATGAACGTGGCCGTGGGCCAGCTCGTCGGGGGTAGCGTTGCGAACCTCAACGACTTCAACATCGAAGTGCAGGTTCTGATCGGCGAGGGGGTGGTTCGCATCGACCGTAACCGTTTCCGGACCAACGCTGGTGATCGTAATGACCTGGCCATCGTTGGCTTCAAACTGCATTCCGACTTCCACTTCCTGGCCACCAAAAGCCCGGCGTGGTACTTCTTCAATAAGCTGCGGGTCGCGCAGACCGTACCCTTTTTCGGGGGGCACATCCAGGCTGAGTTTATCGCCCTTCACGCGGCCTTCCAGCCCTTCTTCCATACCCGGTATCAGGTTGTTTTCGCCGTGTAGATAATACAGGGGGGCCCGGCCTTCGCTCGAATCGAGTACATTCCCGGCATCGTCGCGCAGGGTATAATGGATGGCCGCTACCTTGTGTTTTGTAATGTTCATGACTGTCTTCTGTATGCGCTGGTTGGTCTTGTATTCACAACTACTGAACGAATAAATTGGCTTTTTTTGCCTTCTTTTTTTTGGCAGATCTGCTGGGCGGTGTTGCCCCGCAGGCAGGAAATTGCCTGCCAGATCGGGCCAGATCGTTCAGCTTAGCGGTGTAAATGAACGCAATTCTCCTTTAAATTAACCCATTATCATAGAAAAAGACAGCGTCTGGCCGGGTCGAAAAGTCGATTGGTTGATCATCCGGACCGTTCAGACCGGCTGTATGACCTGCCCGGCCGACCGATCAGTGAACCGGCTTTTTGCCGAACAGACAAGCCGCCAGACACCGGGCCGACCTGATCGGATTCGGGCTCGGCAACGACCTGCAGAGGCTGGTTGGGACCGACGCAAAGAATAACCCGACTCCGCTGACTAGAACAACACTATGGTTCGTTTAGAAAGCGTTTGGCATCTGCTTTGTTGACCAGCCACGGAACAGTATCTTTGTCTATATGAATGAAAAATTCAGAATGTGGCTCAAACGGGTCGGCTGGGCAGGGTTTCTGTTTTTCCTGATCAAAGGATTACTCTGGCTGATCATTCCGTATCTGATTGCGAAAGGTATTTTGTCGAAATAACAGGCCGTTCTGCCGACGTTGACCACTAATGCCGAACTGATTCCCAAGCCTTTGTTGAGTACTTGGTATACAGCATCAGTCGGTCGGGTTCGACTTCTGGTAGAGAGGTGGCTTAACAAGCTCTTTTGTCCGGTTGCTTATGCGACAACTTTCCGTGTGGAGTGCCCTTCGTTTGCCGATGGGTTTTTTATGGCTGATTTCATTTTTTCTGCTGCCCAAAGCGGCTGAAGCATCCCACATCATTGGGGGCGACGTCAGTATGCAGCAGCAGGGGGGAGAGCCCGGGCTGTTTCGGCTACAGCTCAATCAGTACTGGGATGAGAAGCAGACCGGCAAGGATACGCGCGATGCGTCGGTCCGCCTGCTGATCTATCGGAAAAACAATCCGGTATTTGTCGAAGCCATTACGCTTAAGCTTCAGGAAACGCTGCCGCTCGAATTTGCCAATTCTGCCTGCGCGGAATTTCGGGAACTCGAGTTTACCGAAGCGCGCTATTACGACGTCGTTCAGTTTGACCCCCAGAAGTATACCGACCCCGGCGGGTATTACATTGTCTGGGAGCGCTGCTGCCGCAACGACGACCTGACTAACACCAATTCGGCCATTGCTGCCGGTGTAGGAATGGTATTTTACCTCGAGTTTCCACCCATGGTTCGCGGAGGGCGCCCGTTTGTTAACTCATCACCGGACTTCAAATTACCCAACGGGGATTACATCTGCCTGAATAAACCGTTTACGTACGACGTCAGCGCGACCGATGCGGATGGCGATCTGCTGCTGTACACCATAGTACAGCCTTTTAACGGGTACACCACCCGTTCGGTACCGTTTAGTGTGTCCGATGCCCCCCGGGCCAGCTACCCACCTATCACCTGGAATCGGGGGTATAGTCTGGCCAACGTCATACCGGGTAATCCTCCGCTGAATATCAACACCACGACCGGGATCGTTAACGTGCGGGCCAATCGGGAAGGGCTTTTTCTGTTCACCGTGCAGTGCGAAGAGTATCGGAACGGGCAACGCATTGGCGTGGTCCGGCGCGATATACAGCTGCCCGTTGTCGACTGTTCTAAAAATACACCCACGCCCGCCATCATTTCGGTCAACAATAGGCCCGTGAGCGGAGACCTGGTCTGGTGTGGCAGTCAGCCCCTGGTGTTCAGGGTCGACAAAAATGAAAACTACCGCTACCAGTGGCAACGCGATGGGGTGAATATTACGGGTGCCAACGCCGATACCCTCGACGTCAAAATCGTTGGGAAATATACGGTGGTGACCAGTCAGGCAAAGATCTGCGCTAACGATACCGTGTCAAAACAGGTGACTGTCTCGTTCGTTACGCCCCCAACCGTAAAGCTACGGCTGGAGGGAACGAAACCGTTTTGCTCAGGCGATACGATTGTGCTCCAGGCGGAGGGACAGCCCGGCTATCAGTACCAATGGCGTCGGAACGGGACCGTGCTGGCGGCTCAGGAAACGGCCTCTCTACGGGTAACCCAGTCGGGGCGTTACGAAGTGCTGGCCCGACCGGGTGCGGCCGTTTGTGAAGGGCTTGATTCGCTTAGCCTGACGTTTTTCCCCCGTCCCGAAGCGCGCATCAGCGCGACCCGGTCTGATATATGCCCCGGCGATTCAGTGCTGCTGACCGCCACGAATCAACCCGGTAGTCGGTTCGACTGGCGACGGGATGGTACCCCGTTTGGCGATACAATCAACCGCGTGCAAACCCGACTGGGTGGCACGTTTCGGGTGAAAGTAACCAACCCGAGTGGGTGCTCGGCCGAATCGGCCCTGCTGACCATCCGGCAGAACGAACAGCCCACGGCCCTGCTGGACTCGATCCCCCCTCTGTGCGGCTCGCCCGAATCGGTCGTTACCCTGAATGGGCAGCCGGTCGGAGGGGTGTACAGCGGCCCGGGGGTGAATGGCAACCGGTTCGATCCAACCCAGGCAGGCACCGGGCGTCACCCGATTACGTACCGGGTCACCTCCGCCCAGGGCTGCCGGGCCGAGCAGACTCGTATAGCCGTCGTGTCGCCTGGCCCGAGAGTAACGGGCCCTCCCTCGTACATACTGTTCAAAGGAAACAGCGTACAGATAAAAACCCAGGCTACCGAAGAAATCGGGCAGTATATATGGAGCCCGCCCGTGTCGCTCAGCCGTCCCGACGTGCCCAATCCAATAGCGAGTCCACTCGTGACAACACCGTACCAGCTCACTGCGATCAGTACCGTAGGCTGTCCCACCAGTTTTTCCATTGTGGTCGAAGTCGTGGAGCCCATGTATATTCCGTCAGCCTTCTCGCCCAACGGCGACGGCCTGAACGATGTGTGGGTAATTCCGAACGCCGGTCAGTTTCCCAACTGCGACGTTGCGGTCTATAACCGCTGGGGCGAGGTAATTTTTCAGTCGAAAGGATACACCATACCCTGGGATGGCACGTCCCGGCAGGAGCGGGTCAGCCCAGGGGTCTATACGTATCGGATCAACACCGGCGAGGGCCCTTATTCGACCACCTATCGGGGGCAACTGACGGTCATCTACTGACAATCGGCTGTCCCACTCGCTCATTTTTTGACTTTCAGGCAATTTTTAGTGATCGGTATACCGTTTACTCAACAATCGGGAGCCTTTTCCTGAACTGTACTGCCATTCGGTACGATTTTCAGAACCATCGGGGCCGGTTCAGGGTAAACGCTCTTTGTAGTCGGAGTGCGTAGCTCCGGGTCTGCCGCGGCAGACTGGTTGTTTCAACGTTTAACATAACCCAAGATGACTAAGAAAACGTATTTAGGATGGGCACTGGCCCTGTCACTGTTTGTAGGATCGACAGCGCTGGTGTCGGCCCAAACCCAGAATGCCGTCGGTCGGGCTGATTCCTCGGGCACCATGACCACAACATCCACTACGTCTGAAGGTACCATGAAAGCGGGGGGCGCAACCGGCCGTGATCTGACCATCAGCGCGGCCAAATCAGCCGATCATACCGTTCTGTTCCGGGCTCTGCGCGTATCGGGGCTGACGGAGCAGGCTAGCGGCAAAGGTCCCTATACCGTATTTGCGCCTACTAACGAAGCGTTCAGCAAACTGCCGGAGGGATCGCTGGACGCCCTGCTGAAACCGGCAGGCAAGCAAAAACTGGTGAAGCTGCTGGCCTATCATGTCGTTAAAGGTAAATTTTCGGCAGAACAGCTGCAGGACGGCCAGAAACTGAAAACAGTAACGGGAGGCACCCTGACGGTTAGCAAGCAGGGCGATGCGATCACGATTACCGACGGCCAGGGCAGCGTAGCCACTATCAACCAGGCCGATATTGAAGCGACCAATGGCATGATTCATTCGGTCGATACCGTGCTGATGCCCGCCGGCGCGAAGTAATAGTCAACTGACCAGGCTTTACAGGCCTGCGAACCCCTTGCTGTACTCAACGGCAAGGGGTTTTTTATTGGCTCTGGTATAATCGGCTAGGTGACCGATGGCGCTGACGTAAGTATAATTACGCAGGCAGTTTCTCTTTTACGCAGGCGTTGTGTCCGTCAATGGCCCAATAACATACGCATAATATAAAATTGTGGTTATTTAGGGAGATTTTTTAACTATTACTGCTTGGGGTTCGTCCGGATAGGTAAGAGTTGTATTTACCGGAGCGATAATTGATTCGCCGGAAAAGGGGTCAGGGGGCGCTGCTCAGGGTTTATTATCATTCCTTTAAATACACAATTACTCAATTCTCTAACGGGCCGTAAGCAGAACTTTGCATCACCAATTAATTAATCAACTATGACTTATTTCTATCATCCCAATTCACTCGTTTCGTTGTCAACCCGGTGGCGATTGCTGTTCGTTCTCTTGGCGGGCTGTAGTCTGATCGGTTCGGCGCAGGCTCAGCAACTGGCCCGGCTGTCGGGTGAGCGTTCGGGCCAGTCGGCCCCTGCCGATATAACCGTAAGCGGACGAGTTACTGACGCATCTACCAACGAGTCGCTGGCTGGTTGTACGGTTTTGGTAAAGGGTACGCAGAAAGGTACCACCACCGATGCGAACGGCGCCTTTCGGATTGTGGTGCCCAACGAAGAGGCTGTGCTGGTCATCGGCTTCATTGGTTTCGTGTCGCAGGAAGAACGGGTCGGCAACCGCACAACCATAAACGTGGCGCTTAAGCCGTCGGCTTCCGAGCTGGCACAGGTCGTTGTTATCGGCTATGGTACAACGACCAAAAAAGACGCTACCGGCGCGCTGAAAACGGTAAAAAGCACCGAATTTAACCGCGGCATCATCAACTCGCCCGAGCAGTTGCTACAGGGCAAAGTGGCCGGCGTCAACGTGACCTCGGTCAGTGGCGAGCCCGGAGCCCGGCAAAGCATCACCGTTCGTGGCCCCGGCGGGGTGCGGACCGGTAGCACCCCCCTGTTCGTGCTGGACGGTATTCCGCTCGATAACTCCAGCACCGGAGGGGCTACCAACCCACTCAGCTTCCTGAATCCGCAGGATATTGAGTCCATCGATGTGCTGAAAGACGCATCGGCAACGGCCATCTACGGAGCGCGGGGCGCCAACGGCGTTATTCTGATCACGACCAAGAAAGGCAAAGCCGGGGCTACGAACCTGACCGTTTCTGCCAATGTGGGCGTATCGAACATGGCCCGGCCCATACCGCTTTTTACCGCCGACGAATTCCGGCGACAGGTGACGGCCATAGGGGGCGTTGTCGACGACCAGAAAGCATCTACCGACTGGCTGAAGGAAATCAGCCGGACGGCCATCACCCAGGATTATAACCTGTCGTTCGGCGGAGGAGCCGATCGGCTGACCTATTACGGTTCGTTCAGTATGCAGAACCAGGAGGGAGTGCTCAAAAACAGCAAACTCAACCGGTTTACCGGGCGGTTCAACGCCACCCAGAAATTCCTGGACGACCGGCTGGTGCTGGACGTGAACCTGACGGCGTCGCGCCTGTTCAACGAGCGGCCCCCGATCGAGGGTGTACTGGGCGCGGCCCTCTCGGCCAATCCTACGTTCCCGGCCTATGACGCCACGGGGGCACCAGCCCGCTACCAGGCCTTTACCAATCCGCTGGTTTCGCTCGATCTGCAAAAGGATATCACCACGACCAACCGGGTGGTGGCTTCGATATCACCTTCCTACAAAATCACCAAAGACCTCGTCTATAAACTCAATCTGGGTGTCGATAATGCCTCCTCGACGCGTGACCAGCAGTCGCTGGCCAGTCTGGTTCCTCAGCAGGACGGACGGCTCGAAAGTATCTACACGACCAACCAGAACGTCTTGATCGAGAACTACTTCACCTATACGCTGGCCAGGGGGCAGCATAGCGTGTCGGCTTTGCTGGGGCACTCGTTCCAGAAATTTACGCTGGGTGGCCGCAACTGGAGCGTCAACAAGTTTCCGATCGGCCCCATCGAACCCATTAACAACCCCGGACTGGGCCAGGATCTGACGCTGGCCAATAACCGGCCGGGTGGTTTTGCGGTAGAGAATGAGCTGCAGTCGTTTTTTGGCCGGTTAAATTACCAGTTCCGCGATCGCTACCTGCTGACGGCTACTGTACGGGCCGACGGGTCGAGCAAGTTCGGCGCCAACAACAAGTACGGTGTGTTCCCGTCGTTCTCGGCCGGATGGCGGTTGTCGGAAGAGGAATTCCTGAAAAACGGACCCTTCTCCGACCTGAAACTGCGGGCGGGCTGGGGCCGGACCGGTAACCAGGAAATCCCCTCGAAGATTACCCAGGCCCTGTTTACCTCGAGCGTATCGAATACGACCAGCTATCCCCTCGATAACTCGACGACCTACCCGGCCGGTACGACCTACACCCGACTGGCTAACCCAGATATTCAGTGGGAAGTATCGACCCAAACGGACCTGGGTCTGGATTTCGGCCTGCTGAAAGGTGCCCTGACGGGTTCTGTCGATTATTTCCGGAAGGTTTCCGGCAAAATCCTGCTCGAAGTCATCCCGGCTGACCCCATTCAGCCGGCGGCTACCTACTGGACCAACGTGCCCGATATGACCATTACCAACCAGGGTGTGGAACTGGATCTGAATTATCGGTACGTGAGCCAGGGCGGCTTCCGGTTCGATCTGGGTGGAAATATTACGTTTATAAAGAACCGGGTCGAGGGTTCGCCCTACTCGGTCATCACGTCGGGGTCGGCAACCGGCCCGGGCCTGACGTCCGCTACCGTCAACGGCTACGTGAATGGGCAGCCCATCGGTACGTTCTTCCTTCGGGAGTACATCGGTATCGATGATAAGGGCCTGAGCAAGTACACCGACCGCGATGGCGACGGCCAGGGCGGCACCGACAAAGACCGGATTGCAGCGGGCAGCGCTTTGCCTACGCGTCAGTATAACATCAACACCAGCATGGCGTATAAGGGCTTTGACCTGACCGCCAACTTCAACGGAGTCGCCGGCAATAAAGTATATGACAACACCGCCAACGCCCTATTCTACAAAGCCCGTCTGGTGAAAGGCCTGAACGGCCCCGCCGAAGCCATTGGCGAATCCAACGAGTCGATCAACAACGCGGCACCGGTGTCGACCCGATTCCTGAAAGACGGTTCTTTTTTCCGGTTGAACAACCTGACCCTGGGGTATAACCTCGATCCGAGTCGAATCGGCATGAAGCGCTGGTTTGCTAACGCCCGGCTATCCGTTACGGGGCAAAACCTGTTCGTGATTACCAAATACAATGGCTTCGATCCGGAGGTAAATACCGATCGTACCGTGAACGGCATTTCGTCATACGGGATCGATTACCTCAGCTATCCGAAAGCGCGCTCGTTCGTTTTTGGTCTGAACTTAACCTTTTAGTCAATGGTCAACGTCAGCCGGACCGTGCCGGATCGTCCGGTCCGAACCCCGGCTGCTGTTGGCCCGTAACTCAAGATATAGTATGAAAAAGATAGTTATTTCATCGTTGATGCTGTTCGGCCTGCTGGTTTTGAATAGCTGTACCGATCTGACAGAAAATGTACTGGACGAGTCGTCGGTGACGGGTCTGACCGACCGACAGGCCGCGGACGGGAACCTGGCGCCGGTATACGCCCGCCTGCCGGATCTGTTTACCCATACCAACTACTTCGCCGTTCAGGAAATCTCGACCGACGAAGCGATTCTGCCCTACCGGGGCGGCACAGACTGGGGCGACAACGGCATCTACCTGGCGCTGCACCAGCACCTGCCAACCAGTACCGATCCCAACCTTCGCAATACCTGGCTGATCCTGGCGCAGGGCATTTCGCGCTCGATTACCGCGCTGAATACCCTTCCGACCATCAATGACTCCAACACGAAGGTGTACCTGGCCGAGGCCCGGGGTATGCGGGCGTACTACAACATGATGCTGCTCGATCTGTTCGGGCTGGTATTCAAAAAAGATGACCCGCAGGCCACCTCGGAAATCCTGCGGGGTGAGCAGGCGCTTGAGTACGTCAAAAGCGAATTGCTCGCGGCCGAGCCCGACCTGCTGACCACCGTCGGTCCCGGTCGTCTGACCAAGGGGGGCGCCTGGGGCCTGCTGGCTCGCCTGTATCTGAACGCAGCTGTATACCGCGATCCCTACGCAGCCCAGTTCGCTTTCAAAACCGAAGACATGGACAAGGTGATCGAATACACCGATAAGATTATCAGCTCGGGTCAGTATCAGCTGGCGCCTGATTATTTCTCGGTTTTCAATGCCGACAACCATACGAATAAAGAGCTGATTTTTGCGGTCGATCAACGGGCGGAGCTGAACGGACACAATCGTCTGGCGTACTTCTCCCTCTCGGGCGATCAGTTTCCGCTGCCCGCCTTCACGGGGGCAAACGGCACCGACGGCCCGGCCATTACGCCTGATTTCTACCGGACGTGGGTAAACGCCTACGCTCCGCAGGACCCGGCTGGCATCGACCCGCGTTTCTATCGGAAGAACCTGAATATTCCGGCCGACTCCTGCATGACGGCGGGTAGCGTTGTGATGGATCGGGGTATCCTGCGCGGGCAGCAATATGGCCTGCTGCGGGTAAACGGCGCGTTTGTTCGCTGCGGCAGTAACTACCGGGTTGGCCGATTAGTCCACATCACCCGCAACCGGCCAACCCTGCCGGTCAATTTCACCGAGCAGATCGACTTCAGCGTAGCGGGTAGCAACTACAATACCGGGTATCGGGTACTGAAGTATGAGTTTAGCCCGAAATCGCAGTCGGGTCGTAACCTGGGCGATGTCGACATCCCCATTGTACGCCTGGCCGATGTGTATCTGATGCGGGCCGAAGCCAAACTGCGTAAGAGCAGCGACGCGGCCGGGGCGCTGGCTGATGTTAACGCGGTTCGGGCTTCCCGTACGGCCAGCACACCGGCACCGGCGCTGACCAGTATGAACCTGGACCTGTTGTTCCGGGAGCGCGGGTTTGAACTGTACTGGGAATGCCAGCGCCGTACCGACATGATCCGTTTCGGTAAGTACGAAGGTACCTGGACGGAGAAGACAAATGCCGACCGGCAGAAGCGCCTTTTCCCCATTCCGCAAACGGCCATCGATGGCGCTTCGAACCTGCCGGGCTATCTGACTCAGAACGCCAGTTATTAATTCCGCGTAACGTCTGCTTTAGCGTGTATAGTCATCAGGTGGCCAGGGCTGCCTGATGACTATTTGCTATACGCCATGCCTACCGGGCTGGGGGGCGAAATTCACCCTTCCCCAAACACCGCTACCTGATTTTTTATGAAAACACCTGTTCTTTTCGTTTGTCTGTGCCTGCTCAGTTTCCTGTCGGCCGCGCAGCCGCGAGCCTATAAACACCGGTCGGATAAGCAACGTCTCAATGACCGCTCGCCAGCCATTATGCCGTATAACCGGCTTACCCAGTCGGCCGGAACCGTGTTGAGTTACGGCGACCCGAAACTCGAGAACCATACGCTGGACATGGCGCTGCTGCCGGGCCAGACGCAGCTGGTCATTGAGGATCGCTACGGCATTGCGGTGCTGGACCGGCCGAGCCGCCGGATCGTGCACCGGTGGACGTTCCGTGATGTGCCGGCCTACAAAGCCATGATGAGTACCTATTCTGGTATAGAAGTGTTCAGCCACCAGAATCAGACCTATATCGTCTGGGGCGCGTCGGAGCGCGAAAAAGGCCAGTCCGGACTCATGATTGCTTCCTGGGCCGATGGTACCATAGGGAAGGTGGAGCTGCTGCCGTTCGTGCCAGTTGCGCCGGCTCCCATTGCGCTGGCCAACGACGTAGCCGTGCGGGCCGAAGGCGGGGAGACATATCTGTACGTGGTGCTGAACGGGAATAATCAGCTGGCCAAGGTTCGGTTTTCGGATCGATCGGTGGTCTGGACGGCCCAAACGGGCGTTGCTCCTTTTGGGGTGGCGCTGGCGGGTGATCAGGCCTACGTAACGAACTGGGCCGGACCCGTGCCCGACTCGACCAGTACCCACGAAACGGCCGGTGTACCCTGGGGCGCTGCCTATATCGATCCCCGTACCGGTGCCATGGCCCGGGGGTCGGTAACGGTAATCGACCTGAAAACGGGAAAGCCAGAAACCAGCATCGAGGTAGGGCTGCACCCGAATGCCATCATCAGTCGTCGCGATGGTCGGGTGCTTTACGTGGCAAATGGCAACAGCGATAACATTTCAGTCATCGATGCGCAAACCCGGCGGGTAACCGATTCGATCGCCGTAGGTTTGTTTCGCGGTCAGACGGCCTACATTGGCAGCACCCCCAACGCCCTGGCGCTCGACCCCACCGAAACGACACTTTATGTGGCCAACGGTCTCGACAATGCCCTGGCTGTCGTGTCGCTGGCCGACAGTAACCGGGTTCGGGGCTATGTGCCGACGCAGGCTTACCCGGCCGGGGTTCTGTGTCTGGGTAACGAGCTGTACGTGGCCAACCTCGAAGGAAATGGGGCTCGGATTGCTACCGCCGTCGAGCTGGGAACGAGCCAGACTGCTCAGCCACAAAAGCCCGGTCAGCAGGCGTATACAGCGCATCGGCAGCTGGCAACGCTCTCCTGCATTGCCGTGCCGACGGAGGCCCAGCTGGTGAACTATACGGCGGATGTCCGCAGGATGAGTCTCCAGTTTCGGCTGGCCCTGGCGGAGCAGTTGCCCAGACCCAACCGGGCTCCCCGTCCGGTACCCGAGCGTATCGGCGAGCCATCGGTTTTCAAACACGTGGTGTACATCATCAAGGAAAACCGAACCTACGATCAGGTGCTGGGCGACATGCGCGAGGGGAAAGGCATGCCGTCGCTCTGTGTCTTCGGCGACAGCGTAACACCTAACCAGCACCAGCTGGCCCGCGAGTTTATGCTGCTGGACAACTATTACGTATCGGGCAAGTCGTCGGCCGAGGGGCATCACTGGGCCGATGCGGCTATGGTTACAGACTATACCGAGAAAAGCGTACGGGCCTGGTTCCGATCCTATCCGCACGTGCTGTACGATGCGCTGGTCTACAACAAAAAAGGAATGATCTGGAACAACGCCCTCGATCACGGCAAAACCGTCCGGATCTACGGCGAAGCCTGCACCTGCGAATTCGATAAGAAACAGTACGACTGGCAAAAGCTCTACCAGATGCGACAGGCCGGACAGCCGTTTTCGTTTACCAATACCACCACCATTTCGCGGGTAAGGCCTATTCTGGCGATGGACTTCCCCGGCTGCGATGACGAAACGATCAATGACCAGATGCGGGCCGATGCGTTTATCCGGGAACTGAACGAAGCCAGTGCCCGCCCCGGCGACGAATGGCCAAACCTGATGGTCATGTCGCTGCCCAACGATCACACGGCCGGGATGAGCCCCGAATTTCCGACCCCCCGCGCCATGGTAGCCGACAATGACCTGGCCGTGGGGCGGATTGTCGAAGCCATCAGCAGGAGTCGGTTCGCGGCCAATACAGTTATTTTCATTACCGAAGATGACTCCCAGTCCGGCTGGGATCACGTGTCGGCCTACCGTACGACCGGCTTCGTGATCAGTCCGTATTCACGCCTTCGACGCACCGTCAGAACCAATTATAACCAGACATCCATGATCCGGACGATCGAACAGATTCTGGGCCTGCCGCCCATGAACGTGATCGACGCAACGGCGCTACCCATGTTCGACTGCTTTATCGACCAGCCCAATCCGGCGCCCTTTACCGCCCTGCCTAACCGCGTCCGGCTCGACGAGATGAATAAACCCCTGTCGAGCCTACGCGGCCGGGCGCTGCACTACGCCCGCGAATCGGTTGAACAGGCCGAGGAAGGTATCGACACGGGCGAGGACGAGCTGATGAACGAAATTCTGTGGTTTGCCACGAAAGGCAACGCTCCTTACCCTCGCTTTCGGATGGCTGCCGACAAACAATAGCGGTCGGTGAGTGTTCTATCGGTGTAGTAGATTAATAGAAACCCGAAACGAACAACGGTATGGAAGATCCCGAAAAAGAAGATATCCTGCGTGCCAAACAGGCAATTTCGCCCGCTGGCTTAGGCGACCGCTCCGACAAAGCGACCCAACTACCCGGTAATGACTCTCCGGAAGACACGCCGGTGAGCGGCCTGGATACAACCCCGGCCGACGATGCCGAAGAGGATGATGTGGCGACCACCCATCCCAACCGGAACCGCGATGGTAAAGTAGATATCGATAAACCGCCCTACAGTTAAGGGCAAATGGGTACTGAAGAAGGCGTTTCGAGAGGAACGCCTTCGTTCGTTTAGTGCGTCTGTATAACCAATACCCGGTCCGACGCGTTATCAATAGACGAGCAGAGTCAACGTATGAACATGAATAAAAATAAAATTGGACTGGTAATCGGCGTCATTGCCGGGATTGTTATTGTGTTTTTTGTGGGTCGTTACCTGCTTACTCAGCGGGCCGCCGACCGGGAAAAGCAGGCTCAGGTTGAGCAGGAGAACGAAAAACTGGCAGCGGCTACCCAAAGTCTGCATCAGGTTTGCCGCTATGCCGATTCTGTCGGGATCGATACCAGTCGCTTTGCCGCCGGCGCACAGCCATCCCTGGCCCAGCTTGACGATAAGCGGGCGAGGCTGTTGCTTGAGGTTCGTTACGGCAAGAAGCCATCGCGCATGGAGTTCAACGGGTTGAGAGAAGCCGTAGATTCGTCCTGGGCGCGCCAGGCCGATGCTGCGTCGGTCGATGATATGCTGGCCCGTGCCGCTACGTTCGGCCCCTACAAGCAGCTGGTAGGCCATTATAACCGACTTCGGAAACAGGCCGGTAGCCGCCCCGCCATGGCCGATTCACTGCGAATTATCCGGCAGTCGCTCAACTTCTACCGATACACCAACCGGTTTGCGGGCGATCGGTTTGTTGTGGTCAACATACCGGCGGGCGAGCTCAATGTATTTGACCGGAGCGGTCGGCGTCTGCTGCCGATGCAGGTCATTGCCGGTAAGGCCGACAAGCGGACTCCCTGCATGACAACGGCCATCCAGAACATCGTGGCTTACCCGTACTGGAACGTGCCGAAGAGCATCGCTACCAAAGAAATGCTGCCCAAGATCCAGCGCGACGTGGCCTTTTTGTATAATCAGAATCTGGAAGTGCTGGACGAACGGAATAAGGTTGTCGATCCCGAAGATGTCGATTGGGCCAGCCTGTCAGAAACCAACTTTCCGTACCGCATCCGGCAGGCGTCGGGTTGCGAGAATGCGCTGGGACTGATCAAGTTCGACCTGATCAATCCGCTGGCTATCTATCTGCACGATACGAACGGGCGGGATATGTTTACCCTTACCGCCGACCGCTGGCGGAGTCATGGCTGCGTACGGGTACAGAAGCCCGTCGAGTTGGCCAACTTCGTGCTGGGCAAAGAAACGTTCGACAAAGGGTTTATGAACCGATGCCTGATCGATCAGAAACCGCAGACGATGGCCGTGGCTAAACCGTTTCCGGTGTTCATCGCCTACAACACGGCCGATGTAGACGCGGCCGGACGGCTCCGGTTCTACAAAGACGTGTACGGATTCGACAAGTAAGCCGACTGTTTCAGGTAGTCCTGATTGGGGGCGTAAACAAACAGACAGGTACCGCCTTTAACGGCCTGGATGATGTTTTTCGAGTCGGCATAAGGTACGGCCGGGCAACCCTGGCTGCGACCCAGCCGGCCGGTTTTCTTAATAAAGTCCTCGCAGGCATAATCGGCGCCGTGCAGAACGATGTTGCGGTTATAGACCTGGTCGTTGAAGCCTTTCTCGAGCCCTTTGAGCTGAAGAGACAGACCATGTTTCCCCATATAGGTATTCAGCGTCTGGTAGAAACCCAGGCTGCTCTGGAACGAGGCATTGATGTTCGAGAAACGGCTGGCTACCAGGTCACCCGAGTGCTGACCGTGGGCCACGTAGGTGTTGAAGAGCAGTTTTTTGTTGAGCAGATCAACGACATAAAGCCGTTTTTTGGTAGAGGGCTGACTCAGATCTACAATAGATAGGATTGGCCTGGAGGCTCCCATTTTCTGCCAGCCACGCAGGGCGTATTCGAATACCTCTTTCTGAAGACCCGACTGGCCCAGATTGAGCAGGTCATACACCGCAAGATGACCGAAGGATTTGCCGGAAGCGGCCGTTTTTACAGACGATGTGGGCGTGGCAGAAGCAACTGTACGGGTAGCGCTGGGGGCGGTGCTGGCTACATTCAGCAAGGCAATCAGAGACAACGACACGACAATTCTCTTCATAAGGACAAGCGGCTGTTAGAAGGTTGGGTATAACAAAGATGTAAAGAAAAAACGCACCGGAGTCGGCAAAGATTCGTTTAAGATACGAAAAAGTCTGAATTTTCCTGCCATGACCCCCTACGAAACCGCCGTCCGAACTGAGCTAACCCGCTGGCAGCTAGCGATGCAGCGCCCGCCATCCGGCTTCGGAAAACTATCAGCCCAGTGGCAGCGCCGAATCAACCGAATGATTCCGCAGCGTGTGCATGATGTCATCACGACCGCTATCAAACAAATGACCCGGGGCGTTCTGTTTGGCGCCGGATTTCTAACCAGCAAACCCGCCGAGGGGCTCACGTTGACCGAGCGGGACGCGGCTGTTGCCGGGCGAATCCGGTTTTATCGGAATGCCAGTGCCGCCGAAGGGGGCGTAACGGGGGCAGGTGGCCTGCTGCTCGGGCTGGCCGACTTCCCGTTGCTGCTGACGCTGAAAATGAAAATGCTCTTCGAGATCGCAGCCCTCTACGGGTATCAGGTCAGCGACTACCGCGAGCGGGTATATATGCTGTACATTTTTCAGCTGGCCTTCTCGAGTCAGGAACGGCGGCAGGCGGTCTACAAACACCTGGCCGACTGGCCCCGACACAGCCGTGAACTGCCGGAGGATATCAACCAGTTCGACTGGCAGACCTTCCAGCAGGAATACCGCGATTACATCGACCTGGCTAAAATGGCGCAGCTTGTTCCCGGCATCGGAGCCGCTGTCGGTATCGTGGTCAATTACCGGCTGGTCAATCAGCTCGGTCGTACGGCCATGAACGCGTATCGGATGCGGTTGCTCACCGAAGACCGAACGCTGCTGGCCGACTGAACCTACCCGTAGCTTAGTCTGCCCGAATGGGTGTGGCCTGCTCGGCAATGGTGATGTCGGCGGCTACGGCGGGTCTTAGCTTCGCCCAGTGAAACTGGAGTTTGTCGTTTTCGGCCCAGGTGCTGCCTTTCTGTTCGCTCAGGTGTACCAGCGGCATGTCGTTGTAGAGCGGACGAGTAATGGCAACTACCGCATCCCAGTAGCGAAGGGCGGCCTTCAGGTGCTGAACCGCGGCCTGCTTGCTGGTCTCGTTGCCGGTAGTGCGGTAGGTTTGCAGCGCAACGGCACCCCGCAGCTTCTCGGCCAAATGCAAACCCAGATTGGCCCATGCCTGCACGTCGGCCACTTCGTACCGCAGCGATCGGCTGGCGGCAGTCGGGATGGGCTTCACCAGTTGCAGCGCTTTCTGGCAGTCCTGCTCCAGCAAACGGGCCAGTCGGGCCGGGGTCATTTTGTCAAGGTCGAACGTGCCACCCGCGTTGGAAGTCTTTACATAGTCGCTGACCGACACATAGGATGGGTCGAGGGTAGGCTGGGTGATCTGCTGGTTAACGGAGATGTATGATACGTTTTTGTCGGCGTCGTGCGCCATCATCCCTTCGCTGTAGAGCGAGAAATCCCAGGTAAAGTCGAAGACCGAGGCCAGCCGGAGTGGCGTTGTCGACGCCAGCGCGTAGGCCTCCAGCAACGGGCCGGCCTTGGGTCCGTACCGACGCACGAACTCGGCCCGGAACACCGCATCGGCGGTGGCCGGATTGTACAGCAGCCGTCCCCACAGTTTGTAAAACAGCCATTGCCGCTCAAACGCGTACCGCCAGTCGACTGGCCCGCCGGGGGCTGTAAAGTAATCTCGGGCCGGAATGTAGGTTTCGGAACCCAGGAAATACCCACCGACATAGGGCTGGCTGTTGGCTCTGACGTGCGCCCGTACAAACTCGGGCACGCCCCAGCGCAGGCAGAAGAAATCCTCGTTGCGGGCGGTCCAGGTCACTTTATAGGCCGACGGGACCGGGTTGAAATAGGTGTCGTATAGTTTGCCGCCGTGCACTTTGACCAGCGTCGGTGTGGAGTGGGCGTGCGACCAGTTGTATTTCAGATCGGCCCAGATTGGCCCTTCGATAAAGTCCAGTGCCCCTTCGCGCTCGATGGATTTTCGGGTCAGTTTTTCGGTCTCGACGCTTGTGATTCCGAGCGAACCGGTAGTGCTGGAGAACGGAATCCGGTGGACCAGTTTGGTTTTTCGGCCCGCCTGGCGCATACCTTCAATAATCGTTTGGTTCATCCAGTCTTCGCGCTGCTGGGGTGTCATGCCGCCCATTCCTTCGCCCAGGGTCAACCCAAAACCGGTCAGTTCGGGGTACTCCTGCAGCACCTGCGTAACGCACTCGCGCGTGTACCGCTTCACAATGGCCGAGGTATCGCCATCGACGAAGTGCTTATGGTCGAGGTTATTCAGGGCCGGATTGGGGTTATAGGCTTTAGAAAATTCGGGGCTGGTGAAGATATTGAACGGAATCAGATACGTCTCGATGGCCCGTTCACTGGCCATGCGGAAGATAGCCTTGAAGAGACGCTGCCAGTCGGCCATCTGCGTCTCGCTGAAAGGGGTAGCCGCCGGAAAGTTGGTTGGCCGGATCATGAACGGGTAGGGGTGGAGATTCCAGAGGCTGAGTGCGTTGAACCGGTTGGCCACCATCATGTCCAGAAACGCCTGCCAGTAGAGCGTATCCCGGCATGTTTCGTAGTGCAGGTCGAGCGCGTAACTATGGCGGTACGTATCCCAGGGAAGATCGAATTTAATGGCGCGGAGGGGCAGATGCGGCCGCTCGCTGCGGGGTTTAACCTGCGGCAGGGCCATCCCGTTTGTCAGGTCTTCGACAACCGATAGGGCTCCGTAAATCATCCCTCTCGCATCGCCACCGGTAATGGTGAGCTGTTTCTGACGCCAGTCGAGCGAATAGGCTTCGGCACCCAGTCCGGGGCTGGCCGGTGCCAGCCGGATGCTGAAGTCGGTCGGCTGGTTATCGGTCTGTACGCTGTATGACCGGCTGCGGAGGGCCTTCGTCAGCTGCGCTACCGCATACCGGCTTTGGGGCGACTGGTCAGTCTGCCGGATGGTAACCCGCTGCGCTATACCGGCCGGGGCGGACCCGATGAGCAGCCATAGCAGCACAAGGACGTGTTTGTTCATGGCGTAGTTTTGAGTTAAGGCAGGCCCTGAGCCGACAACCTGAATGAGAAAGACGAAAACCGAACGCGGCTACCGACGCTGCGCTATCAGGCACCCGGCTGGCAACACGCTCGCCGGGTACTATCGACTGGTCGTTAATCGATACCCAGAAAGGGAGGAGCCGGATGTTCCCCGCCAATGAACTGCTGAACCATGTCGTCGGCAATGTCCAGCCCGTTGAAGCTGTTGGTGAAGTAAACAATACCATCACCCCGTTTGCGGTCGGCAGTAACGTAACATCGAAACGTACCGTTGTCGCCCCAGTGCCAGAAATAGTCGCCGGTGGGGGTACTCTCGATGCCTATCCCCAATCCCCAGAACAAACCCGGCGACAGCGGTTCCGTGCCCGAAAACGTTTTGGGCAGCTGGCGCTGGTGCGAGAGCATCTGATCAACCGTAGCGGGTTTGAGCCCATTTGCGGTTAGAAGCGCCAGCACGAACCGGGCATAATCGTCGGCGGTTGTCTGCAGCGAGTACGCCATGTTGGGCTGCGTAAATCGGCCTTTGTCCTCTGGCTGGGATTCTTTGTCGTGAGGGTAGGCAAAATCAGCCTCGAAAGCGGGTTGCCAGACATAGCTGCTCCGGGTCATCTGCAAGGGCTTGAACACCCGCTCGATCATCAGTTCATTGATCGGCTTCCCCGTAATTTTTTCGACGACTTTCTGCAAATAAACAAAGCCTTCGCCCGAATAGCCGAACCGCTCGCCGGGATTGTATCGCATTGCCAGCTGGTTCGATTGTCGGTTTTTTCGCCAGTTGGGCAGGCCTGAAGCATGACTAAGCACGAGCCGGGCCGTGATTTTTTTGTATCGCTCGTCGGCTGCTACGTCGGCATAGGGCAGGTATTCGTAGAGTGGCTTATCGAGGTCGAGCTTACCCGCTTCGACCAGTTGCAGTACGGCGTAGGCAAAGACCGGCTTGCTCAGCGAAGCCGCGTCGAAAACAGTGGCCGGGGTCACCCGCTGGGTCGAGTCGGCTTTGGTTAAGCCATATCCCTGGCTGTAGACTACCGTATTCTGGCGAATGAGGGCGAGGGACAGGCCCGGAATGCCCGCTTTATCCATCAGCCGGGTAACGAAGCGGTCGGTGGCCGCCGGCGTGGAGAGGGGCTGATTTTGGGCGATAACAGCGGGCTCCCAAACTGACAGACATAGCAGAATAAGGAAAGTTGATTTCATAAGATGGGCTGGAAAGAGGAAGCGTTGACGAAATCGAGCTAAAACGAGTACGTTAGCTGGGTGAGCAGACCCAGGTCACTGGAAGGGTTATGCGTCCGGATGCCACCGAAGCGGCCGAGGTTGTAGGTAATCAGCGGCTGCACGATGAGCGCATACTGCCTGTTGAGCTGATAATGGCCACCGGCTCCGGCCAGCACGTGAAAATAGGGGCCTGGTTCGGTGTCGAGTCGTAGCCGCTGGGTAGGCTCGTCGGTTCGGTTTACGATGATCCGTGCCTGCATGGGCACGTCGATCAGGGTGCCGAAGGTCAGATAGGGCGACAATCGGCGGGTCGACGTACGGGCGTTTAGCAGGAGCGGGAGCCTCAGGCTACGCTGTCTGACCGTAGTGGTGCCATCGTTGGCAAGCCGGCTCTGACGCAGGGTCGATGACCGGAACCACCCACCCGTACTGACCGACCAGCCGGGTGCCCAACTATACTGAATCGACGCGCCCACCATCACCCCCGATGACCAGAACCCTCCGTTCAGATAGACGGGTTCTACCAGCTGACCGTCGCTGTTCGGGTACAGCACCCGCTGTACGAACTGGGTACGGGTAAACACAGGCGCAACCGTGGGGGAGACGGACCAGGAGGCTTGAGCAACGGCAATCAGGGGAAGCAGGAAAGCGAGGACGGAAGCATACAGAAACCGATTCATAACGAAAGGCATTTTTCGGGTCGAGCCGTTAAAGATACACGTGCAACCGTCGGTCGGTGTAACTTCGCCCGAAAAATACCTCTTCGCAGGCGTTCCCATGCTTCTTCTGTTTCTGAGTATTCTGCTTTCGGTGGTGCTGCTGCTGAACTTCCGGCTCTTCCCGCGCTATGACATTAACACCTTCCAGGCCATTGTTTTCAACTATACCGTTTGTTTTCTGACCGGGTACGCCCTGCTTCCGGCGGGCCAGACCTTTTCGGTCGATTTCAGCCAGACCTGGACCTGGCTGGCGCTGGCGCTGGGAGTCGGTTTCATCCTGACATTTCTGCTTTCCGGCGTCAGTACGCAGCGTATGGGTATTACCGCTACCTCACTGGCTAACAACCTGTCGCTGGTCATTCCGGTCTGTTTCAGCCTGTTTGTCTTCGGTACGGGAAGCAAGCAGTTCGACGCGCTGAACTACGTAGGTCTGGTACTGGCCCTGGTAGCGGTCGGGCTGAGTACATACAAAAAGAGCGCTGAACCCGTCGAGGGTCAGCCAACAACCCGGCGGCTGGGAGCCGGGGTACTGTTGCCGGTAGCGGTGTTCCTGTGTTACGGCACCACCAACACCATGATCAACTACATGAACCTGCGCTACATACCCACCACCGATAAAACCGTGCAGGTTACCCTGACTATGGTTCTGGGGGCTATCGTAGCCGGTTATATCATGCTGGTGGTTCGGCTGGTGCAGGGTCGGGAAACGTTTCAGGCCAAAAGCCTGGTTGGGGCGGTTACGCTGGGGGTGCCTAACTTCTTAAGTTTCTACACGCTGCTGCTGGCGCTGTCGGCTTTTGGCGGTAACGGGGCGCTTGTCTATCCGCTTTATAACATCGGCGTCATTCTGGTAGCCGCGCTGGTAGCCGCCCTGTTTTTTCAGGAGCGGCTATCAACGGCTAATAAAATTGGACTGGCTCTGGCCGTGCTGGCTATTGGTCTGATCTCCTGGCAGGAACTGATCAAATAAGCCTCAGGGCTGGGGTGTGGCTGCGGCCGTACTGTCGGCTTTCCGTTTTGCTTCTTCTTTGGCGCGTTTCTTAAAGAAGCCACGCAGCAGGAAGTTATTCTGAGCCGCTTTCAGATCTTCGTTCAGCAGCTGGGAGCCCGTGTTTAAGTTGCGCAGGGTAGTCCGCAGGTTGTTGGCCGTTTCCTGATCGGTCAGTAACACCCCCAGCGGACTGTTAGTATTGTTCAGCTTCTGCGAGGCCTGGTTCAGGTTAGCCACCGTCTGGTCGGCTGAGCCAGCTGCGCTTTCGAGCCGACCGGCCGACCGGCTCAGGCGCCTGAAAATAGTGGTGTCGGTAACCAGCTCGTTGGCCAGCGACCCTTTGGTGTTGAGTTTGTTGGCAAACTGGGTTACGGCCCCCGTTACTTTGACGGCATTGGCCGAAGCCTGGCTCAGGTTGACCATCGTGGAGCGGAACCGGTCGGCCAGCGCCGAGTCGGTCAGAACCGCACCTACGGTACCTTTCCCCCGTTTGATGTTGCCAATCAGTTCCTTAACGTCATTGGTAACTTTCAGCAGGTTCTGGTTGTTTTCCTGCAGGGTCTCCATCAGCTTGTCAGAACTCATGGCGGCCAGCGTCTTCAGCCGGTCTCCTTCTTCAACGGGTTCCGATCGGGTAGAACCGCCTACGATCTGTACTATCTTGTTGCCAATCAGTCCGTCGGTGCTGATGGTGGCGCTGGCGTCTTTCCGGATATACTGCCGCGAGGTCTCCTCAATGTTCATATCGACCTCGACCTGCGAGGTGCCGAAGAAGCTAATGCGCTTCACGGTGCCGATCTTTACCCCCGAGAACCAGACGTTATTCCCGGCTTTCAGGCCTCCAACATCGTCGAAGACCGCGATGATTTTTATGCTGCTGGAAAAGCGTTTCTGCTGGCCGCCCAGAACGAACACCCCGGCAACGAAAATCAGGATACCGAGGGCGACGAAGATTCCGACAATGACAGAACGTTTATTCGATTCAGTTGGCATTGGTGTTATTGGTAGTGGTTGTGGTATACGTTGAGTGTAACTGGGTTCGCTTTCCGGGCGGGACATCCGGCTTGTCTGACAAGGCCACGAACATCAAACACGAATCGACGGCGTCTGTTCAATTCACGAAGTTGTAATTATAAAACTGCTGTACGCGTTCATCGGGGTCGGCAAAGACTTCGTCGAACGTACCGACCCGTTCAAAGGTGCCATCGAGGAGCATGGCCACCCGATCGCCGGTAGTTTTGGCGCAGGTCAGGTCGTGGGTAATGATGATCGACGAAGCGCCGGTACGCTGCCGTACTTCGTTGATCAGGTTGTTGATCTCGATGCTGGTGATGGGGTCGAGACCGGCGGTTGGTTCATCGTATAACATAATTTCGGGCTTCAGCATCAGCGTTCGGGCAATTCCGATCCGTTTGCGCTGACCACCCGACAGTTCAGACGGCATCTGGTTGATGGTCTGCGACAGCCCCACGTCATCGAGCGCTTCTTCGACGGCGCGGTTGATATCGGCCCGGCTCAGGTTGCGAATGTTGCGCACCAGCGGAAATTCCAGGTTTTCGCGGATGCTCATGCTGTCGTAGAGGGCACTGCTCTGAAACGAGAACCCTACTTTCTGGCGGAAGTCGTCCAGTTCGCGGCCCCGTAACAGGGTCACGTCCTGGCCCAGCACGCGCACCTCGCCGGCATCGGGCTTCAGCAGTCCGACAATGATCTTGATCAACACCGACTTACCCGTACCCGACCGGCCCAGCACCACCACGTTTTCGCCCCGGTGTACCTGCAGGTCAACGCCCCGCAACACGTGCAGATCGCCAAACGACTTTTTCAGTCCCTGTATGTCAATTACTAACTCATCCATAAACCCGTAAAAGAGAAATCAGAAACGCCAGAGCAACAGATACGGCAGGGCTTCTGACTGCTCAGACGTTGGCCCATATGCTCGTACGCTTCCTAGCTGCCGCGGATTGCGTTGGCGATCTGGAGCGAGAGAAGCTCTTCAATGAATACTAAAAACATGGCGGTTACCACCGACGAGTTGGCGGCTTTACCCACGCCTTCGGTGCCTTTCGACGAGTGGTAGCCTTTGTAGCAGCCCACCATCCCGATTGTGAATCCAAACGCAATGGATTTGATCAGCGACATGAAAATGTCGAGGTAGGTAATGGCCCCGAAGACCTCCTGAATATATGAGGTGAAGCTGGTCTGCTCGTTCTGGTTTACATTTATATACGCACCAATCAGGGCCACGAAGATCGTATACATCGTCAGCAGCGGAATGGTAAACGAAGTAGCCAGCACCCGCGTAACGACCAGGAATTTGAACGGGTCGGTTCCGGAGACTTCCATGGCGTCGATCTGCTCGGTAACGTTCATGGAGCCGAGCTCGGCTCCGATACTCGATCCTACCTTGCCGGCTGCAATCAGCGCCGTAACCAGTGGACCCAGGGCCCGCACGACCGCAATGGCAATCAGCGACGGTAACCAGGAGGTAGCTCCGAATTCGGTCAGCGACGGTCTCGACTGGTTCGTGAAGACGATACCCGTTATAAAACCGGTCGTAGAGATCAGCAGCAACGACCGGTATCCGACTTCGTAGCACTGCCGGATAATTTCTTTGAATTCGTAGGGGGGAAGGAGGGCTTCGCGGAAAAATCGACCTACAAAAGCCGCCACATCGGCCAGATTAATGAAAAACCGCTCAAACCGCCGGGGAATAGAAGGGCGGGAGGGTGGGGAGTCCGTTGATTTGGTGTCAGCTTGCATTCAAACGCTACGTGTAGTGCCCGCAAATGGCGGGGCGAATGTATGCTAATAACTGATTTAGACCAACAGGGTTTATTTATTAAAGCTATGAGCGGACTACGGTCCGGCATAAACCCGGAATGGGAGGCCTTTCCCGTAACGATGACTATGGGTTGTGTAGGGAATCTGGTTTCGTCATTGTTACCGCCAGTCTCCCAGGAGCTTGTTTTGGGGAGGGTGGTTTCACCCCCCAGCCCCCTAAAGGGGGAGCCGTCCGCGCCGAATGGGCTCCTCCTTTAGGGGACTGGGGGTGAAAAAGGCCGCCTTTCGAGCCGACTAACGTCCGCAACTATCTTCCCCAAACAACCCCTAAATGGGGAGCCCATTCGGCGGAGCTATCTCCCCCTTTAGGGGGCTGGGGGGTAAAAAGGGCGGCCCCTCGAGCCGACTAAAGTCCGCAGATACCTTCCCCAAATAAACTCTAAAGGGGCGGGGGTAAATTGGCCCGGGGCATATCGTGCGTTACGACAAAAAGGACAGGTAATCGTCGGGACGCGACAGAACTTCTTTATATACCAGTACCCGAAACAGGTAATAACGGGTTTCGCGGGGGAGATTCATCCGGTAGTAGTCGCGGTGAGCGTCGCGCCGTAGCTGGTTTTTCAGATAGCCAGGCCCCGCGTTATAGGCGGCCGCTACCAGCGACCAGGATCCCAGCTGATCGTATAATTTACGCAGATATTTGCAGGCAGCTACGGTTGCTTTATGAACGTTGAACCGTTCGTCAACCCCTTTTCCCACTTTCAGGCCCAGCTCGCGGGCCGTGCCCGGCATGAGTTGCCAGTAACCCGCAGCGCCCATCGGCGACACGGCTTTTGCCTTCAGCCCACTCTCGGCCAGCGGCACGTAGCGGAAGTCCTGCGGGATGTCATACTGCTCCAGAATAGGGTCGATGATCGGGAAAAACGCATCGGCTCGTTTCTGGAGGCTGCCCAGATCGCTGGTATTGTTCCGGAAGAGGGTGAAAACGTGTTTCCAGCGGTCAGCAACGGCACTCTGGTCAAGTGGAAGACATTCTCCGCAAAAATTGACGTCGAGCATCGGAAGCTCGTTGCCCGCCGATATCGCCGACGACCCCGCGGGCATTGAGGAGTTAATGAACAGACTGGTACGGGTTGCGTCGGCCTGTAGCAAAACCGGGCTGGTGGCCGTTTGAAATGAGGTGATAGGCGATTGAGTAAACTTGGCTGCTACCGAGACGGCCGGACGAAAAGCAGCCATCAACAGAGAGAATCCTACGCGTTTGATCAAGACTAAACTCAGATGGTTATGAGTCTATAACGCAAGTAGGCTTTATAATCGTCTATTGATAATCAACATTTTGCACGAAGGGTTCTTTATATGACGGAAAACTGACGGCTACAATCAGCGATTTCTGAAGCTTTGAGGAGCGGTTGGAACCTGGTTCGGATCGGCCAGATCGAGCTCCAGATGAATGCCGCCCGGGGCTTCGGCGCCCACCGTAAACGCCCCCCAGGCGTACAGGGCGAGCGTGGCTGCCCGCTGCTGAAACATGACCCGGTGCTCGTCGGGTGTGAAGCTATCGTGCAGGTGGAAAACCACAATCGCGTCGGCGGGGAGCTGAACCGAGTCGGGTGCGGTTACCTGAAGATGTACCGTGAAAAAATCGTTGTCGTTGTCCACCGCTTCGACCGTTGCCGACAGTTGGTAACCCTCCCGAACGGCCAGCCCGCCCCAGCGTCCTTTCTGCGGATCGTCGGGATGAGATGCGGACGTGGGCTGATTCAGGACTTCGAGGGTGCTGGCAGACGCGGCCGACCGACGTGCGGGGGCCAGGGTTCGCGCTTTCTGCACTTCCTTGAGGCCCCGGAGCGTGGCGGTATTTTCCTGTATTTTCTGGTTGGCCTCGGCGGCTGTCTGCCGGGTGGCCTGCACATCCTTTCGGGTCTGGTCGATTTCCTCTTTAGCCTCTTTGACCTCTTCTTTCAACTGGGCGATGACCCGGTCGCTGACCGATGCAATGAAGCGCGACGAGGAGATGGCTGCCAGTAAGCAAAGGCTGATAAAAACCAGGAGATTGATGGCCTTGTCGGCGGCTGACAGCTCTGGCCCGGCGGGGTAAAACAGTTTATCGAGAATTTTGCTCTGGGTAACGAACAAAAAGACGGGCACCAGCGCCGAGGCTCCAATGCCCAGAATAACGCAGCGACCCAGCGAGTTCGGCTGTCCATTGGGCAGGGGGGCGTAGAAAAAATTAACGATGCCGCCAATAATGCCGCCGGTAAGCATCACCAGCAGCACAGTCCAGAGGTCGGGAGTGAAGGGTATAGTCATGGGTGGGGTTGATAGTCAATTGATTTTGTAAATAAAAGAAGATGCCGGCGCCGAACCAATGAGGGAATCGCCCTATTTCAGATGGGTTTCTACCGGTATGTCGTGTATCAGCGCAAAAACGCCGACCTTTGCCCCCGGTACGTGATTTATGCCCCATGCTCAAACTCGGACGATTCAACACATTAACCGCCCTGCGTGAAACCAGCGTTGGCTTTTTCCTGAACGATACGCCCACTGGTGATCCCAAAGACGACATTCTGTTACCCAACAAGTATGTGCCCCGCGATCTGGCCGTGGGCGACACCATCGATGTGTTTGTGTATAACGACTCCCTCGAGCGACCCGTGGCAACTACGCTCGTTCCGGCCGTGCAGCGCGATGAGTTTGCGACCCTGCAGGTAATGGCCGTAACCGATGCGGGGGCGTTTCTGGACTGGGGGCTGGAAAAAGATCTGTTTGTGCCGTTTCGGGAGCAGAGCCGCCCCATGCAGGTCGGGCGGTGGTACGTCGTGTTTGTCTATCTCGATGAAGAAACGAACCGGCTGGTTGCATCGAGCCGGGTCAACCGCTTCCTCGACCCCGACGTGAGCGATCTGTACGTGGGCGAAGAGGTGCAGCTGCTGGCCTACGAAGCCACCGAGCTGGGTATGAACGTTATCATCAATAACCGCTACAAGGGACTGGTTTACCATAACGAGATTTTCCGGACGGTGCGCCCCGGTGACCCACTCATCGGCTACATCAAACATATCCGCGACGACAGCCGGGTCGACGTTAGCCTCCAGCGCCCGGGCTATGAAAACGTAGAGCCGAACGCCCGGCGCATCCTGGCCGAACTCCGGTCGGAGGGTGGTTTCCTGCCGCTAACGGACAGCAGCGCGCCCGAGGAGATCTACCGGCGACTCGAAATGAGCAAAAAAACGTTCAAGAAAGCCATCGGTACACTCTACAAAGACCGGAAAATCACCATCGAGGATGCCGGCATCAGGCTGGTATAGAGCCGGTTGTTGGCTGGTCTTTGCGCAGAAAGGATGAGTCGGTCGTGATAATACGGCAGCTAAAGCGGCACATAACCGATGAAATCGATTCGTGAGATAACCATTGGGCCATGAACATGGCTTAACTGAACGCAAACCATATCGGTTTAGAGTCATCGATTAACCATGCCGTTTTTCGAAAAACGGCATGGTTGCATTGTTTGGAGCCATATTCGGCTTATTAATCCCCCCATTTGTAGTACTTTACACCACTCAGATTAATCACACCACCGCCAGGAAGCTTATAAGTAGACAGCTCCTTTCGTTTTCGTTGAGTTACTAGTCACTATTTCACCCAGCCCTACCTTGAAAGCCAACGATTGCGGTATGAGAACTGCGTTAATGAGCAGCCTGCTCGCTGTTTCCTTATTCAGCTTCGCACAGGTGCCCATTACCCATCGACTTCAGATTCGGGGCGACACCCTTCGCTATACAATCAATGGCTTCAACTTAACTGATGTGTTCCATTTCTCGAAAATGGACTCGGTAAACAACTTCAACTCGCCCCAGAAATACGAAGGAAAACTCATCTCATTTGTGCTTGCTACGGGTGATCAACAAATTACTGTTGACCACAACGAGGGTAAGCTGCTCACCCAGCGAATCGCTTTGACCAACGGCTCCCTCACCAAATACATTCAGATTCGATTTTTTGGCGATATATCCGCTCAGTTTTCCGCTGACTACCAACGGCGGTTTGGCGGTACGGTTAGCTACGAAATTCCGGAAACGTTCGAGTTGGCCAATATCGCTATGGCCTTAACAGAAGCAGGTCAGAAAGACCCCAATATGATCGATCAGACTGGCGGTTATTTCACCCGCCTGAAGGCGTATTTTACTCCCCAGCTCAACCATCCGCTTATTCGGCGACTGAATGAACAGCTAAAGACGGGTGGTTATAATGTCTATCAGGGCGTTCGCCAGAATGCGTATATCATGGTCCTGAATCGGCAAGGAATACCAACTCAGGGAGGTGTTTATAAGGCTATGTGGCCGGCAGCAAACGACATGGCCGAATACCCATACCAGTGGGCTGATTTCGTACAGAAATCCGGTTTCCGAAAATTCTACCAGAACAATCAACCGTTTTATCAGCAGAACATAGCCCGGGTTAAACAACTCTTGCCGGTTAAACAAATGCAGACGTGGCTGGAACGACAATTCCCGGGCATTCATTACAATAGTCAGCGTATTGTTTTCTCGCCCCTGATTGGTGGCGCTCACGCAACCCAGAAATTTGCCGATCGGGGGTATCAGGAGAGCTTGATGTTTATTTGTGATGCGAAAGCGTACAATCAGAGCACCCTTTCTGACGCCGAGATTGCCGGGTTGTACTCCAGCATCGTCTTCACCGAGGTTGATCATAACTTTGTGAACCCCACCAGTGACAAGCATCTGACGGCAATCAACACTGTATTTAATGATCGGCCAAAGTGGACCCGAAAAGGCGATTCGGATCACTACGGCAATGCTTATGAGATCTTTAATGAATACATGACGCATGGCGTACATTTGCTTTACATCAAAGACAACTACCCGCTGAATGTATACGAACTGGTGCGCAAAGAGCGGGTAGACTTGAATGCCAGCCAGCGTGGCTTTTATCGATTTGAGGCTTTCGTGAATGAACTACAGCGGCTTTATGCCTCTAAAGAAGCCACCCAAACGATTGCTGATTTATATGGCCCGCTGTTAGACTGGGCAAAGCGTGTACCGTGAAGGAATTTAATAGTGTTGCCATGAGCCAGTCCTTCTTTGGTGGTAAAATGATGAAAGGATTTGCCATCGTAGCGATAAACACCGGCGCCAGCAGAAGCAAGCCAACGGTTGCCGCGTCTTGACCTGACTCTGCAGGGCACGCATCTGCGCTTCTGTATGTTGCTGGTTGAGTTGCTGACGGGCCAGGTCGGACTGAAGTTGCTGGCGCAGCCGGTGTTCCCGTTCGCGCAGCAGTTCCTGCTCGGCCAGTATCTGTCGGCGGGTTTCGCGTCGCTGGCGGTACGATAGCCCCAGCGATACGCAGGCCATGTCGAGCAACAGCCCTAACTGGCCGATAAACCCTGGATGAATAGGTAGGGGCAGGTTGAACAGTCCAGCTCGTATACCAGCCTGGCCGTGCTAGACAATAACCAGAATACCCAGCAGTTCGCTGATCAACAGGCCCAGCGTTGCGACGACGAAAAAACGGGCCAGCACATCCGTTTTCCGGAGTGTGACATAGACGGTATACGCTATGGTCAGGTAAGTGGCCAGGATAATGAGGACTCGAATCAGGTTGCGCTGCGTATCGTGCCAGTCGGTTTGCCAGGCCGATGAAAACAGGTTGAAATACACTTCCGGTAGTGCTACGATAGCTATACCCCATTGAACCCGCCGGTAGCAGACCAGCAAACCAGGCCGGTCTGCTACCGGCAGAAAGGTGAGGGCTATCTCTAAATAAACCAGCGAAAACAGGTATAGCGGAATGGTTTGTATGAAGGCGAGCACGTGGGGCGGTAAGCGGACATAGTCAACGCCGAACCCGGTCGAACCCGGTCATCCAAAGTAGAATATAAAGCGTGTACTGACCGTAGATGCGCTCCTGATAAACGGCCCACTGAATCAGGTTAGCGATCAGCATAACCAGCACGGCTCCCGTAAAAAGCAGGAACCACTGGTCATAAGTCATTGCGAAAGAAGGTATTGGGTGGAGTAGGTAGAGTCAGCGAAAATAAACAATTAGCGTTTCATCGGCTAGTTTACCGCTTCATAACAGGATCGTTTGAGTGCAGCCGGGCGGGTAGCAACTTTGGGTATGCCTGTAAACAACCCAACCGCATGAAAGCCCGACGGATTCTTCTGGCCACCGTACCCTTTGCTGGACTAGTGGCAGCTCAGTACATCAACCACCTCCTGAAACAGCCCAGCCGCCGGTTAACCGACGTGGACCAGACTAACTTGACAAACCCATCCTTACCATGAACTTCAAGCTGATTATCTTCGATTTTGACGGTACCCTCGCCGATTCATTCCCGTATTTTCTGCGGACCATGAATGCGCTCGCCACCACCTATAATTTTCCGGTTATCCAGCCTCAGGACGTAGATCAGCTGCGGGGACTCGATGCCCGCCAGATGATCAAACGAGCCCGGTTGCCCGCCTGGAAGATTCCGCTTATTGTCAGTTCATTCATCCGACGCATGGGCCAGGATATCGACCAGATTCACTTATTCGACGGTGTGCCTCAGCTGTTGAGCCAGTTGGCCGGTCAGGGGGTTAAGCTGGCGATCGTCAGCTCTAACAGTGAGGAGAACATACGGCGGGTACTTGGCCCGGTAAACGCGTCGCTGATCAGCCATTACGGGTGCGGCTCGTCGCTTTTCAGCAAGCAGCGCAAATTCAAACGCGCCATGGAAAAGATGGGCGCCAGTCGGCAGGAGACGCTTTGTGTTGGCGATGAAGTGCGCGACATAGAAGCCGCTCGGGAAGCCACCGTGGCCTTTGGCGCAGTGACCTGGGGCTATACCCGCCCGGATGCGCTGGCCGCTTACCCCGGAATCAGCCTGTTTCATACGCCGGCCGATATTGCCAGAACCGTGCTTGAGCCGTAGCCGCAGTAGCCATACGATTCCTGTACGCGGTCAATCAGGAACAATCACCGACTTTCCAATCGTTTTGCCAAGACGGGCTTCGCGGTAGGTCTCCCTGACGTTACTGAGCGTATAGGTCTTATCCAGCACAACCTGCAGGTCGGCTTCGGCTAGCTTTGTTAACGTAGTGAGCCCTTCAGAGCTTGTTTGGGGAAGTAATCTGCTGATTTTAGTCGGTTTGAGGGGCGGGGGGGGTGTAAGATTCGGTCTCTGCATAGCTTTTCCTACTTGACCACACTTCCCCAAACAATTCCTCTGAAGGGACTGGGGGGGTACAGGTAGCCATTCCGGCCAGCGAGAATTCATAAAATTCCTTCCCGAAACACCCTCTGAAGCCCACACTGCATGGCTGATCTGTACGAAGCAGATACCAGGCCGTTACAACGATATGCCCGATGGCTTCGGCAAGCGGTAGAACCTGCCTATGGCAGCCATACGGGTGGTTAGGGGTGGATGCTCTTCAGAATGAGCGTCCGTAATCGCTGATCATGCTGGTCGCCCCACTGCCCGATGGCCCCAATAATGGGTATGAGCGATTGGCCCAAATCGGTCAGATAATAATCGACTTTGGGTGGTACAACCGGGTAGATTACTTTCCCCACCAGTTCGTGGCTTTCCAACTCCTTTAGCTGTACGTTCAGCACGCGCCGGGAAGCACCCGGAATTTTTCGCTGTAGCTCGCTGGGGCGCTGAAAGCCTTCGTGGATAAACCACAAAAGCCGCATCTTCCATTTTCCATACAATACTTCGCCAATCAGGTCGAGGCCGCAGTTCAGCTCGGGCAGTGTTTTCCGTTCGTACATATGACAAAGATAATCAGGTGTCCGGGCTAGGTCAATAGGGATAAATTTGTCCCTATCTGATTCGTAAGTCCGTACTTGTCAGCGCCTGTCGTACGCCCGAAATTTGTCCTGAACAAAACAACCGCGTTATGAAGGTTACCATTGACAACGAACTGGCGGGCAAAATTGCCCTGGTTACCGGCGGCAGCAAGGGAACGGGTAAGGCCATCGCCGATCGCCTGTTAGAAGCAGGTGCCACGGTAATCAGTACGGCCCGAAACAAGCCCGAAGACCAGCCGGATGACATCCATTTCATCGCTGCCGATTTGAGCAAACCGGACGGCACTCAACAGGTAATCGATGAAGTACTCAGTACATTCGGCCATTTGGACATCCTGGTTAATAATATGGGTGGCTCCGAAACGCCGGGTGGTGGGTATGCCGTACTGTCCGATGCGGATTGGCTGTCATCGTTACAAACGAATCTGCTGGCACCCGTGCGACTGGACCGCGGGTTTCTGCCCGGTATGGTCAGGCGCGGGCAGGGAGTTATTGTCCACATCGCGTCGATCCAGGCCAAATTGCCCCTGTATGACGCCACGCTGCCGTATGCCGCTGCGAAAGCGGCCCTGGTCAATTATAGCAAAAGCCTGTCTAACGAAGTAGCTCCGAAAGGGGTACGCGTGCTCACCGTATCGCCGGGCTGGATTATGACCACAGCGTCGAGCCGAATGATGGAGCGTATTGCCGAAAGCGCAGACGTCACCGCCGAACAGGCTGCTCAGGGGGTAATGGCTGCTCTGGGCGGCATTCCGATCGGCCGACCCGCCTGGCCGGAAGAGGTGGCTGAACTGGTGGGCTTCCTGGTATCGCCCCGGGCGGCTTACCTGACCGGCACCGACTTTGTCATTGACGGCGGTACCATACCCACCATATAGTCCGGAATGCTCCAAACCGACATTCCTGTTGAATCTGCTTACTCAACCATAAACAGTATAGCAATGAACCTCCCTGACAACATAGCAGGCCTCATCAAGGCTCAGAACGACCTGAACAGCACCGCCTTTGCCGGGTTTTTTACCGCCGAAGCGCGGGTCTCTGACGAAGGATCATCCTACTCGGGCCGGGATGAAATTAAGCAGTGGATACAGCAGGCGTCCGAAAAGTACCAGATGCAGCTAAAACCACTTGACTATACTCAAAACGGCCCCGCGGCCGAGCTGACCGTCGAAGTGAGCGGCACGTTCCCCGGAAGTCCGGCGGTTTTGCAATACCACCTTGAACTGGATGGCCCGCTTATCCGTTCCTTACGAATTTCAGGGTAAAAGGAGCCCGCAAAAATTGACTCCCAATGGCTCAGGGTATTGCAGTTGGCTCACTACATGAGCCAACTGCAATACCCTGAGTTAAACGAATGACGATACAATGATTGGCAAATCGGTTTTGGTATGGGCCGCTTCGGCTTTGGGAATGCTGGTGTGCTCAGGGCTTGCCCTGGCGCAAACAGTAAGCCCCAGGTACGATAATGACCCATCTCAGCGAATAAAAATTGCCCCCGAAAGCGTTTTTACTATGTTTCGCGAGGCTGGCCTGAAGCCCGTTAACCACGAGTTGACACCTGCCCAAAACGAAAAGGTGAGCAGGGCTTTTTCCCGGTTGCCTCCGTTACATCAGCGACTGTTGAGGCAGCATCTGCACAGCATCAGCTTCATGGACAACATGCCCAACACGGCATTGACGTCGCTGCTCGATTCAGGCGACGGGCCGAAACGGTTCAACATTACGTTTCGGGCGGGCTTGCTGAATGAGACCATCTCCGAATGGGCATCGTGGAAAGAAAATACTTGCTTCAACCGGACCGCTGATTCCAGCTATGCTGTGCGGGTCGAAGGGGGGAGCCTGGACGCCATCCTTTACGTAATGCTCCATGAGGCTACGCATGTCGTCGATGCGGTGACGGGCATCACCCCGCCAACTTCGCAGAGACACGCACTCGTTGAACCGACACCATTTACCAAAGAGGTTTGGCGCACGATGAACGCGCCTGTTGAGGAATACGTCGATTCGCTGCTGGAGCAGACCCGTTTCCGGAGTGGTCGGCCGATGGTAATCAGCATGGCTCCGGACGTGTATCGGAAACTTGCGCAAACACCTTTTCCGTCCTTGTATGGTATGGCGGCCTGGTCTGAAGACATTGCCGAGCTGGTGACGATCTATCACCTCACTACCCGCCTGAAGCAGCCGTTTTATGTGGTTGTCACAAAAGACAATGTTGAAGTAGCTCGATTCGAACCCATGAAAAACCCGCTGGTCAAGCCGCGTTTAAAGCAGCTAGCGGCTTTCTATGTACCCTGAGCGGTTGTCTGCTGAAGCTGAAAACTACCTTATTTCGAACAGCCTCTTACAAACTCATCTGCGTTCTTTAGTTACTCGTGTTGATAACTTCGTACCGGGCGCGTACGAACATGAATACGCCGTAGCAAAACAAACCCACCGCTACGGCGCCGAGCAGATACGAACCGTAACTGGATTTTTCCAGGAAGGCAAACGCATGGCTACTGCCGCCGGCTTCGCTGGCATTAGCCGCCATGGCCGCTTTTATGAATAAGTAGCCGATAATTCCCCAGACGACACCCCGCGCGATGTATCCCAGTTTACCGGACCGGATGATCATCTCCTTCAATTCCGTTTTGATGGAAGAGGTCTGAACATTTTTCAGGTATTTACCCGATAGGGCCCGGTAGATCTGGTACAGCCCGACGCCAATGATACTCAGGCCAATCAGGCCGACGAGCCACTGGCCAAACGGTTTCTGCAGTAGTTCCCGAACGAGGGTCTGGCGCGTGTCTCCGCCCTGACTTGCCTGGCTACCCAGTACCATCCGGAACGATCCATAAGCCAGGAATCCATAGACCAACCCGCTGAAGGCATAACCTACCCGACGACCAATGCCTTTGGCGTCGGTTCCTTTGTTCTCGTTATCCAGGAAAGCCTGAGTTAGCCGCCAGAGGGCGTAGCAGACCAGACCGATGGCCACCAGTGCCAGTAGAATCTGTCCAAACGGTTGTTCCAGTATGAATCGAAATATCCCCTGTTTGTTGAGGTTACGTTCCGAACGACCGCCTATTTCGAAGGCCGCCATAAACGCGAGTATACCTACCAGGCAGTAAACAACTCCTTTGGCCGCCAGGCCAAACTTAGCAAAACGCTTAACCCATTGGGGCTGAGTGGAAGGTATGTGGGAAGAGAGGCTGGATAAGGTTGTCATCTATATCGTTCGGTTTACTGGGCGCTCACACAAATTCACTGAAATTGACCAGCCCATGTCTTGAACAACATAATTTGTCCACAAAAAGACGGAGAGGGTTTTTAATTCTATTTAGTGGTAAATGCAATTTGATCGCTGATTTAGACTGGCTATTGACTCGTAATTTGTACCACTGTTCACCAGTTAGCTCATTTAAAAATTAGCTCCCAACAGCGACCTATGATGGGCCAGAACAAGGTAGAGTGAGTCGTCTGTAATCTTGGGTGGAGCATGCTGTCTACAGAGGAAGGCAGATTAGTAGCCGGTGTATTTGGAGAGCTATTGATCACGGTCCATCAATCGGATCAATCGCTATCTCAGGAAAGCCCGCTGTCAGGGGCTTCATAGCCAGGTCTCGACGGCCTACAGCCAGTGCAAAAGTGAGTGAATCGAGCGGGTAGAAGCCGAAGCGGTAGCCCATTATACTAAATCCTACAGGTTCGCCTAAGAAGGGGCTTCGTCTCAAGGGGGAGCTATTTAGAAGAATGTGCTAATGCGCAAATCAGAGTTTCTATAAACGGCCCAGGCATACCTACTACCGGACAGCATTTGTACGGTTTCGGACATGTATAAACTAATTTACAGGATATATTGCTGAAAAATAGGTAGTTATATAATTGGCACTCTATTTGTTCAACAAGTACTAAAGAAATATAACTTTTTTAGTCCACTTGGTATGAGTAGAACCTACCTGGGCGAGTTTGAAGAGTTGGTCTTACTCGCTGTGGCCCTGCTTCAACAACATCCCACAGGAGCCTATGGTGTCACGATTGCCGACGAACTCCAGCAACGAACCCACCGAACCACGTCCGTGACGGGAGTGCATGTGGTTTTGTATCGCCTGGAGGAAAAAGGCCTCGTTGGCTCGGCCTTAGGGGGAGCTACCCTGGTCCGGGGTGGACGGCGCAAACGTTTTTTTACCTTGACGGCGGCTGGGCATCAGGTACTGCGGGAGATGCGTCAACTCCGGATGGGATTTTGGGAGGCTTTACCCACCCCTTTTTTTTCCTAACCGATGGACAAGTCTTTCTCCGACCCGACACCTCAGCACCCGTCGTCCCGGCAGCCGCCCCGCTGGGCCGACCGCCTGCTCAGTTGGTTGACGCCCCCTGATCTGCTGGAAGAGTTGCAGGGGGATCTGCACGAGCAATTTGTCCAGCGAGTTGACCAGGTCGGTTCCCGCCGAGCCCGTTGGTGGTATGGCCTGGAAGCGCTGAAGGTCATTCGACCCTATTACCTACGGCGTCGAGTAGCCAGGCTGGCCAACCGGCAACAGGAGCTCTTCGCGAAGCGACGGGCAACCACCCGTCCTTACTTTACCCCTGAATACCCCTCGCCATCTCTACTTAATCCGGATATGATTCGCAACTATGTTAAAATCGCCTGGCGCAGCCTGTGGAAAAACAAACTTTTTTCATTGGTCAATATACTCAGTTTGTCACTCAGTATGGCCGTTGGTGTTATTCTGTTTACCGGCCTGAAAGCCACGTTTGATACCGACCATTTTCATCCAAAATTAAATCAACTCGTACGCATACTCACCCAGGAAACAACCGAAGGGGTACAAACCAACTGGGCAACCGCTCCCTTGCCCCTGGCGACTCAACTGGACAGCGTCTCCTTTGTTGAGAGAACGGTAAAACTACGCCTGGCCGGAAAATACAATTTGCAAACCGACAAGGGTGATATACCTATTGACATAAAATTTACAGAACCTTCTTTTTTTGATGTTTTTGGCTTTACCCTGTTGTCAGGGAATGCACAAAGTCTTGGCAACAATTCTTCCACACTTTTTTTAACCCAAAAAACAGCAGAGAAATTATTTGGCAGCACCAATGTCTTAGGGCATACAGTTCTAGTTGAAAATTTAGGCTATTATACCGTTGGGGGAATAATCCAGGACCCGCCTTTAGAAACCCATCTGCCCATTGAGGCCATGTTGTCAATTCGTTCTGCTGAGCTGCTTGAAAAAAAAGGAGTAATAAGTAGTGCTTCACACGATTGGGGAGGGTTCAAGAGTTCAGCCATTTATGCTCGTTTACAATCAGACAGTAATGCAGAGCAACTTAATACAACGCTCCAGAACTATACCCAGAAATTGGATAAGAGCCAACTTCAATTTTTGGCCCAACCCCTGGAAAATATTACCCCTGGAAAAATTGATCTTAAAAATAACCCTAATGCAGGTACTAGTTGGGAAGACGTAAAAACGCAGCTATTCATAATTCTATCGTTAACCCTTTTAGCTGCTTTCAATTACATCAGTTTGGCATTGGCGCGTGCTTTCTCCCGGGCGCAGGAAGTAGGTGTTCGCAAAACCATAGGCGCAACAAGAGGACAGGTTATCGGTCAATTTTTAATGGAATCGACCCTTGTTGCCCTATTTGCTTTGTTGTTTACCGTGCCCTGTGTTACTATTTTAGCCAACTATATACCCGACATGGATGATGTTATATTCTCCTGGGATATAGCCCTGATAGTAGGCTTGATCACCTACGCCGTTATCACAGGCTTAGTTGCAGGGGCTTTTCCGGCCTGGCTATTGTCGGCGTTTCAGCCGATACAGGTTTTGCGTAAAATGAAGAATATAAAGCTGTTCCGGGGTGTTGCTGTTTACAAAGGTTTGATCGTCGTTCAATTTTCTGTGACCATCCTGTTTATGATACTGGTTGTCATAGTAGCCGATTATGATCGAAAAAACAACGCAATCATCAACTCAACCGTGTCATCCAATGTACTGACACTGGATTTAAAAGGTGAAAAATATCAGAACCTGCAAAACGAGATAACTAAGTTAAGTCAGGTAGAAACGACGCTGGCCACGAACTGGTACTATGAGCCCCTTAAAATGGGCAAGGATTCTGTAACGATAAACAATAAAACGCTGGCAATAAATTACGTAAGTATTGACCCGCGAACCCTTGAAACAGAAGGTGTCCGCTTACTAGCCGGGCAGAATTTTCCTGAACATATGCCCCAAAGTACGGAGCAATATGTGTTGGTAAATGAAGCTGCCGCAACATTACTGACATCTAAATCGGTGAGCCTGGTGGGGCAAAATCTCTTGCTGGACTCTGCCTCTGTACAAGTCATTGGCATCCTGCCCAATGAGATTATTGGCCAGCAACGCCCGTTACTCTATCGGTACTTACCCAATGAGATAACCACCTTGACTATAAAAATAAAGCCATATACAGAAATAGAAGCGACCAAGGCCATTCAAGCCGTATGGAAAGATTATTTTCCTGAGAAAACAGCCAATCTTTATAATGTGAAAGCGTATCGCTATTCAGGAGAAATCAGTGGAGAAATGGAAATTCTTGGAGGCTCTGCCCTGATTGTCCTGATAATCGCTGCGTTAGGTATTTTAGGCATAGCCAGCTACTCCGTAGAAACGCGCACGAAAGAACTGGGTATACGAAAAATATTAGGCGCAAACAATCTGAAATTGGTGTGGATACTTACCAGGAATTTTGGCATTCTCATGCTTATTGCCGGCCTTATTGGTGTTCCAGCGGGCTTATTTTGTGGTGATTTACTCAGAAAAGAGATGGGCAGTTATCTGAATTTTGGTCTTGTACATGTAAGCATAGCCTTTGGTTTTGTTGCCCTGGTTGGACTACTGACTGTTCTATCCCAAACCATTCGAGCGGGGCAAATTGAACCGGTAAAGGTTTTAAAAGTCGAGTGAAAATGGTAAACCATTCATTAGTCGGTTTTGACGATGGCCAAACAATGAATTCTGTACCGAGACACCATGACGACCGACCCTGCAACGACTGATTAAGAGTTGCGAAAACCAGGGTACATGTCGCTAGCACATGTGCAATTCAATGATTATTTATCCTAGTAACCAGAGCGGGGGATCCATACCCGAAAGCTGACGAGGGTCTGCCGGATATGTTTATATATGGGAAAGCCAGTAATTGTGTAGATGCTTGTTCAACGGTCCATAACCTGGTTTGCCTGTGCCAGTAACTCGTTGGGAAAGCTGATGCCTATCTGGTTAGCGGCCTTTTTATTCAGCGTCAGGTAGTACTTCTCCGGATGCTTGGCCGGGAGCTCGCCGGGCTTAGCGCCTTTCAGTATGTTGTCTACGTAGCGGGCGGCTTCGCGGAACTGCTGCGGTAGGTCAGGTGCCCACGACATGAGCCCGCCAACTTGCACAAAGGCGGTTGCCTGATAGATGGCCGGCAGTCGGTGCTGCGTAGCAAAGTCGACAAGGAGCTGGCGGTTCGCAAGGGACACGGCGCCCTGAAAACTCAACAGGCCGTTCATACCATCGGTCAGTATTTCGCTTAATGCGTTTTGTAAAGCCGGCAATGAAGCTGCCCGGTAGACGCTGACTTGTAGGCCCAGACCGGCCGCTGCTTGCCGGGCGTCGGCTTCCTGGGTTTCGTGGCCACCAACGCCCGGTGTAGTCGACAGCAGGGCAATGCGTTTGGCATCTGGCACCACGGCGTGCAACAGCTGAAGCCGCTTTGCAGTAAGGCCCGGGGGCAGTTCATCCAGGCCTGTATAAAGGCCGCCGGGATGGTCCAGTGTTTTGGCGAAACCGTTGCTGACCAGGCCCGGACAAGTGGTAATCACCATGGGCATCGCTGGATTCGCTTTTCGTATTTCCAGCGCGAAAGGAAGGGAAGCCGCAACGATCAGGGATAAATCCATTTGCGCCAGCTCAGCCGCCATAGCTGCGGCATCGGTCGTGTTGGGTCGGGCCAGCCTCTGCTCAATATGAATGTTTTTACCTTCGGAATACCCCAGTGTCGTCATCTCCTGCCGAAAAACGTCTTCCAGGGCCAAAACCCCCGCTCCACCCAGATACCCAATGCGGGGAACGGCCTGCTGTCTAAAATAGGGGATAACAGGGGCTACGGTCGGCAGCACCGTCAGCCGCGAAAGCTCCTGTAGAAACCGCCGTCTTGTTAGTAGGGTATTCATGCATCAGGACGTCTTATAGTTCAGGGAGTACCTGACCCTGGTTTTAGTCTGCTACCAGCAGCGTCTTTTCCCAGTCCGCGTATTTTCGTTTCAGCCGGGCAAAAATGGCCTGATGCCTTTCTTTCAGATCGTTTTTTTCGGGTTGGTCATTCGCCAGGTCAAACAGGTACTCTCCCTGCTGATCCTGTAGATATTTCCAGTGGCCATCTTTAATCGCCTGCTGTTTGTTGCCATGAAATTGCTTCCAGTAAAAGGTTCGGTCGACGGTTTTCTGGACACCTCTGCAAACTGGCATCAAATCGATCCCATCCAACGGGAAAGCTGCCGGGGCTTTGGCGCCCCCTGCCGATAAAATGGTCGCTGTCCAGTCCATCGTAATGGCAGCCTGTTGGGTAACAGTACCCGCTTTAATCTGGCCTGGCCATCGAACGAATGCCGGTACCCTGATACCTCCTTCCCACAAGGTCATCTTCCCTTCAGATAGCCCGCCGTTATCCGAGAATCGTTCGCCCCCGTTATCGTTGGTGAAGATGATAAGGGTTTGCTCCGACAAGTGGGCCGCATCGAGGCTCTTCATCAGCTCACCAATTCCTTCATCAAGACGTTTAACCATGGTTGCATACGTTGAGCGGGAGCCATTTTTTGTAAAGTCAATGGTATCGGCATAAGCCTTGTCGGAAGGTCCTTGCCAGGGCCAATGGGGGGCATTGAACATAATGGCCAGAAAGAAAGGCTTGTCATGGGGTTTCCTGATAAAGGCAGCTGCTTTCTGTGTAAATAGATTGGTGAGGTACCCCTCGGGATAAACAGGGGTATCATTTTCATACAGATCATGGGCCCGCTGTCCAGGGGGGCCACTCTTGTGAGCTGTATAATCGGCCGCGCCAGCGAGTATGCCAAAAAAGTAGTCAAACCCATTTTTTGTCGGGTTATGTTCAGGCCGAAAACCCAGGTGCCATTTGCCGATCAAAGCGGTTTCGTAATTAGCCGCTTTCAATAACGAGGCTACCGAAGGATAGGCCTGGGTTAATCCAACGGCACTATCCTTTTTGCTTTTAGTCAGGGGTTCTTTCAGCCCAACCGGCGTTCGGGCCGGATACCGGCCCGTCATAAAAGCGGTGCGGGTTGGCGTGCAGACCGGAGCCGCCGAATAGGCATTGACAAACTTTATCCCCTGAGAAGCTAGTTTGTCCAGATTAGGCGTTGGGTAGTCTTTGTTTCCATAACAACTCAAATCGCCATAGCCCATATCATCCGACATGATGTAAATAATATGGGGCCGCTGAGCATACGTATTACCAGAAGCTGTAACCAGCAGTAATACGACAACCTTTCTGAAATACGCATGAGCCAAACGAAACATACCGCATTGGTTAACATGTGATCGATACTAAGCGGACTACCACGGGTTATACTAACCCCTAGGTCAGTTATACAGACCTTTACGAACCGGGCCTTGCCTTATTGGTAATCTCCATAGCTGGCCGGATCCGAAACCGAAGAAGTACGGAACGACCATGCCTGTCTTCACCATAAACTGTCCCCTTGTAGTTGGCATGCTACACGTTGAATGGCTGCAATCGAATCCGCGAGTAACCTGGAGCGATCGGTTCACGCGGTCAGGTCGAATGGGCCGCCAGGCAGTAGTACAAGAGCTTGTCCATGACCTTCCATCAATGGCTGTTTCGGTCTGGATTGAGCCATACGTAGAGCAAAGGAAGAGTATGCATCGATGGCTACTGACCCTTTTATCTGCACGTCTTAACGAAGAAAAGAATAATACCTTTACGCATATACACTTACTGTGTAAGCGGTACTAGTTTGTAAGTCAGCTAAATACCTGATCTGCCGGTACGCTGCGTAGGGGGCTATTTCGTTCCCTACCTGAGTGCCGGAACGGGCGTGTCTGGCTTTAGGTCGACATTGTGGTAGACGACAATTTTCCAGTTGCCTGTTTGCTTTTGGAAAACCTGAAGCAGCCGGGTATGCAGGCGTCCCTTATCGTCGACGTGAATAGCTTTTGGCCCACCGCCTTTCGGAAATCCGGCAACCTGAGTGAGTGTTTCAACAACGGCGACATCGGGACCGAGAAACCGGAACGAGACTACCTGCTGCTGTAAAACCGTATTGGCAAACATGCCTTTGAAGATCTCCACATGCCTGTCTAAAAACTGCTGGTGCCCGGTGAAAAACATACCCCGAATATTGGTAAACGTTCCGGTTTCGGCGAACCGTTTAGAGTAGGTAACCGCATCTCCGCTGTTCCAGGACGTGACTTCTTCCTGAAGAATAGTTTGGATAGCCAACGAATCGGCATTTTGTTGGGCTTGCATCGGCGTCGCAAAAAGCAGAACCAGACTTGTCAGGGTACTGATGAGGATTAGAGATTTCATCGTTGTGCGATTCATATAGCTTATGGTTTAATGTTTACATAAATGCCGTTCGCTTAGGCGCTAATCCGGAAGATGCGCTCGGCGTTTCTATGCGCTACTTTGGCCCGTTCATCATCCGTGAGCGTTGCCGATTCGATAAAGGAAACGGCTGGCGTTGTGGGTTGGTAGGGGTAATCAATGGCCCACATAACCGAGTCGAGGCCGAGCTTGTCGATGCTGAACCGAAGCGCCAGCGGGTCTTCAACACCACTGGTGGTGATCGAGAAGTTACGTTTGAAGTATTCGCTCGGTTTGAGCTGGTTTCCCCGACCGGCCCGGGCGCCGGGTGCGCCCATGAAGTCGAGCCGCCACAGCCAGAACGGTAGTGCTTCGCCCATATGGCCCAGAACAATCTGCAGGCGGGGAAAGCGATCCAGAACCCCACTCAGCATTAACCGAAGAGCGTGCGTACCGGCTTCAATACCATAGCCCCAGATAGCCCCTTCGATGCGGTAGTCACGGAAAGGGGCAGCCATGCCATCTGACGGAGCGCGGGGATGAATGTAAAGTGGGGCGCCCAGGGCTTCGGCGGCTTCCAGGATAGGCCAGAACCGTTGTTCATCCAGGTAGCCGTTGCCGGTATGGGAGTTGACCAGAAACCCGTTCAGCCTGAGAGCATGAATCGACCGTTCCATTTCCCGGGCAGCCTCGGACGGGTTCTGGGGCGCAAAGCAGGCCAGCCCTGCGAAACGAGTCGGATGACGGCGAATGGCCTCGGCCAGCCGGTCGTTGGCCAGCCGGGCCAGGCCCACCGCCTGATCGGGCTCAAACATCTGCACACCCGGTAGTCCCAGCGAGAGCAGGTGCATGTCGACCCCGTTCGCGTCCATATCGGCCAGGCGACCGGCATCTAGGTCCAGCAGCTTGGGCAGCATCAGCCGTGAACTGGCGTCCCGGTTCGACACCGGAGGGGGCGCCTGCGTCTGATCTTTGGAGGCCATCAGGTCGGGGGTGCCGTAAATTGCGCTGAGGAGTTTCAGATCCAGGTTCGAGCCACCCCGTTTGGCCAGGTCGCGCACGGCCGTAGCTATTTCGGGAATCATGAACGCTTCTTCGGTAGCAATCTTTCGTACCCGCTTTTCGACAACCGGGACCGCTCTTCGTTGGGCACCAGAGGGACGATCCCCGGCCGGTTCGGGCCACCCGCCAGCGGTAGCAAGCGCCGACAGCTGAGCCAGTACGGTCCGGCGATTGACCGGCGCACTCCCTTCGTTTGGTTTGGTAGACATAGTCGTTTGGTTAAAAACTGATGGCCTGTAGAAACTCCGCTTTTTTTCGTTTAGCCACGTCGAGCGTTACTCCGTTGCTCATCACCACCTGACCGCCATCGCCCCGGATGTATCGCTCCACGAACGACTTGTTAATCATGTGGGCGTGGTGAATACGCAGGAATGTTTCGGTGGGCAGTAACTCGTCAAACTCTTTCAGGGTGCGGCTCACCAGAAACGTAAGGGAGCCTGTCAGGTGGATGTACGTATAGTTTGCGCTGGCTTCGAGGTAAATAATGTCATCGATGTTGACGAATTGCAGACCCTCGAAGGTAGGAATGCCGATACGCCGGGGTTGTTTCTTCTGTACGTATTCCAGCAGCAGTTGTACCTGCGATTCGGCCGACTGGTTTGTCCGGTTTGCTTCGGCTTTAGCGACGGCCGCCTTTAGCTCGTCGATGTCCACCGGTTTTACCAGGTAATCCAGGGCACTGTACCGAATGGCTTTGATGGCGTAGTGGTCATAGGCCGTGACGAAGATGAGCGCGAACTGTCGGTACGATACGTGCTGAAGCATCAAAAAGCCGTTCATCACCGGCATCTCGATGTCCAGAAACACCACATCCGGCTGCAGGCGATCAATAGCCTGCTGCCCATCCCGGGCGTTATCGCAACGGGCTACGATTCGGATCTGCGGACAATGTCGACCCAGCTTTTCACCCAGCGAACTCAGGTTGCTCTGGTCGTCGTCAATCAGTATGGCGTTCAGCATAGCCTTTAGGGTTCAGCACTACTAATCCTTACGACTGCTTTGGTACCTGCTGGTCTACCGTTTTCTTCCAGGTCGGTGATCTGAACATCGGCCAAACGGCTGTGCCGGTTGTGAAGCTGAATGCGCTCCCGCGTAATCTGGATGCCATACGACTGGTGACCGGGTCGGTTCAGCTCCCTCAGCCGGGCGGCCTGGGTGCGGCCAATACCATTATCGACTACCGAATAAATGATGTATTCATCCCTCAGTTGCGCGGCAATATCCAGCTGGCGACAATTGTCATGCTTATTGAGCAGACCGTGATGGATCGCGTTTTCCACGAAAGGCTGGATAAGTAACGGCGGCACGTTGTAATCGCCTTCCATCAGCTCCGGATCAGCCGTCAGCGAATAGCTGAATTTATGGTTGCACCGGAACTGTTCCAGCTCCAGGTACAGGCGCAGCGTATCGAAATCTTTTTGAAAGTGAACCCGATTATTCTTGGAGCTGTCGAGCACCAGCCGAATCAGTTTGGCGAACCGGGCCAGGTAGGTAGTGGCCCGGTCAGGCTGTCCGGTCTGAATGAGGTTATCGATGGCGCTCAGGCAATTGAAAATAAAATGAGGGTTCATCTGGGTGCGCAGAGCCTGCATCTCCAGCTCCAGGGCCTTGCGTTTGAGGCTCGACTGGGCCTGCTCGTAGCGCAGGGCTTCGTTTTTTCGCTTGAGGGTTATCGTTCGAATCACCAGCAGCGAACACACAAACAGCGCCAGTAACCCGCCCGCCAGCATAGTCGTTGACTGCGTTTGCCGCTGCAACTCCTGTTGCTTTACCACCAGTTGCTGCTCCTTCAGCGCTTTGTCCTGCTTTAACAGCCGGATACGATTTTCGGCCTGCCCAGCCGCCAGGTACAAAGCCGTCCGCTGAGCAAACTGACGGGTAGCCAGCGAATCGTTGATGATCGTATACTGCTTGAAGTACACGTAGGCGCTGTCGGGTCGCTTTAGCCGCTCGAACAGGGACGCCATAAGTCCATTGGCATCTTTGAGGTACTGTTGATTGGCCGTCTGGGAAGCGGTTTGGCGTAGTTCGCGGGCGTAACGCAGGGCAATCGGATACTTCTGTTTCCCCTCGTATACGCGGGCTACCGTCAGCAACGATTGCATCAGCGGTATCACATCCCGCTTCTGGCGCAGGCCATCCAGCAGGGGCAACACATCGGCCAGGACCTGCTCATATTGATGACGGGCCAGCTGCACCTCCACCGAATAGCCCCACACGTAGGCCCTGAACTTGTTCCGAACGGCCTCGTCGGTGGTCAGTACTGCCAGGTTCCGCAGGTGTTTCTGCTGATAATACAGCACCGAGTCGTAGTTACGGAGTTGCAGGTGGGCGTAGGCCATGTCTTCCAGATGGGGCCAGAGCAACAGAAACGGCGTGAAGTAGGGCAAACTCTGGTGGTAATAATCCAGCGCCTTCTGCGGGTCGCCTACCCGGTTGAACGACCGCCCGATGAACGCCAGCGAAACCGCCGTCAGCGCCGAGTCTTTCAGCTCTTTGCCTATTTTCTGGGATTCAATCAGGTTTTCAAAGCCTTTCCAGTATTGACCCCGTTTGCAGTACTGATAGCCCGTTGCCTGTATGGCCCAGCCCAAAGCCGATTTATCCTGAGCGGCCAGGGCCAGCTGCCGGGCGTGAAAGGCGGCTTGCAGGCCCTGCTTATACTGTCCGAGGCTCCCCCGCGCAATGGCCAGCAGGTAATACGCTCTCGACAGCGTGGTCGGTTCGTTCTTGTTGTTCAGTAACCTGATGACCTGTTCGCTCCGGCGAACCATGCGCTTATAATCGGCCAGCAAGCGACCTGCTACGTCGCCCTGCGTAAGTAAGGCGACGCCCTGCCCTTTCAGATAGTCAGTACGTACAGACTGCTCATAAGCCAGCCGCGCATATGTAAGCGCCGAGTCGGCATGTACGGCGTAAAAGGTAAAGGCCCAGCCCATGGCGTTGAGGCTGTCGGCCCGCGCCCGGCCTTCCAGGGTTGGCAGCGCCCGCCGTAGCCGATCGATGCCGGCTGTTTGCGACCAGCCCCGTATCGTCAGTATCAGCAGCAGCAGGGTCAGGCTAGTTCGCATACATAGTCGTAGTTAGAGGAACAGTTAGGGAACTACTCGATCAGCTGCGCGAAAATCGTATCTAGTTTACTGTAATAATTGGTAATAACCTACTGATTGCGAGTTTATTATTGTCTGGTCAAGGGCGGTGTCTGTTCAGTAGGTTATCATTCCCTTATACGTAATTTCGCCCGCCGGTTTAGCCGGGTTGGCTATGGCATTGCCGACAAAAGAGCCACTGGCTTTCCGGAATTTGCCGGTTCCGCCGGCAATGGTGTGGGTTACGGCAACGGTTGATGTGCCGTCAGAATTGGGAGTAGATGTGCCCTTGAATGTGGTTGTGAACGTATCGCCGTTGTCGGCATAAAAGGTAGCTTCCCCCCCTACGGCGAAGGGAGGAGGGGGCGTGATGGTAATCGTAGCCGTAGCGACAAACCGGGCAATGTCGAGCGGCCTGGCGGGCGAGGTTCCGGTTGTTCGCTGCTTCAGCATTGGCGCCGGATTGAGCAACTCGTTCGTCGTGGTGTATGTCCCTTCGTAGGTGACCGATACGGGGGTGTCTTCCTTTTCGCAGCTAACCAGGATGAACAGCAATGCACATACGCCTGGCAGGAGCAGTTGGCCTGTGAATCTGTTTTTCATGATGCTTTCGTTGACGTGATAAAAAGAATGACTCGTTGCGGCCCGACGCTTTGCGTTGAGCGTTTGTTAACCCCAAAGTAAAGGCACCTGACAAGCCTGGAAAAGCCGCATCGAGCCGCTGGGGGCGTTCGTTTACTAAGTGGGCCTGTTTGCCGGTTAACTGATAGTCAGGTAATTGCTGCCAAACCCGATACGGTACCAGAAGCGCTCACCGTGCCGGAAACGCACATTGATCAGCCGGGGGTAACTGATCGATGGTGGCGGGTCCAGGCTTTTTCGGCGCGTTTGAACGCAAGAAAACCTTCCGGTTAGTCGCGCGCGGCTCAGGCCGTACGGTACTAAACGCGAAAGGTTTTCGCTGTCCAGCCAGTCCTGTCAAATGCCGGACCGGCTCAGGTATGGTGTATGTTTATTGCAGTTTTGCCAGCCAGAGCGACGCGTTGATGTGGAGCGCGGGGTGGGAGGTGTAGCCGGAGGGGGCATCACCCGACCAGCCGTTGAACAGATTATCGGCCGTATCGCCGGTACCATCGTCAGACGGAGAGCTGTCTCCTACGAATACGATCCGGCCACTGCCGTAGGTCGAGAGCAGGGCCATGGCGCCCGTGGTGCTGCCTACGGTACGGCTCATCCGCCAGAAGAGCCCCTGAACGGTGGCATTGTTAGTTGGGTAGAGGGTGGCGGTGGTTCCGGCATAAAAAGCCAGCTTCGAGGCCGTTCCGGCTACCCCTGCCAGTACTTTCTGGGCGTTGGCGTTGCTGCCGGTATAAACCCGGGTCGTTGGCTGTTCGTCAATGTCAACGTAGTCGACGGTGAAGCCGAATGGCCGGTTGTTGTTGATGCCATTGTTGGTCATCAGATCATTCCAGACGCGGGGTGAATCGTAGCCGTCGCCATCGCGGTCGGAGGGGAGGTACCCGTTGGGGTCGGTTCCGGTCAGCGACGGAGCCGTATGATCCGCTACCATCATCAGCCCACCGCCGTTGGCTACGAAATTCATGATGGCCGTTTTCTCGCTGGCCGTAAACAGCCGGTTCGGCTCGACCACGACGAACACATCGTAGTTGCTCAGGTCCTGCGCATTGCTGGTGTTGTTATAGGTAATGGCCGTGCCGTTCGGCAGCGATTCGACCAGGTTGCCCCGTTTGACCAGCTCTACCGCCCAGGCCGACATACCGCCTTTCCAGTACGTTTCGGGCGTCGACGAGGTAATGCCGGTATAGGAAGGCGTGGGGAAGCGCTGGGCTTTGGTCTCGACGGTGGTACCACCCGTATAGGTCGGTACCGATTCAGTGCCGTCGGCGTCGATCTGCCAGTCGGCATTCCCGGCGTTTTCGCGTTTGCTGGCGTCGAACAGGAATTTTTTGCCCGTGCCCGGTTGAGGGGTTCCGCCCCCGCTATAGTCATTGATGACGATGTCGTCGAGATTGATACGGTTCGTTGACCCCGAAAGCTTCCTGAATTCGATCCGAACCGTTCCCGACACGTTCAGGGTAAACGTCTGGGTCTGTAACGAAGCGGTTGTAGTAATAGCCCCACCGGCCTGGGTCCAGCTGCTTCCGCCATTGGTGGAGTACCAGAGTCCCCACTGGCTGGCCGCATCGGTGCCGTAGGTCGCGTGTTTGACACTGACCGTACTGATGCCCGATGACTGATCGAAGAGCATGGTTAGCCTGCCGGTGTTGCGCAGACGGGCCGACCACGAGCCCACCCGCTTGTCGGCACTCAGGTTGCCGATAACCCCATCGTACAGATTCCAGGATTTAGCCTGAAGCGTCACGTTATCGCCACTGGCCGAGCCGGCTGGCGACACGTCATAGGCCGTTTTGGGGCTGGTCGTGCCCACGTCAAACCCTTCCGTGAGAGAAACGGCCAGCGCTCTGGCGCCACTGAGCGGATGGCTGGCCGGTAGCAGCGAAGGGTCCTGAACCGGCTGGCAACCCAAAATAAAGGCACTCGTAAGGCCACCCGTTAACAGCAGGTGTTTTAATTTTAGTAATTGAAGCATAAAAAGGGGTGTATTGGGTAAAGTGTAAACTTTTGCAAATAGCCCAAAACCCCCCAATTATGCTACAAAGTCATCGTTACCTTTCTATTACGTTAACGACAGGCCGTCGCCGGTTCCAACGCACTGGCTCCGCTGCCTGCTTATTTAGGCTCGATCCGGAAGATGGACGAGGTTTCGATCGTGGTGTCCTTCTCGGTAGTAGCTTCGCAATAACCGACCACCGGAAAAGGTACGTAGTCGATGAACTCGCGCAGGTTGGTAAAGTACTCGGTTCCGTAGCGCTGGGTATTTTTATAGAAGACCAGGTTGTTGATAAAGTATTTGCCGGGGAAGTGTTCGGCCATGATGGCGAAAAGGTCCGATAACTGCGGCAGCACGTACCAGGTCAGTTCGGCAAACAGGATAGCGTCGACCTGAGGGTACCGGGCCAGGTTCTCGACCCGATCAGCCGTAAACGAAAGGTGCGGAAACAGGCTCTTTGCCCGGCTGACGGCCGTTTCTGACAGTTCGATCCCTTGCGGAATAATGCCCGTTTGCCGGTAAATCTCCTGGGAGTAGTACCCCAGGCCGCTGCCACACTCCAGCACCGACTGAATCCCGAACTGTTTGAGGTGCAGAATGCCAGCCTGCCGCGAATAGGGGTTGGGCTGTTTATCCTGCATCCAGGGCTGGTCGAACTGCTGATACATCTCGTCAAATCGTCCGATAAACTGACCGTCTTTGATGACATAGTCGTGATACGTCTCCTTCTGCTGGCTCATGGTATAACGTTTCTTACTAGTTTGTAAACTAGGTGTACCATGTGTCTAGTATAGTTGTTTAGGAAAAATCATCGGTTCGGGTTCGTCGTGAAATCGGATTCAGCCTGGTTCTTCAAGTCGTTCACCGTTTCGGTGCAGGAGCCGGATTGAACACCTCATTCGTCGTAAAAAATGACGGTGGCCAGCCCAAATCCAGCACTGACGACGTTGGTTCGGAAAGGCCCCGGTTCCACGAATCGTTGCCCGGATGCCCGGCGGGTTCACGTCCTGCGCCAGCGCCTGACCCGGACCGCTGGACATTCCGGTGATGAACCATGCCTTCTGTTCCATAGGCAGTCGGGGCTGTACCCGTCGGTGGCCGCCCTCCAACAAGCGGCCGCCGACGGGTAATGACTTAGGCGAAATACCGCTCCCGAATAATTTTACCATCCTGCCAGTCCTGAATGGCCACTTCCACCGCCTTTAGCAGCCCGCTGGTGTTGTCGAGGTCGACCGACCAGACGATAAAGCTACGATTGCCCTTAACGATCCGGCCAACGGCGCTGAAATCCCGCACCATAACAATGTCGGCAAGTTGTTGGTGGCCCATTTTATCAATCCGGGTTTTTCCCTGGTGAGTTACCCCATCCAGATCGGTCTTTTCGATGTCGTCGTGGTAAAACTTGGCAAAGGCTTCCATGGGTTTGCCCTCAGCTACCAGCGCAATGAGTTCATCAACGGCGGTTGTAATTTGTGATTCCGTCATCATCCTGTTTATGCGGTTAAATGTATGCTACAAAGGTGCAGCAGGGTGGGGCGGACCAGGTAACACAAAACCGCACTTATTGAGTAGGATTCGGAGATTTTCCCCGGGCAATGGCCTGTGCTGAGGCTTTGAACGCCGTGGGCGACAGACCCACTTCAGCTTTGAAGAGTTTGGCGAAGTAGGAACCATCGAAGTAGTTAAGCCTGGCGGCTACCTCGGCAACGGACTGATCGGTAAAGGTTAATAACCGCTTGGCTTCCAGAATGCTGCGTGACCGAATGACTTCGGTGGCGGTTTTGCCGGTTATGCGTTTAGTGACCTCGTTGAGGTGGTGCGGGGTGATGTTGAGCCGGGCTGCATACGTGCTGGCGGTGCTATTTTCCAGAAAATGCGCATCGACCAGATTTCTGAAGTTTTTATAGATGACAAAGTATCTTTTAGAAACGGCCTGTCCGGTCTGGGTATTGATCGACCGTTGAACCTGATGCAACAGCACGTGTAGCAGCGACTGGCAAATGGGCAGCGACCGGTCGGCCCGGCGGTGTTCGGCCACGAGCAGGTCAATGGTGTGTTTAATTTCGGCGTAGCTATCCGGGTCGGGCAGCAAGCAGGGGTTGGCGTAAAAATTATCCAGGAAACTCAACTCAAAAAGCCGGTCGGGATTGCTATGATTGAGCAGAAAAAAATCGGCCGTAAACATAATCGTGCCGCCGGTCACGGGTTTCCACTCCTCAAACGAATGAAGCTGGCCAGGGGATATAAAAAATAGCGAATTGGCGCGCATCGCGTATTCCTGGTAGTCGATCACCTGTCGGCTTTCGCCACGTTCAATCCAGATTATTTCGTAGAAGGTGTGCTTATGAATGTCGTCCACGTCCGGCTCGTCCATCGTGTCGAACCGGGTAATTTCAAACTGGGTCGGGTTGGCGGGCTGATTGATAAAATGGCCAATGGCGTAAAAAGGGAAAAGCGCATTCACGGGTTTGTCGGTTGCAGGTTGACTGGTTCGATACAGGAGCAGACTAACGTCTACAACCAGCCGGATAGCCAATGCGTTCGATACGAGCGGATTAGCGAGACGATATATTCTGCCTTGACGCGTGAATTAGTATGCCCCGGTCGGTCGGCCGCTTCTGACAGGTCAATTCCCTAAGACATACTATCCGCTTGCCGCGGATAGGGACCGCGCTGTTTGCCCAGCCTTCAGGGTTGGTTGAGCCCCTCATACGTCTCCCAGAACCGCCCGATAAACTGACCGTCTTTGCGGCCATAGTCATGATACGTTTCCTGCTGCTGGCTCATGCGATGGTGTTTCTTAATCTGGTTGTCAAACTATGGGTACTACGTCCATAGTATAGTTGTTTAGGAAAAATCATCGGTTTGGGTTCGTAGTAAAACCGGATTCATCTTAGCTTTACCCACCAACAGTACACTGCAACTTACCTAGTCAACTCATGCCGCTTCGTTCGCAAGACTGGTTTGGCCGTACCGGTAAAGACGGCTTTATATATCGTGCCTGGATGAAAAACCAGGGTTTTCCGCACCACGAGTTTGAGGGGAAACCCGTTATAGGAATCTGTAACACCTGGTCTGAACTGACCCCCTGCAACGCCCATTTCCGGGAGCTGGCCGAAGCCATCAAACGGGGCGTATGGGAAGCAGGCGGATTTCCGCTCGAGTTTCCGGTGATGTCGCTGGGCGAGTGCCAGATCAAGCCGACTGCCATGCTGTTCCGCAACTTGGCCAGCATGGACGTTGAAGAAAGCATCCGGGGCAACTCGCTCGATGCGGTCATTCTCATGTGCGGCTGCGACAAAACGACACCCTCGCTGGTGATGGGAGCCTGTTCGGTCGATATTCCAACAATGGTCGTGTCGGGCGGGCCGATGCTGGCCGGGCGGTTCCGGGGTCAGAAGATTGGTACCAGCGACCTCTGGCGGTTTGCCGAAGCCTACAAAATGGGCGAGATGAGCCAGAGCGACTTCATCGCAGCCGAGGCCAGCATGGCCCGCAGCCAGGGCCACTGTGCCGTTATGGGTACCGCCAGCACGATGGCCGCCATGGTCGAGTCGCTGGGGTTGGCCCTGCCCGACAATGCCACGATTCCGGCCGCCGACTCGCGCCGGAAGGTACTGGCCCACATGACCGGTGTACGGGCGGTAGAACTGGCCCGCGAGAATATCAAACCATCCGATATCCTGACGCGCCAGGCGTTCGAGAATGCCATTGTCGTCAACGCGGCCCTGGGCGGATCGACCAACTTTATTCTGCATCTGCTGGCCATTGCCGGCCGGGTAGGGGTCGACCTGACGGTCGACGACTTCGACCGGCTGTCGGCCAAAATTCCGCTGCTGACCAACCTGCAACCCTCGGGCGAGCACTTTGTCGAGGATCTGTTCTATGCCGGTGGGTTGCCCGCGGTGATGCACGAACTTCGTCAGTACCTGCATACCGACGCTATCACGGTCAACGGCCATACAATCGGGGAGAACTGTGCCGATGCGCAGTGTTACGACCCGGCCGTTATCGCCACCATCGACCAGCCTTTCAAACCCGAATCGGGGGTAGCCGTGCTGCGCGGCAACCTCTGTCCCAACGGCGCTGTGCTGAAGCCCTCGGCGGCCTCGCCCCACCTGATGCAGCATACGGGCCGGGCCGTGGTGTTCGAAGATATCGACGACTACAAAGCCCGCATCGACGACCCCGACCTGGACGTCGATCCCGACAGTGTGCTGGTGCTCAAAAACGTGGGGCCCCGTGGGTATCCGGGTATGCCCGAAGTAGGGAACATGCAGCTGCCGGCAAAAATTCTGGCGCTGGGCGTACACGATATGGTCCGGATTTCGGACGGGCGGATGAGCGGAACGGGCTTCGGTACGGTTGTACTGCATGTCTCGCCCGAAGCGGCCGTGGGAGGTAATCTGGCGCTGGTCCAGCAGGGGGATCTGATCACCCTCGATGTGCCCAACCGAAGCCTGCACCTGCACGTCTCCGACCAGGAGCTGGCAGCCCGGCTGGTTCATTTCAAGCCCATCAATCTTGGCTACGACCGGGGCTACGTAAACCTCTACATTCGCCACGTGACCCAGGCGCACGAAGGCGCCGATTTTGACTTTTTACGGGGCGGTTCGGGTAGCGAGGTTCGTCGCGATTCGCATTAACGGGCCTATGCTTTTTTCTGGACAAACCGCCGTAATTACCGGTGCCGGTACGGGCATCGGTTTTGCCATTGCCCGGGCGCTGGTTAGCCAGGGGGCCAACGTGGTGCTGAACGATTTCGATGAAGCGCTGGCCCGGCAGGCCGCCGAAGCACTTACCGAAGCCAGCCGCCGGGATCAGGCCCGGGCCGGACGGTGTATAGCCTACGCCGGCGACGCATCGGAGGTCGGGTTTATCCATCAACTGGTCGAAACGGCCGTGGCTACGTTTGGGCGGCTCGATATCGCCATTGCCAACGCTGGCATCACTGTCTTCGGCGACATTTTTACCACCACGCCCGATGCCTTTCAGACAATTGTAAACCTGAACCTGCGGGGTAGTTTTTTCCTGGCGCAGGCGGCTGCCAGCCAGATGCGGAGGCAGTCCGATGGCGTTCGGGGGCCGGGGGGCAGTATCCTGTTCATGTCGTCGGTGGTTGGGCATCTGGGGCACCCGGGCCTGCCGGTGTACAGCATGACCAAGGCCGGCCTCGAAATGCTGGCCCGACAACTCGTCATTGACCTGTCGCCCCTGGGCATTACGGTCAACGCGATTGCCCCCGGCGCAACCCTGACCGAACGGACCCTCGACGATCCGACCTATGTCCCGATCTGGTCACGGATTACCCCCATGGGGCGCCCGGCCACGGTCGAGGATATTGCCCAGGCGGCTTTGTTTCTGGTTTCGCCGATGTCGCGCCATATTACGGGCCAGAGTCTGGTGGTCGATGGTGGCTGGACGAGTGTCGGTATTCCGCCGGTTTAGACCCAGTGGTCGTACTGCATGTACCGGGCGGTTTCGTCGGCGACGTCTTTACCCAGTAGACGCCCAACTACGTACAGCGACATGTCGATGCCCGCTGATATGCCTACCGACGTGATAATACGGCCCGTGTCGACCCAGCGGTCGGCGGGTTGTACGGTGGTCGTAGGAGATAACTGCGCCAGACTATCCAGAGCCAGGTAGTGTGTTGTCGCGGAAAGGCCGTCGAGTAAACCCGCTTTGGCGAGGAGCAGGGAGCCCGTACAGACCGAAAGGACCAGCTCGGCCCTGGCAGCCTGCCGCCGGATCCAGTTCACAACCGCCGGGTTATCGACTTCCCGCCGGGTACCGAAGGGCGTACCGTCGGTCTGGTAGCCACCCCCGCCCGGAATGATCAGCAGGTCGGGTTTGGGGTGGTCATTGAGCAGATAGGACGGGTTAATGGACAGGCCATTGCGGGCGTAAACGGGGCCCCGCTGCGCCACAGTGTATACCTGGAATGGTTTCGGGTCGGCTTTACGATCGGCGACACCGAACACTTCGAAGGGGCCCGCGAAGTCGAGTACCTCGATTTCATTAAAGAGAAGGATAGCTACATTACGCATAGTGGGTGGGCTGACGGGTTATTTTTTTCCAAGTGTAATCAGAACGACACCGGCCACAATAACGGCCGCCCCCATCAGCGACTGCGAGGAGATCGCTTCCCCGGCAAACGCTGCGCCGAGCAACATGGCCACGATGGGGTTCACATAGGCGTAGGTCGAGGCCAGCGTAGGCGGAGCGTTACGCGCCAGCCACGAAAAGGTCGAAAAGCCAACGATCGACCCGAATATGATCAGATAAACCAGCGAGTAAAGGGCCTTGGGCGGGGCGTCGAGAATGCTGAGCAACGATATCGGTTCAACGACCAGGGCTGCCAGAATCAGCACCGTTCCGCCCGTCAGCATCTGCATGCCGCTGGATAGGGCCGACGAGGCCGGCATGTTGACCCGCGGGGTCAGCAGGGTACCGAACGCCCAGCCGGTGTTGGCAATCATGGTCATACACAGCCCGATCAGCAGCCCGTCAGAGCCTCCGGGAATAACCAGTTTGCCCGGCTGAAACAGGATGACCACCCCCAATAAACCCAGCGCCGAACCCGCCAGCGCCTGCCTGGTGGGCCGTGCCCGCGCATAAAACAACCAGTTCAGGACCAGTACAAAGACGGGCAATGTGGCTACCAGCAGCGCGGTCAGGCCCGTTGGCAGGTAGTGAAGCGCCGTTCCGATGGCGCCGTTGGCTACGGTCAGGAAGAGGAGTCCCAACAGGCCGGTGGCCCGCCAGTTCGACAGGGTAGGGCGGGGCGCGCCTGACAGTCGGGCGTAGCCATAGAGTAAGGTGCCTGCTGCTACAAACCGCATACCGGCCATGTAGAGCGGGGGCATACGCTCCGTCATGAAATGAACAAAGAGGTAGGTCGACCCCCAGAGGATGTAAACGGTAACGAGCGCAATCCAGAGGGTGGTTCGATTCGAGGCAGCAGGTACTGGCGTTGTAGAAACTTGCATAATGGGGCGGCTTACTGCAGGTGTAACAGCCAGCGCCCGTTTTTTTTATCCCCGTCGGCTCAATTATTCATGATTTCTTCATTCCGTCTAATAAAATCAGGATAAGGTTTAATTAGGGTTTAATAAAAAACTTCCTTGTTTTTGGCCTGGAGCTCCCGGATCTGCCCCGCGTACGGGCTTTTCATCGCTTCTGTCCCAAACATCGGGTTACTGCTTAAATACACTTTCCGAAGCGACCTGATCTGCGTGAGTACTGTCGGGAATTCCTGTAGGTTATTGTTACTGAGATCGAGCTCTTCCAGCGCGGGGAGCGCGGCCAGCACGGGCGGAGCCACCGTTATCCAGTTGTAACTAAGGTCTAGAACGCGCAGCTTACTTAGCCGGGCAAAGTCGGCGGGGAGCTGGCTGATGCGGTTATGGTGCGCAAACAGCACCTGCAGCCGTCGGAGTCGGGCCAGCGAGGCCGGCAGCTCGGTCAGGTCGTTATGCGATAGAGCGAGCTGTTCGAGTCGTTTCATCCGGCTGATCTGGCGGGGGAGTTGGGTGAACTTGTTGTAGTACAGATCCAGTACCCGGATGTGTTTCAGCCGACGAATCTGTTTGGGCAGCCGAGTCAGGCCGGCGTTATACAGGTTCAGGTCGTTGAGCCGGCGCAGGCTTTTCAGCAGCTGCACGTCCAGGCTGGCCAGCTGGTTGTTGCCCATCCACAGGCTTTCGAGCCGTTTGTTCTGGCGCACGGAGGCTGGTATACGCGTCAGCTTGTTTCCCTGTAGATTCAGCGAAATCAGGTGTTTATTGGGCGTCATGAATACGCTATCGTCCGGAATGGCATTATACAGTACACTCAGCCGCTGCAGGCTGGGGATGTCGGCCGTCAGGCGGGCGGGCAGTGCGGTCAGGCTATTTTTCGACAGGTCCAGCTCCTTCAGTTTCGGGAAGCGGTACACCACCGCCGGAATCGTTTTCAGGTTCAGCTGGTTAAACGCCAGCATGGTTACCGTGTCGGGGCGGGTTGTTTGCCCGGCGGCTTCGAGTGTGCTGATGATACCGGCCCCCCGGCGAACCGTGCGCCTGTCCGGTACGTGTCCTACCTGCAGTACGCTCTCCCAGCGAAACCCGGTCGATGTCCGGAGCGGAAATCGATTTTTACCGTAATACTCCTGCAGAACGTCAAGTAGCTGTTCTTCCTGCCGGGCGGTCAGCTCCGGAGTCGGAAACGAACAGAACACCCAGGCATAGGTGCCGTCGGGGTTGACGAACTCGCGGGTTTGCAGTATGATGCCCGGCACCGGTAAGCGCTTTTTATTGGTTTCTCCAAACTGGAACAGTTGTCTCGTTGCCCGGGTAAGCGAGTCGATGAACCGTTTGGGTTGCTGCGCAAATAAGCCTTTCTCGCCGGGTTTTCGGGCCAGGGCAGGTGGGTATTTCATCGTCAGCTCGGTTAGGGGCAGGCCCAGCCGGGTGGTGTCGCGGAGTAAAACAACCCGGGTTTGCGCCTGCCCGGTCAGCGCCAGCCAGCAGAAAAGAGCAATCAGCGAAATGGCTTTCATGGAACAACGGAAAGTTTAGGTATATAACGATATTTTTAGTTTGTTTGATGTAAAAAGAGACCGGATTCCACACCATCTACTTTGTATTCGCGTTTCTGGTCAGGAATCCGGTCTTTACTGAACCCCCACCGGCTGTTGAGACCAGGGGGGCTGGAAGCTATCGATTAGTTTTTCTTGCCGCTGCCTACCGACGATGCTGGCTGTTGTTCGGCAATCTTTTTAGCGGCCTTGGCAAAATCACCGGCCTTGATGATGGATATTTTAGCCGGGTCGATATGCTTTTTCATGGCTGCGTTCACCTGCTCAGGCGTCAGTGATTCCATTTTCTTTTCGAAATCGGCATCCCAGGCCATGGTGCGATTGAGGTACAGGTAGTTGTTGAGCGTGCCCACCAGCGATGGGTCCTGCGCCCGCGACACCACCCGCGACTGGAGCAGACCCGACCGGGCCGCCTGAATCTCGTCGGCCGTAAAGCCGTCTTTAACCACCTTGTCCAGCTCTTCGCGGAAGGCCTTTTCGAGCCGTTCGGCGTTTTCCGGGTTGTAGATGGCGTAGGTCATGAACATGCCGGTTTTATCGAGCGGGTTGGCCTGCAGCTGCGAACCAACGCCGTAGCTGATCCCTTCTTTCTGCCGGATCCGAACGGCCAGCCGGGAGTTCAGAAAACCCCCGCCCAGGATGTAGTTACCCAGTACCAGCGCCGGGTAGTCGGGATCGTCGTCGCGCAGCGGGATGTTAACCCCGGCCACCATCAGGGCATTTGCCTTGTCGGGTGCTTCGATGGTCTGGGGCGTTGGTTTGATGTCGTTATAAGGCGATACCAGCCGGCTGAAGGTCTTCTTCGCTTTCCAGGTGCCCAGTTCACTGTTGACCATCTTCTTCACCGCAGCCTCGTCGAAGTCGCCAACAACGGCCATGGTGGCGTTCTGAGCCCCGTAGAAGTCTTTGTGAAACTGCTTCAGATCATCGAGTTTGGTGGCGTTGATAGCGGCTACCTCTTCGTCGGGTGTCATCGTGTAGCGGACGTCATCTTTGGCGTAGGGGTTCATCTGCCGCTGGAAAGCGGTGAAAGCCAGCGCCTGGGGTTCGGACCGCTGCGACTCGATGCCGGCCAGCTGTTCCTGCTTGAGCTTTTCGAACTCGTTGGCATCGAAGACCGGATTCTTCAGCACATCGCTGACCAGTTTCACTACGGCGGGCAGGTTTTCTTTGGTAGTCTTGATGACCACGTTAACCTGGTTGCCGCCCCCGAACACATTCACCTGAGCCTTCAGTTTGTCGAGTTCGTCTTTGATCTGCTGACGGCTGCGGGTGGTGGTGCCTTTGTCGAGCATGGAGGCTGTCAGGGCCGAAATCGTGCCTTTGTTAGCCAGGCTTTTCTGGTCGCCGTAGCGCAGTGTGAGCCGGGCGTTCACTTCATTGCCACGGGTTGATTTGGGCAGCAGGGCCAGCTCGATCGTGTTGGGCTGCTCGGACCGGCGCGTCCGCCCGTCGATGTTGGTCGGAGAGGGATCGAAGGCTTCTCCCTGGGCCACCAGTGCCCGGCCTTTGTAATCCTTGACCATGGCCGCAATATCCGGCGCGTTGGGTACCTCGACCCGATCCGGATTGGGTTCCGGAATAAACTGGCCGATGGTGCGGTTAGATGGTTTGAAATAGAATTTGGCCACCCGCTGTACGTCGGCAGGCGTCACTTTCTCGAGGGCGTCGCGGTAGAGGAAGCCCAGCCGCCAGTCGCCGGTAGCGATGTATTCGCTCATGGCCAGCCCTACGCGTTCGGCGCTTTTGAAGCTCAGCTCAACGTCTTTCAGAAGTTTGGCCTTGGCCCGCTCCACCTCTTCTTTGGTGGGCGCTTTGATCGTTACCGAATCGAGGGTGCTGAGCAGCGCGGCCTGGGCGTCTTCGATCGACTTCTCCTTCAGCATCTCGACGGCGAAATACACGTAGCCGGGGTCTTTGGTCGTAAACGAATAGCCGTACTGCTGCGACGCTTTTTTGGTTTCGATGAGGGCTTTGTACAGCCGGCCCGATGGCTCGTTGGTCAGCAGATCGGTCAGCACGTCCATGGCCGGGTAGTCGGGGTGCGAGCCAGGCATGATGTGGTAGAGGGCCGACACAACTTTGGTATCGCCCACGCGCCGGAGGGTTACCGCCCGTTCACCGTCCTGCACCGGTTCGATGCTATAGGTTGGCTGCAGCACCCGGGTTGGGCGCGGAATAGGGCCAAAGTACTCGTTGACCAGCGCCAGGGTCTTGCCTTCATCGATCTTACCCGCTACCACCAGTACGGCATTATCGGGCTGGTAAAACTTCTTGTAAAAAGCCTGGAGGTTCTCGATGGGTACTTTTTCAATATCGGAGCGGTTACCGATGGTCGAGTTGCCGTAGGTGTGCCAGAGGTAGGCCGAGGAGACCACCCGCTCGTTCAGCACGTTTTGGGGGGAGTTTTCGCCCATCTCGAATTCGTTACGAACCACTGAAAACTCGGTAGCCAGGTCTTCTTTCTTGATGAACGAGTTGACCATCCGATCGCTTTCGAGGTCCAGCGCCCACTTCAGGTTCTCGTCGGTGGCCGAAAACGTTTCGAAGTAGTTGGTTCGGTCGAGCCAGGTGGTGCCGTTGGGGCGGGCGCCGTGGGCCGTCAGCTCCTGCGGAATGTTGGGGTGTTTGGTCGATCCTTTGAAAACCATATGTTCCAGCAGGTGAGCCATACCGGTTTCGCCCAGGCCTTCGTGTCGGGAGCCCACGAGATAGGTAATGTTTACCGTAATCGTCGGCTTCGACGGGTCCGGAAAGAGCAGCACCCTGAGGCCATTTTTGAGCGTATACTCGGTAATGCCTTCCACAGAAGCGCCTTTGGTAACCCCGGCAGGCAGGGCTACAGCGGCCGGTTTGTCCTGAGCCGATGCGGGCAACAGGCTACCGGCCAGCAGGGTGGCCGAGAGGAGCCCCCGGTAAACCCGTTTAGTAAGCGTAGTCATAGAGAAAACCAGTTAGTTGGGTAGTGTGAAAACTATCTGTATAGTTACGATGATGTCACACCCTTGTCAACGGTTTTGTGCTGGTTTTTCCAAAAAATGGATGAACGGTAAGGCTGAAGCGACAATCAGCCCTCAAACCATTGGCGGAAGCTGGCGGCCCGCTCTTTACTGACCTGCAGTTCGAGCTGATCGCCCGGTTTTTTCAGCATGATTTCGATGCGGCCGGTATGGTGGGGCCGGTAGCCAGCCACGGCCTGCAGGCTCACCAGGAACTGCCGGTTGGCCCGGAAAAAACAGGCGGGGTCGACCAGGTCGGTCAGTTCGTCCAGCGTGCGGTAGTCGGTTACCAGTTTTTGACCGTCGGTTGTGTAGAGGTAAATCAGCTCGTCGCGGGTGAAGCAGATGACCCGTTCTTCCGGTATCGATATGATCTGCCGCAGGTAGTGGGCCGTGAACCGGCGTTTGAAGGTGGGCTGGGCGGGGGCGTTGAGCTGGCTCAGGAACGACTGAAAATGGGTCGCAAAATCGGCCCCTGTCGGTTGCCAGCGGTGGTATTTGGCCAGCGCGTTTGCCAGCTCGTCGGGATCGATGGGTTTGAGCAGGTAATCGAGACTGTTGAGCTTAAAGGCGCGGATGGCGTATTCGTCATACGCGGTGGTGAAGATGACGGGCACGCTCAAGTTCACCTGCTGAAAGGCGTCGAAACTGACCCCATCCGACAACTGAATATCGGCAATGATCAGGTCGGGCCGGTGCTGGCTGAGGTAATCTACCACGCTGGCTACGCTGCCGAGGGGCCCATCGATTCGGGCGGCTGGCTCGGCCTGGCTAACCAGCTTCAGCAGCTGGCGGGCTACCAGTGGTTCGTCTTCAATGAGGAGGATTGTCATACCGTTTCGAGCGGCTTCGGGGGCGTGATTCTGGCTGCAAAACTAACCGGTTTCTGGGAAGAGCGTCGCTCCGCGTACATCCGCCGAGTAACGTGTACTCCTGAAGAAAGGCACAGGCAATGATATTAAGTTTAAATGAGTTATGTATAATTCTACAACCTTCAGTGTACTCAGTTTTATCTTTCAAATAGCCCTTTGCCGTTGCCAAACTACATAATAGCGATTGATTGGTTCAGACTCTTGAACTTTTTTGTGGGCATCGCCTTATTAGAATGAGCACCTGAAACGGCCTTGGACTGTATCCTCTACGCACGTCGGGTGCTTATTTATTTTATACGATCTGATACAGTGTTTTCAGTTCTTATACGCATGGTCTTGACGTGAAATCGTTAATGCAGCTTTTCGGGTCATCTTATCGATTGGTTCCCGGCCGGGGGTTGCAACTATGGGTTATCACCCAGACTGCAAGTGACCTTAGTTTGTGGTTGTCTTCATTCCCTTTATCTTCCAGGTAGGTTTCCGAAAAGGTCCGGCTGATGCTGTTGTTCTGATTAAGCAGGCCGAAGACCGACCGCTTCAGCTCGCCGTTCTGACGCTTGAACAGCCGCTGGGTAAGGCTGGCGTTTCAGAGCGCATACGGCTGGTTAAACCCGCCCGACAAACCGGCGTATCGCTGGTAATTGATATCCGACCGCACCACCAGTCCTTTCCATAAATTCCCAGTCAGGTTACCACCTTCAAATAAAACGCCTATCTAAATTAATTGCCATTCATCAAATTTTTATTGTTTATCAATAAATGATTAGTGATACTTGCTGCCTAATCAACCATAAGCGCAAATGTCAACCACGAACATAACGGTTCTGAAAATCATGAATGTGCTTTTCTGGATCATCTTCATTGGTCTCTGTATCAAAACCGGTGCCCTCCTGTTTTCGTTTTCCGTTAGCCTCTTCGTGAGTCCGGCCGGGACCCGCGACCTCTACATGGGCCTGAATTTATCGGAACTCTATAACTACAACCTGTGGTATTACGTCCATATGGCCTTGCTGATTATCGCGTTGAATGGCCTGAAAGCCTACATCGCTTATCTGGTGGTCAAAATCTTTATGAAGTTCGACCTCGCCAAACCGTTCAACCCCGACATTAGCACGCTAATTGCAGCCATCAGTCATACGGCTTTGGGCGCTGGTATTCTGGCTATGATTGCCAACGGAAGCAGCGACTGGCTGATGAAACGGGGTGTTGACATACCTGCCAATTATGGGGCGGGCGAGATACTGTTCTTTGCCGGGGTCATCTACATCATTGCCATCGTCTTCAGGAAAGGCACCGAGTTGCAAACCGAAAACGACCTGACTGTATAGTACATGCCAATCAATATAAACCTCGACGTCATGATGGCTAAACGGAAGATGTCGCTCAACGAACTGTCTGCCAGGGTCGATCTGACGGTATCAAACCTGTCTATCCTGAAAACAGGCAAGGCCAAAGCCATCCGGTTCAGCACACTCGAAGCCATCTGTCATGCCCTGAACTGCCAGCCGGGTGATATTCTGGAGTTTCAGAAAGATGAGCAGCCGCATGCAACCATTCCGCAAACGTATCCGAAACCCTAAGCGGCTGTTTCTGTTTGACAGCCTGGGAGCGTGCCTGACGGTATGTACGCTGCTGGCCGTCCTGATACCCCTCGAAAAATACATCGGGATGCCAGCGTCTATCCTGCGGGGGCTGGCTGCACCAGCCTCTGGCCTGGCACTGTACTCGGCCTGTTGCTTCTGGTTCGCCGGCCTGCGCTGGCGGCTCCTGATGGCTATTCTATCGGTAGCGAACGGGGTGTACTGCTGCGTTACGGCGGGCCTGGTTATCTGGCGTTACGGCGACCTGACGGGGCTGGGTCTCGCGTATTTCGCGCTGGAGATACTGGTGATTGGTGGCCTGGTCTGGTTGGAACGACAAGCCGTCATAGGGCCTGCCGACAGGATGTACTAATCTGGAGGCAGAACGGCCACTAATCTGGCGTGTGCTGGTAGCCAACGCAAATGCCCCACAGTACAAGACAAACAAGACAACCTGACGATTCGATGAACACGCTGATTACATTCAGAAACGGCCCCGCCGAGCTCAGGAGCTGAGTTTGACGACCTCAGGTCGCAACTCACCAAGGGGAAGGACAGGAAACATCAGTTTTTAGCGCAGGCTGGGCAGGCGTTTTCTGACTTTCATTGGCTCAACAAACTAACCCCGGTCTCCCGGAGGTGTTTGGGCAAGTCGGTTAAGCCGTTAAAACCACTCAGACAGCCAATTTTACACCCCCCAGCCCCCTAAAGGGGGAGCCCATTCGGCGGGGTAAACTCCTGCTGGTACTGTCGTGAAAGTCAAGTTTTACGTTAGGATTATTTTCATATCTTTGGACTACAAGTAGGACAACTCGGCTTCGGCCACTTGATCCTGGGTAGTCCCGCCGGTCGGGACTATTTTTTTTGCCTGACCAGTTCGGTTCGCTAAATACAAAGGGTCGTAAGCGACCCCGTGACGCCACAAGGCGTAGGCCATCAGCAGCAACCGCTTCTGAACCGCCACGTAGGCTTTCATCTTGATGCCGCTCCGTTCATAGACCCG